>NZ_JALGQY010000001.1:0-316667 GCF_022809915.1 Acinetobacter lwoffii | reverse complement strand
CACTGTTTTATCAGAAGTTTTAATCTTCATCACCGCCGATGGATGTGCATTCTACAGCATTTCAGAGCCCTTGCAACCCCTATTTTTAAATAATTCAGCAAAAATATCACGACTGTTTATTTATTCTACAAAAATCGCACTTTTCTTCATTTCTTGAGCAGTAAAGGGACTGAATTGGATAAATGACTTAATCTTTTTTCAGTTTTATTCTGTTCTTGAAAGCGTAAAGGCCGGCAATCTATGTATTCACAATAACCTCCTTCCCCATTTTCAGTTTCTTCATTTATTTTCACTTGATAACTAAAACTTCCTACATAGCCCGCTGCCAGGCCAAATTTAAAATCTCCACGACTTTGCCCTTGTACCCAGATACAAGTACCCTCTGCATTTTCATAACACCATTCAAATTCGCGCGGCAAATACATACTCTGCCCATTAGGTGTCGTGACACGCGGATAAACACGATGAACTTTAAAATAAACTTTGCGATCGAACATTTGGGTCCGCATGTTTTTTAAATCACGGAGATATATCCGCGACTGAACAATACGATTAAAACCATCCCGAATCTGCGCCAACAACAGTTGCCTGTTTTCACTGAGATTAATAATTTGATAAGTCAGGAAGGCCAAAGGTAGATAAGGAAAGTTAAAACTCCGCGCGTATTCAAAGCTTCCAAGACCATCGATCGTATATTGCTGCGCTTTATAGTTCACCGTTCCCTGACAATCACATAGCAAAGACCAGTGATCTGCCAAGGAAAACCGCATTTGGGTAAAATGAGAAATCAGTTGAGTGGTTTGAATATTTAAATCAAAACTGAGTTCCGAGTCAGAACGCTGCAAACGAAAATTTGGAAAACTTCCGCTCAATTGCTCACGATCCAGAAACTGAAACAGACCTGATCTAAAATGACAGTCCTGCTTGACCGAATAGTGATGCAATTGTCCCACCATATGTGGGCTCGAACTGCAAATCACGGTAGCGGTGTCTAAGGCTGTGGTTTCGATTGCACTCGGGTTTGCCAGCATGGGTGCATTGGGTTGCCCGATAATACTCAGAAAGTTTAAATAATAGAGGGGTGCCGGAAGCCCGGGGATCATCAAACCCTGATGAATAATTTTATATTTTGAGGTGGGGCCATGATAGGCGGGATGGCGCGAAACAGTAGGAGTCTGATTCAGCTGTTTCGAACGATCTAAAAAATCTTGAAGAAACCGCATCTCAGACTCCTTATCTTTTTATAATGTACTCGATCTTTTTGCCATAAAGGTGGTTACAAAACCAGACAAGGCATAGAGAATAGAAATGACCAGAATGCCGACAGGAATATTATAAGTCATCGCTGCAAAGACGAATACGGCAATTGGTAGGACAAAAAATGGAACCCGTTTACGTTCTACAGTTTTAAATGAATAGTATTTGATATTGGAAATCATCAACAAGCCTACCGCAATGATGACCACTGCATTAATGACCTGAAGAGAAGGTTCACGAATATCAAAGATTTCTGGAAAATCCAGACCGACCCAGACCAGTGACACAATCATGATGGCAGCCAGAGGACTTGCGACACCAATAAAATAACGTTTGTCGACCACACCAATCTGTACATTGAAGCGTGCCAGACGGAACGCAGCACATGCGGTATAAACAAAACAAGCCGCCAGACCAATACGGCCCAAATCACTCAAGCCCCAGCTATACATCAAAATAGCGGGAGCTACGCCAAAAGCCAGCATGTCAGAAAGCGAGTCAAATTGTTCACCGAACGGACTTTGTGCACCAATCGCACGTGCCACACGTCCATCCAGTCCATCCAGTAATGCCGCAATAAAAATCGCATAAATCGCTTGCTGAAAATCACCATTCATACTGGCAATAATCGAGTAGAAACCTGACAACAACGCTGCCGTTGTAATCAGGTTCGGCCATAGATAGATGCCTCGACGCTTAACTTTTTGCCCTTCCTGGGTATGCTCCTCTTCTTCTACCTCAAAGGTGATGCCATCGAAAGGCACTTCAGTTGAAGAGTCACGTTCCGGTTTGCTTATATTTGTCATTCTTGTCGATCCTAGCTATGACCTGATCTTTGAAAAAATTATTCGCCCACTAACCAACGAACTGCAGCGTGACCACCGTTTTCACTCATGCGAAGATGCGGGAATAACCACTGTAGTGCTTCATCAGCATCTTCAGAGAATTTCCAAGGTGGGTTAATCACCAGCAAACCACAACCGTTCAGGCCTACTGGGGTATCATCCGGCCATACACAGACTTCACACACCAGTTGACGGCGGATACCGGTCTTAAACATTTTCTTCTCAAAACGTTCAATCATGGCACGGTCTTTAATTGGATACCAAACGGCAAATACACCTGTCGGCCATTTCTTATACGCAGCAACCAGCAGTTCGACCAACTGCGGGAAATCTTTACGTTCCAGTTCATATGGCGGATCGATCATCACCAGACCACGTTTTTCTTTTGGCGGAATGACTGCCAACAGACCTTCATATGCATCACGCTCATGCAAACCGGCACGCTTGTCAAAAATATTATGACGAAGTTGCTGGAATACATCACGCTGCATTTCAAAAATGGTCGCTTTATCAATTTCACGCATGCCTTCTAGCGCAAACCACGGCGAACCCGGATAAGCACCCTTACCAAAGTTTTCACGCATGTTTTCAACAATTTTCAAGTATTGTTGTACGCCTTCAGGTGCATTACGCCTGATCGAATCATCCAGCTTAATAAGACGATGAATACCGTTTAAAAACTCACCTGATTTTTGCGCTTCAGCAGTCGACAAATCATATTTACCTGCACCACCATGTGTATCTACATAGCGATAAGGTTTGTCTTTTGCATTCAGTCGAGTCAACAACTGAAGCAATAAAACGTGCTTCATGACATCGGCAAAGTTGCCTGCGTGGTAAGAGTGACGGTAATTCATGTTTCAATTATTCCTAAGATCAATTGCTATTTTAACATGAAAAACTATTTCGTTCAGAAACGATTATTGAACTAAAATAGCGGACCTTTTTTTACCACACTATCGAGAATTGAAAAAATGGAAGCAGTTATCATCCCAGGGGATTGGAATGTTGATCAAATCTTAGATGATTTAGATCAACATGGCTTTAGTATTGTTGACGATGCTTACTCTAGCGAATATCAACATGCAGTGAGCCAAGAATGCTTAAGCCACTTAAACGAATTTCGTAATGCAGCCATTCAAAATGGTGTAGTTAACAACATCCGTAGTGATCATATTCTTTGGTTACAACCTGAATTTCAAATTTCCCACCTACACATCCAAACACTTCAACAATTTTCCCAAATTTTAAACCGCGCGTTTTATTTAGGCATCAAAGATGTCGAAGCACATTTCGCTTGCTATCACGCGGGTGAGTTCTATACCCTGCACCGCGACAATCCTCAAGATAAAAATGGCCGGATGATTTCCAGTGTGTATTATTTACATGGACAATGGCAGACGGACTGGGGCGGTGAACTACGCCTGCAGGACAAACATGGCCAGTGGCATATTATCCAGCCAAAACCAAACCGAATGGCGCTGTTCCAGAGCGATTTATTACATGAAGTTTTAATCTCTAAACAGCAACGCCTATCCATTACCGCCTGGCTAAGAAGTGATACCTCACTACTCTAAGACACGCTGCCGCTTTAAATTTTAATTTTTAACCTCATATAGCCATTATTGAGAAATGAGGATTGCGTTGATGCGATTAACGACCAAACAGATTATTCAACGTCTGGGTGAAACTGACCAATTGTATTTAAAAGGCAATACGCCGGAATTAACGCTTGAACGTGCTGATCTTCGTTTACAGCTGGTGACTTTAAGTGAACTGCGTCAGGAACAGCGACATTTCCTGCAAGAAGCCGTAGTGTTGCTGGAACAAGGCCGGGTAGAATTTGAAGAAATGCCGCTGCGCATGTATATCAACCTATCTTTGCATCTGGCCAAGGCTTATATGATGTTTTTTGAATTGACCAAAGAGCACCATTTCGCCCTGATTACTCAGCAAATTTTAAAGCCAATGGCCAGTTATGAACATGGGGACATTTATTTCTTTCTGGCCTATGCCAGTGCCAGTAAAAATGAGCCGGCCCTGACCCGCCACTGGTTAGGTAAGTACACCACCACTGCCGAATTTGAGCTGGAATTATTACAGCAGCATCATGCATTTAATGATTATCGTCAGCACGAATGGTTTAACAAAATATTAAAAAGCAAAATGCATTAAGCCAAAGAACAAAAACGCCTCAAATGAGGCGTTTTTTAATACAAGCTATATCATCTTATTTTAAATATCAGAAAAATATAGGAAAAATGATCAAGCAGGTTGACGTCTATAAGCGTCCATGTGCAGTTGCTGATTCAGTTCATCGACCCAAATTGCCCAATCATCATCTTGTACCAAATGGCTAATCAATAAAGAACGCTGGGCTTTATTCCAGAATGGCGCATCATGCAAGGACAGCCCTGCTGGCAGTTGATGGGTGCGTACATACAATTCAATAGCCGCAGGACTATTGGCGAGACCGAGCTGAGAAAACAAGAGCTCTAAGGATGGTTGGTTCTTTGCGAGCATCGCGCCCTCCTTATATCAGATAAATTGTAATTATTTATAGATCTAACTTATAAGATAAGACAAAAAAAACCTAGTCCTTTGACTAGGTTTGTTGTTTCTTTTTGTATGAATGCATTTAAACGCTTTGTTTGTCGCTTTCCACATGTAAAAGCTGATTTAACTTGTCAATAATGACAATCCATTCATCATCTTGGTGCCAATGTTCACGCAGGAAGGCACTTTGTCCCTCACTCCAGAATTCAGCATCCGGTAATGCCACTTCAGATGGCAATTGATGGGTATGGGTAAATTGAGTAATTGAGGCTTCATCAGAAGGCAAACCCAATTGTTCAAATAATAATTCTAAAGTTAACTGTTGTTCCGTAAGCATAAAGAGCCTCCATCGTAGCGTTAAATTATGAGCGTGTTGATATTGGAATTCTTAGGTTGATTTATGGCCGGGTATGTCACAGGAACCTGAACCCTCTGCCTCAATATGTAATTGTTCATTCAATACATCAACAAAAATGGCCCAGTCATCATCTTTCTTCCAGTGACTGATCAGAAAGTCATGCTGTGATTTACTCCAAAAAGGAGCTTTATGCAGGGGCACATCCATACCGATTTGATGCGTATTAATAAACTCATCAATCGCTTCCGGACTCGAATCCAGACCCAATTGTTCAAAGAAAAGTTCGAAGGTGGCGCGTTGTTCTAACATCTGAACCTCCATTGTTTTTTATCTATAATCTTGTCTCTACCTTAGATGGCTCATAGCGAAAACTCAGTTGTCTCTCCTTCACAGCTTGTTATTTTTTGTTGATAAAGTGAGTGACATAAAAAAAGCACCCCAAATGGAGTGCTTTTCTTCAACTTAATCTAAGAAGATCAAATTATTTAAGCATATCAGCAATTGCTGCGCGCTCTTCTTCAAGTTCATTCAACGTGAAGTTGATACGCTCTTGACTAAATTCGTCGATTTCTAGACCTTGAACGATTTTGTATTCACCGTTTTCAGTCGTTACAGGGAAACCGAACATTACGCCTTCAGGAATACCGTAAGAACCGTCAGAAGGAATACCCATAGTTACCCATTCGCCGTTTGTACCAAGAGCCCAATCGCGCATATGGTCGATTGCAGCGTTAGCAGCAGAAGCAGCAGAAGACAAACCACGTGCTTCGATAATCGCAGCACCACGTTTACCAACAGTCGGAAGGAATGTATTTGCATTCCATTCTTGGTCGTTGATCATGTCTTTAACGCTTTCGCCGTTAATTGTTGCAAAACGGTAGTCGGCATACATGGTTGGAGAGTGGTTACCCCAAACTGTAAGATTTTTGATGTCTTTAACCGCTTTACCAGTTTTAGCAGCAATTTGAGATGCAGCACGGTTGTGGTCAAGACGTAACATTGCAGTGAAGTTTTTCGCTGGAAGATCTGGAGCAGATTTCATTGCGATGTAAGCATTCGTGTTTGCAGGGTTACCAACAACTAGAACTTTAACGTCACGGCTTGCAACTTCGTTCAATGCTTGACCTTGACCGATGAAGATTTCACCGTTCACTTTAAGCAGGTCAGCACGTTCCATACCTGGACCACGTGGACGTGAACCAACTAATAACGCATAGTCAGCATCTTTAAATGCAACTTTAGGATCATCAGTACCGATCATGTCTTCTAGTAATGGGAATGCACAATCTTGAAGCTCCATCATTACGCCTTTAAGCGCTTGTTGAGCTTTCTCAAAAGGAACTTCGAGCAATTGCAAAATCACTGGTTGATCTTTACCTAGCATTTCGCCGCTTGCGATACGGAATAATAGGCTGTAACCAATTTGACCTGCAGCGCCAGTAACGGCAACACGAACTGCTTGCTTCATCTAATTATCTCCAATTGAGGATATTCAATGCGATTAAATAGTTAGTATTTAATCTAATAATCGTAAACGCGAAAGATTGTACTCCAATCCTTTGCCAGATGCATATAAAAGAGGACGGATTTCACCTAAAGTCTGATAGGAAATATAAATTAAATCGGCAAAAAAGCTCAGTATGTTCCTTTTATTGTGACAGTTTTTGGGCATGTATTAATAATGTTGGCAGGACAGGATTTGTAATTGCCATTGGGGCGATAACAGACCTTGATCGAGGTAAGCACGCTAGCTGACTGGGTCTGCTGGCAGTTGAATCGCAAGGCATTGCCCGGTAATTGCGGATTAATTTTCAGGAATTTGGCTCGCAATGTATCGACAGAAATCGTGATATTTTCCTGTTCCGTCAGTTCCGCAGGCACTTTCAGACGATCTGCATAATTGATAATCGTCCGGAAATACTGACTGGCATTCATCGGCACGCAGCCACCGATATTGCGCCATAAAATTGTCCGGGTATTGTCATCCGGCATGATCCTGGCCACTACCTTGGACTGCAGTGGTGACAGTTTCGCAGAGCTATTGGTCGTACAATTTTGTGATGTGGTCTGAGGATATAAGCCGGAGATATTCAGCGAATAACCTTCCAGACATTTTCGTTTCTTGGCATATTCACGGTACAGGCTACATAGGGCCGGGACCATTTGTACATCCATGACATAGTCTGTCGGCGTAGCAAACGCTGCCGGACTACTGGCCAAAACCACAAGCGTAACCGATCCAGCCCAGACTCGACGATCCTTCATTATTTTCATGAATAAATTACCATTCCCCAATAATTTTAATTTTATTGTGTATTACGTAATGGTATCAGTTGCATGCGTTTACCCACTGACTGTGCCCCCTGTCCTAACAAGATACCGTAATGCGTGGCATTGGTCATGACATGTTTCACATAATCTCGGGTTTCAAGTAAAGGAATACTTTCAGTATATTGATCTGCGGCCATTCCCTGAAATTCTGGCTGCCAGCGGCGGGCACGGTTTGGTCCGGCATTATAGCCTGCTGTTGCCAGAACTGGACTATTGCTGAGCTGACGCTGAATGGTAGATAAATAGAATGTTCCGTAGCGAATATTGGTATTCATATCGGTGAGTGCTGCCGGATTATAAGCCTCACCCATTTGACGCGCCACCAACTTGGCCGTATCCGGCATAATCTGCATTAGACCACCCGCCCCGACATGTGAACGTGCGACGGTATTGAAACGACTTTCTTGACGCATCAAACCATAGGCCCAGGCCGGATCAATCCCCGCATTGCGACTATGGCTGACCACGTAATTCTGATGTGGCATTGGATAACGATAGTTATAATTATGTTTGTTCGCGGTACGGTCAGCGGCATAAATGGCACGATCATACCAGCCCATATCCATGGCACGTTTTGCCGCGGCCAGCAACAGGTCATCATCCTTCTTTAGATAAGCCTGACGCACTGCCCAGTTCCATTCCCGGTTAATATAGTTCTCCGGGGCGCTGATATTACGTAAGGTGAAAGCACGGCGGAAATGAATATCCTGATTCAAGCGCTGCATAGCCTGATTGGATGGCTGCGCTGGATTTGGTGTACTCGCAGTCACCTGCCCCAGCTTGTCGCGTGCCAGAAGATTGTGATAGTCATCTCCGGTCGCCAGCTTACGATAAATACTTTCTGCTGCCTGTTTGGAAGCACGATCAGTACGTTGTTCGCTGGCACGCGCCAGCCAATATTGCCAACGGTCTTCCTGCTTTTGGTTAACACTCATGCTATCAATGGCACGAATCAGGCTTTCCCAAGCACTAAAACGGATGGCCTGACGTGCATAAATTTCGGCTTCTTCCGGGCTAAATGGCAGGCCATAGCTGGCATCTAGCGCATTTAACACTTCACGGTTGAAGTTGTTTTTCATGACTGTGGTACCACCGATATAACCGACAGCACGATATAAGGCGCGTTGTACAGATGCAGGTGTGCCTTCTGCGGTACGTTTGACAATGGATAAGGCCGAGTCCAGATCAGTATCTGCCAGACGACCCAGTGCATAGATCAGATAGGCATGTTCGGCAGCACTGCTTTTAGGTGCAGACCACAAATAACTGGTGGGATTGGCCTGAATCGAGTTCAATTGTGCCAATGACAAATTCAGGCCAATGCCTTGCGCTGTCGCAATGGCCTGACCTGACTGTCCGGCACGAAGTTGTCCCCAGAGTCGCTGCTGACGGTCTTCTGCTGTCATGAGTGGACTGGAAAGCATCATCCGGCCAAGACCGGTACAAGAATCCGGTTGGTTATTCGTCGTCAGCCAGACCTCTTTAAATTCAGCATAGACCAGTTCATCGCCAGCTTTGGCGCGCACTTGTGCCACTGCACAGGCTTCGGCAGGATCAGCATTGGTTACATAAGGCAATACCGGTTGAGCAGTACTAAAGTCTGCCATTTTTACCTTTTCTTCGACATAGTCTGCTGCCAGCTTTTCAGCCATGGCGGATTGAGGGTAACGCTGGGCAAAACTGATAATCTGGCTAACAGGCTGCATGGCAAGATTCTGGTTTAAAATCCAGTATTCCGGATAATAGCCCAAGGCATCATTCTGCATAGACAGACGATATTGCTGTAACAGTTCAGTATTACCTGCATTGGCTGCACGCAAGGCATCATTAAATTGTTCTTCTGCTGCCTGTGTACTCGCTGAACAGATACATGCCACACTTAAAGTAATTAATTTATAGTATTTATACATAGTTTTAGTGTGTTTCAACATCCCTTTGCCTTCTATCATCGATTTTATGCTTTGCCCATGTTGCATATCATAAGAGCTAGTTTGAAGATTATAACCAACTCTATTGTTCAGTTATGTAACCTTATGATTAAGCAATATTAATCTACAGACAATTTTTGCCCATAAATCAATATTTTTCCACAGTTAATTTGGGCTATAAGTTTAAGCGACTTTCCTGCTAAAATATGCGCCTTTCCAAGATTTCAGTCTGTGAATTGAATTTTTATTCACCTGTTTGATGCATCAATCAGGCTATTCGTTCACTCTTTCAACGTATTACCTTGTAGGAGCCTACATGACGGTTCAAACCTTCATTCCGAATGGTGCCCCAGCTGCCTCAGAAAACACTGTTACCCAGCCAGCGCACACCCCTGTTAGCGATGCTTCAGTCAAGAAACTGTACATCGAAACACAAGGGTGTCAGATGAATGAGTACGACAGTCACCGTATGGCAGACCTGTTAGGCGATTCTCATGGCTATGTGCTGACCACCGATCCTAAAGATGCCGATATTCTACTGATGAATACCTGCTCGATCCGTGAAAAAGCCCAAGAGAAAGTATTCTCCGAGCTAGGCCGCTGGCGTAAGCTTAAAGATAAAAATCCTGATCTGATTATTGGTGTTGGTGGTTGTGTGGCGTCTCAGGAAGGCGACAACATCCAGAAACGTGCCAATTATGTCGATATGATTTTTGGTCCACAAACCCTGCACCGTTTGCCGCAAATGCTGGATCAGCATTTTGAGCAGATCGAAAAGCCGAAAAAAGAAAAAATCAAACTGGTGGATATTTCCTTCCCCGATATCGAGAAATTCGACTTTCTGCCAGAACCGCGTGTTGAAGGCTATAAAGCTTTTGTCTCGATCATGGAAGGCTGTTCCAAATACTGTTCTTTCTGCGTGGTGCCGTATACGCGTGGTGAAGAAGTTTCTCGTCCACTAGATGATGTCCTGGCTGAAATTGCAGGTCTGGCAGAAAAAGGCGTGCGTGAAATTTCGCTGTTGGGTCAGAACGTAAATGGCTACCGGGGTGAAACCTTCGAAGGCAATATCTGTACTTTTGCCGATTTGCTGCGTTTGGTTGCAGACATTCCGGGTATTGGCCGTATTCGCTATACCACCTCGCATCCCCTGGAATTTAATGATGACCTGATCCAGTGCTATCGTGACCTGCCACAAATGGTTTCACATCTGCATCTGCCGGTACAAAGCGGTTCCAATGATGTGTTACAAGCGATGAAGCGTAACCACACCATTGATGTCTATATCGAAAAGATTAAAAAGTTACGTGCAGTTCGCCCTGACATGCACCTATCTTCAGATTTTATCATTGGCTTCCCGGGTGAAACAGATGAAAACTTTGAAGAGACTTATCAGTTTATTCAGGATCTGGATTTCGACCATTCTTATAGTTTCATCTATTCAAAACGTCCGGGTACGCCTGCGGCAGAACTGGAAGATACGATCTCTGAAGATATCAAAAAAGAACGTCTGGCCAAAGTTCAGCAATGGATTAAGCGTTCAAGCATTGACAAGACGGATGCCATGCTCGGGACCATCCAGCGTGTACTGATCGAAAAAGTTTCTGATAAAGATCCGAATATTCTGGTCGGTACGGCGGACAATACCCGTTATGTCAACTTTATTGGTGACCCTGCCTGGGTAGGCCGCTTTGCCGAGATTGAAATTACCAAAATTAAAACTTTGAATTTAGTTTACGGTGAGCTCTTGAATCTTGAGCCTGACGTGGCGTAATGTAGAGCATATAACGCACACTTCATAAGGAACACTCTTGACTGCAGCGATTCGACGTACAGTAGCTTTTCCTGGAATTTCGATGGACCGTATACAAGCCATGTTAGGTGCCTATAACGGCCATTTGAAGCAAATTGAACAACGTTTAGACGTCAAAATCTCCCATCGTGGAGAAAGTTTTATTATTGATGGTGGAATCGATGCCGTTGAGAGAGCCGAAATGCTCTTGCAACGTCTTCATGAAGAATCTGAACATAGTCAGCAGATTAGTGCAGATACTTTACATCTGATGATTCAGGGCAGCCAGACTGACCGTGAACTTCAGCAAGATCTGGATGATCAGGAACATACGGGGCTGGACAATGTCTGGCTGCAAACCCGTAAAGGCCGGATCAACCCGCGTGGTGCCAACCAGAAACGCTATGTACAGCGCATTCTGCAAAGTGATATTTCTTTTGGTATTGGCCCTGCCGGTACAGGTAAAACCTATCTTGCCGTTGCAGCTGCAGTGGATATGCTGGAGCGCAATGAAATCCAGCGCATTCTGCTGGTTCGTCCTGCGGTTGAAGCCGGTGAAAAACTCGGTTTCCTGCCGGGAGATTTAACCCAGAAAATCGATCCTTATTTACGTCCCTTGTATGACGCGCTGTATGAAATGCTTGGCTTTGAAAAAGTGGCCAAGCTGATCGAACGTCAGGTGATTGAAGTGGCTCCGCTTGCTTATATGCGTGGCCGTACCTTGAATCATTCTTTCGTGATTCTGGATGAAGCGCAGAATACCACCCCAGAACAGATGAAGATGTTCCTGACCCGCCTAGGTTTTGGTTCACGTGCCGTGATTACCGGCGACGTAACTCAGGTAGATTTACCGCGTGGTCAGCAATCCGGTCTGTCACATGCCTTGCGTGTGATTGATAAAATTCCTGAAATTCATATCACCCGTTTCCATTCGCGTGATGTGGTACGTCATCAGCTGGTACAGAAAATTGTCGAAGCCTACGAAGGCTGGGACAGTGAACAGCAGCGTTTAAGTGCTGAAGCACGTGCCGAACGTAAAGCACGTCAGGATGCCTTGATCGCTGAAAATGATGCTGCGGCAGACGCACAGCATTAAGCTTTAAACTTAAGGATTTGTGTTGAAACTTAGTCTTTCCTTACAACAGGACTTTCAGTCGCCTGAACTGGTGCTGAAACGTGCCTATATTAAAAAAGTTGTAGAAACCACTTTACGTCATATTGGCACTCAAAGTGATTGCGAAATTGGAATTGCCTGTGTCGACAATGACGAAAGTCATAAGCTTAATCTGGAATATCGAGACAAGGACAAACCGACCAATGTACTGTCTTTCCCGAGTGAGCTTCCAGATGAAATGGCGCAGTTTCTGGATGCATTTCCCATTGGTGATCTGGTGATCTGTATTCCGGTGGTATTACGTGAAGCGAGTGAACAGGGCAAAGCGCCTTTGACTCACTTTACCCATATGCTGGTTCATGGCACCTTGCACTTAATGGGCTATGATCATGAAAATTCAGATGAAGATGCAGAAGAAATGGAAGGCATTGAGATCGAGATTCTGGCCAAGCTGGGTTTTGAAAATCCTTATCTGGAACAGAACTAAAATTTGAATATTAAAAAAAGCGGGCCAAGGCTCGCTTTTTTTAATGAAAGTTGCCCTCCCTCTAACTCCCTCCCAGAGGGAGGGAGAACATTCATTAGAATCCTATGATTGTTAAACATTATAGATATAGTTCCCTCTCCTTATTAGGAGTGGGTTAGGGAGAGGTCTTGGTAAATATCAACTTTAACGCACTTCAAACTCCGCTTCTGCCGGGTCAAAACGCCAGGTACGAATCACTCGCAGTTCGGAAATTTCTTTCATTTTACTGTCGAAAGTACCAAATGGCGCTGCCTTACGCACGGAAGCTTTGGCTGCTTCATCCAGCATGGCATGTCCCGAACTGTCAATCAGTCGAATGGCACGAATCCCGCCATTCTGGTTGAGGATCACCATCAGCCGCACTTCCCCTGCCAGATTCTGTTGTTTGGCTGCTTCCGGATAATAACGGTTCCCATAGAACTCCACTTTCTCGCGAAACTTTTCCAGATAGGCGGCAGAAACATCCTGCTTGGACTGAATACCATCTACAGTCTTAATTTTTTGCTGACGACTGAAATTTTGCTGACGCTGTAAATATTGCGCTTCCAGACTGGCGACCATGGCCGCTTTGGCCTGAAACTGGCTCTGTAATTGCTCCTGCATTTTTTTTCGCTGATTTTCTTCCGCCTGCTTTTGCCAGCTCAAGGTGGTCATCAGGACTTTTTCTTCAAAACTGAGTTCCTGTTGCTGTTGCAGCATATCCAGACTTTCTTGCAGCTCTTCGCCTGCATGTTGTTCCATTAACGGCGATGGCATATCACTCGACATGCGATGAGCTTCTCTAAACTGGCCGGAACCCTGCTGGTCCGTTTGGGCGAGAAAATCAGCATGCTCAATTTTTTCATCAGTCTGGCGCAAACTGACTGCGATTTCTTTGGTACTGGTATCCCGATCTTGCGGCATACCAAATTCCAGGGTCAGCACGATCAAATGCAGAATGCCTGCGGCAAGCACCGCACTGCTAAACACTGGATCTTTCCACCAAGTTCTGACCAGAGACATGAGTATCATCGTTTTTTCACATTCGCCCAAACTCAATACTGAGTTCAGCTCCCCAAAAAAGTATTTGAAAGATTAAAAATAAACGGATTCGTCATTTATCTTTTTAAAATGCCAAATCCATCAAATCTTCAACGTTACATAACTAAAACTATAAAAATGGTGCTATTTATTTTGCTAAACTTCAAGCATGAACGCTTGTATTTTTCATACAATTCGACAAGATACATCCCGAGTCAAAAATAAAGTTGCCAGGACGCTTCAGTATGCAAACGCTAATTTCCAATATTTCCAACCGAATCCGCCAAGTGTATCAGAGGGCGGAAGGATTTATTGAAGATGAGCGTGAATTTCCCTTATCGCAAGTCTTCCTGAATGCAACCTTTCAGCGCTTTGTCACAGACAATGTCGATGCATTAAAAGACTTACATGCAGATTTACACGAAGACTGGCTGCGTTTGTATGCAACACTGGATTATAAAGGCCTGATTGTCACTTTATCGGTTGATTTGAAACTGGTACAGATGGAATTGAATAAAACCACCCAGTTGATCGTGTTCGAGCAAATTAGTGATACTCAGCTGATTGAAGCCAAATATCCAAATATGCTGTATAAACTGGGCGTGCGTTTCGGCTTGTTCTTCTATCAACGTATCTTGAATAAAGATCCTTTGGGAATGATTCTGGAAAAACTGGGCGTAATTAAAGTCATCGATGACTTGCTTTATCTAGATTTAAATCGCTGGTTAGGTAAAAGCCGATCGGTCATTGATACCTTGGGCAAAGTTCATGTGAATCACGCAGTACTTCGTGAAGCCGAACTGGTGGTGATTGGTAATGTCAATCTGGCCGCCCTGTTTAGAAAACTTTCCCAAGATCAGGAAGAGAACTGGGATGAAGACAAGATGGATGACAACCGGGTCACCCCCATCAAACAGAAAAATCCTTCTTAAATCATGTCAAACGTAGTTTTTGAACAAAAGTTCCATAAAACTACATGAAATATACATTTTTGGCAGAAATATCCCTTCAATTTCCATATTTTGCCCAAATAATAAAGGGTGCAATAAGTGATATGTTTTGCCAATTGAATCAATATAGGAAAATAACTGATGGCGAAGACTGTATTCAAAATTTTAGTGATGACCACGGGTCTGAGCAGCGCAATACTGTTCACTGTTATTTCTAGCCAGGCTTTTGCCATGACTCCTTTCCAAGCCAGTTATCAATTTAGCTATAATGGCAAGAATATGGGTTCTGCAACGCGGACTTTAAGCAAATCAGGCAATAACTGGACTTATGTCTTTGCTGCAAAAGCCGGAGGTATTGCCTCTGCAACCGAAACCAGCCGCTTTACTTTTAATAATGGCAAGATCGGCTCAAGCAGTTTCAGTCGCAGCAGTAAAGTGCTGGTGCATAACAACACCATGAGTATTAATTTTAATCCTTCCAGCAAAAGCATCAGTACCAAGAAAGACGATGAAAAACGCTCTTTTGCCTGGAGAGCAGATGTTCTGGATGAGTTGAATGCGGAATTGCAGATCCGTGAAGACTTAAAAAATTCAGGCCTGAAAGCAAATTACTATATCGCTGATGCTAAAGAAGTTGAAGGCCGTAAGTTTATCAAACAGGGTTCAGAGACTATAAGCACCAAATACGGATCTTTTAATACCATTAAAGTGGTGATGAAACACAGCAAACCAGGTCGTGAAACCATTTTCTGGCTGGCACCAAAACTTGACTATCTTCCAGTCAAAGTTTCGCATGTCGACAAGAAAACCTCCTATGGTTTACTGTTAACTGACTATAAAGGTGCAAGCAACTAAGTTTTTGGCGAATTTCACTTGATTTTTTCCGGGTGCTTTTTACAATACGCTTTTGCTTGAAAAAGCACCTGCTCTTGAGGATTCTCCCGTGCATGCACTAGAACAGAAAATCTTGGCTGAAGGCATCGTCCTCTCTGAAGAAGTTTTGAAAGTAGACTCTTTCTTAAACCATCAGATTGATCCAGTCATGATGCAACTGATTGGTCAAGAATTTGCGCGTCTGTTTAAGGATGCTGGTATTACCAAAATTATTACGATTGAAGCATCAGGTATTGCACCTGCCGTAATGGCCGGCCTAGAGCTTGGCGTACCTGTAATCTTTGCACGTAAATACCAGTCTCTCACCCTGAAAGATGATTTATATCGTTCTAAAGTCTTTTCATTTACCAAACAGACTGAAAGCACAATCGCGATTTCAAATAAACACATCAGCTCAACCGACAAGGTTTTAGTGATCGATGATTTCTTGGCTAATGGTCAAGCAGCTTTAGGTCTTGCAGACCTGATTCATCAGGCAAATGCAGAAGTAGTCGGTATTGGCATTGTGATTGAAAAATCATTCCAGCCAGGTCGTGATCTACTGCTTGAAAAAGGCTATCGTGTGGAATCATTGGCACGCGTCAAGTCTTTGGCAAATGGCACAGTTGAATTTGTTCGCGACTAAGCTCGCCAATGAATTTTAAAAGAGCGCTGATGCGCTCTTTTCTTATTGTGTTTTTCTGATGATATAAATTTAAAATATCCAGAGATCGGCTGAAAATCAAAATAAGTTATTATTTTTATTAAATATTTAAATCTAGGTAAATAGCTTGATCTTAAGCTCCAGACTATTCAATTTCTGAAATAGAGAGTGTCAAACAATAAGTACTTTTTTATCCGATGAATAAACAACAATTTATGTGGATGTTATTATAAAATAAAGAGGTCTAACTATCTGCCAATAGTTAGACCTGTGTTCACCTCGAAAAAAGAGTTTATTTAACAGTCACAGTGATACTACCGCTATTCACAGCACCGATAGCGGTAGTTGTGATGCTGTTGTTAATAGCAGTTTGAGTTCCTTCTGAAATAGCACTGACAGATGCATCAATAGCACCCGCATTATAGGCAATATTCGCTACACTATAATTGCTTAAAGTTTCATTGATTTCCTCACTATAGTCAGTACTTAGTGTCGAACTCACAACTTCCGAGATATCTGAACTATCCGCAACCTCTGATAGCTCCTCTAGAGTTTCAGAATTATTAGTTGCACTCGTTACTTCACTGTAGTCGTAGTTATCCGTTGCATCTGATATGTCTGATACCACCTTATTGTAGCTACCCTGCTCAATACTGATACTACCTGTATTCGCGGCACCAATCGCAGTAGTTTCAATTGTACCTTCAATTGAACTAATGGCGTCTGGTGCTTCTCTTGTAGCTTCTGCAATTGCTTCTAAATCGACACTTGCATCAACATCACCTGTATTCACTGCAAGATTCAAAGCAGAACCATTTTCAACCTGCTGAGAAATAGACTCCAGGGTAACTATTAAACCTGTATCTACGGTGACATCAGTAGGTGTTTCACCATTTTGGGCGTATGCCATACCTGCGCTAGACAGAAAGCCGACGGATAATGCGATTGTTTTGATCGTGTTTTTCATCGTTGTTCTTCCTACTTTTGTTTTGAAGTACCTCTCGCTAAGCACTCCTTCTTATAATGGGAGCGAGCCCATTTTTAAATATTTTTAATCACGCTGCGTGCTGGACCAGTAATTTTCGACCACCTCAGGATTGGCCTCCCATAGCGTTGTAGTTTTTTCATCTTCTTGTTCTTTATCAGCCTTTTCTTGAGTATCTTTTTCTTCATTCTTTTCATTTGAAGAAGGTTGACGCTGCTTCTTGCTGATATATTTAATCAAGTCCTGTTTACTCATTTCAGGCTCCGCTTCAGGGTTTTGAATCACCTCGGACTCTTTCTGTTTAGGCGGTTTTGTATCTTTGCTCGGAGAGTTGGTTGACTTATTTTTTTCATTGAATGAGTCTCCCTGGCTTGAGACTGACTCCTGAACAGCACTGCTTGAAGCAGTACTATTTTGTTGCTGGTTTTTCTTGTATTTATGCAGCGCCACAGAACTTCGGGTTAAGTTTAATTGACCGAACTCTGGCGGTATCTGCGCACGACAGCTTTCAAATACGGCGGGTGGGACAACCTGACTCAGCAATTCAAAAGTGGCCAGATTCAACATTTGTCGCAAGGCAAAGTTAGTTGCCTCGCGTTCTCCTTTTCCAATCTGAATGTTCAAGAGTGTACGACCAGCGAATCTGCCTGCGCTCAAGCCATAATCTTGTGCAGCAATTTGCTTCTGCAATGAAACATTGCCCACGACTTTACTGCTGCGGGTATCGGTCAAAGATAAATCCAGACCCACCATAATCCGGGTTTGACTATAATTCGGGCCAACACCCGCGATCTGCATGTCAAAACCACCACCCGGAATAAAATCCAGACTGTTAATACTGCCTGTCACATAATAATCAGAGGCCTGGATTTGTCTGGGATCACGAATGCCCCACTTGGCTTCGCTTTCGATAATCCGGGGATCACGCCGGTTCATTAAGCTTACCCCCGCTTGAAACAAAGCAGATTGCACCATATCTCCCGCACCTTGAGTCACCATTTTTCCGCTACCACCATTGGTCACCACATCCTTACCGGTTTGATCCAGAATTGCCCCCACGGAGAAACTCACATCACTACGTAATTGTCCTTTTAGGCAGGATAAAGCCATATCAAAAGGGGTAAAAATATCGGTAATTGGGGGGCCTTGTACCAGGTTAACTGGCTTCTGGTTTGAAGGTGCCAAGCCTGTACAGGCTGTTAAAAAGAGCTGAAAAGGACAGTGGCACTCACGAAAGATATATGTCTTTTGGTCGAGGAGAAATTCAGCATTGTGATTCTCCTGGCCTGTTACTTAAATTAAGACAGCGCTGAGGATTTTGGTTGGTATTTGAATTGACTGGTGCTTCATTCAACAATTCACTCGTAATATCAATATTGTTGTCTGTACCCTCTACATTGATATTGTTGGTCGGTGTATTTACCGTCCCGATGGAGGTGGTTGAGGTACTATGAACGGTGGTTTTACCTAATCCGGAATAATAGTCTGACTCCTTAAGTTCGATCAGATTGGCTTGAACTAGATTCTCATTGGAACGGGCACTGGATGATTTCCAACGCTGAGTCCACTCATCAGAGGTGGCATAAGCGTTACTCAGAAAACATAAACCTAATAAACCCAGATTGATAACTAATATTCTCATAATCTTAATATCCTCTGACTTAAGATATTTATTTAATTTTTCATTTAAGTAAGATTAAATTTATCTGAAAAATATTAAATCACATAAAATTATAAAATGTAAAACTTATCCCTATTCACTTATTTTTTTTGTTTTATTTAAAAATATAAATTATTGTTTTTATTAAATTAATATATATTTGTTTATTATTTGTGATTTGTAAGAAATCATTATATAAATTTTTTTGAATATAAAATTCATCCAAAAAAATTGATTAAGATAATATATTTTTTATATTATCAATAATCAAAAATTTATCTAACAAAGATTAGAATTATTATACTTTTTATATTTTAAAAGTCGTAAATTTTTATTTTATTAGAACTTCTATTTAATAAGGATAAATGTCACGATTTATTTAAAATATAATTAATCAATTACAATGAAGGTGACTTATAAAGAAACGCCAATATTCAGGTGTATTTTGGCTGAAAACTTGAATAGACCTGATAAGAACTCGTTTACATATTTTTCGACTTCCCTTCCTTTTTCATTTCGAATCCAGAAATGGCCTACCTAAGATCGCAATATTTAGACTGATGAGAGAAGAACATTTCTGATGATCTTGAGATTTGCCATTTCCTCAATGACAGGTTAAGAATTGCGTTAATCAACCAAGAAGGCATATATTTACAGCTGAAATACAATGTTTTAGCGTGAACTCAACTAGAATCAAGTCAGTATGCAATGTTCTGATTTGAGTATTCAGAACTTATACTGTGTTGTTGTATGTTATGAATAAGTGCTGAGTAGGGCACAAATCCTATTCTCGATAAACCTAAAACAAGCACATCTCAATCCTTGATGGAAAAATCTATGCAATGTCCTAAATGTGGCTCAGCTGATATCGAACAGCGCGATCATGAACAGAATTTAAAGAAAATTGGCGGCATTCTCATGAGTTCAGCGGGTGCAACTGCGGGGACTGTGGGTGGCGCTGCTTCGGGTGCATCGATTGGCGCTGCGATTGGTACAGTAGCCGGACCTTTAGGTGTAATTGTCGGCGGAACGGTAGGGACTTTTGTCGGTGCAATCAGTGTCGGGATTACCGGCGGTGTGGTAGGTAATTTTCTGGGGAAAAAAGCCGGGGTTTCTGTCGACCGTAATCTGTTTCAGGATTATCAATGTTTGAAATGCAAATACAGATTTAGTCAAAAAGATCAAAAAGATCAAAAAGATCAAAAAGATCAAAAAGATCAAAAAGATCAAAAAGAAGCCTAATAAAATTCAGGAAATGAAGTTCATTCTTCATTTCCTGTGAGTGCTTGTCAGACTCGATTGAGTTTCAGTACCACTTCACCTAAACGCTTGCCTTGTACTTCACACAGAATTTTTTCATCCTGACTCAGGCCCTGATCATGCCGTGGGCCGCTGACATGACTAGCGCCATAAGGCGTACCACCAGTTTTGGTATTCGAGAGTGCCGGTGTTGAGTTACTAAGCCCCATGATCATCATGCCATGATGGAACAACGGCGGCAGCATGGTCAGCAAAGTACTTTCCTGTCCGCCATGCATGGAACCTGATGCCGTAAACACGCAAGCCGGTTTACCGTGTAGCGCTCCATTCAGCCACAGACTCGTGGTCTGATCCCAAAAATATTTCATTTCAGAGGCCATATTGCCAAAACGGGTGGGTGAACCAAGCGCCAGGCCGGCACATTGCGCCAGATCGTCCAGAGTACAGTAAATATCCCCTTCTGCCGGAATACTCGGTTCAGCGACTTTTACCATGCTGGATATATTTGGAACTGTCCTGATTTTTACTGCCACGCCTGCCGCTTCAATTCCATTGGCAATCAGATGCGCCATTTCTTTGGTTGAGCCATATTTGCTGTAATATAAAACAAGGACATAAGGTTGCATCATGGTTCTTATTCATTACTTAAAAAAATAAAACTATACGATACTTTGCAAGTTTTTTGGTTAAGCTGATGATGAAAATTCATGATGATTAAAAAAATTGAGATTGGATGCAGATGATTGTTAAGTATTTAAAGAAATTACCTTTCTATGAAAAACACTGGTTTCAATTTGTTTTATTTGTACTGCGACGTTTTGAAGCAGACCGCTGTCGTGAACAGGCAGGTTCCCTGACCTATACGACTCTGTTTGCCGTAGTGCCGATGCTGACGGTTTTTCTGGTGATTATTTCTTCCATTAAAGCGCTGGAACCTGCACGGCAGCAATTACAGCAGCTGATCTATAGTAATTTTTTACCCAAAACCACCATTGCCTTTGATAAGGCTCTGAATGCCTTTACCGATAAATCCAGCAATCTTACCATCATTGGTATTCTGTTCTTATTTGTGACGACAGTATTGATGCTCAGCAGTATCGAAACGGTGTTTAACCGCATTTGGCGCGTGACTGAAACACGGGGCGGAATTATGGGCTTTATGCGTTACTGGACCATCATTTCACTGGGACCGATTTTACTCGGCAGTGCGTTTGTGATTTCCTCGACCGTGGCATCCATGAGCATTCTCAGCAATAACTTTGCCGGTTATGAGCTGGATGGCGCTTTTGTTCTCTGGGCAATTTCCTTTTCTTTGACTGTACTCGGATTTTTCATTTTGAACTGGACTATCCCGAATCGCAGTGTACCGCTTAAATCTGCCTTTATTGCCGGTCTATTTAGTGCCGTGGTGTTTGAGCTGCTGAAAAATCTGTTTGGCTATATCATGTCAAACTTTACCAGCTATGAGATCGTCTATGGTGCCTTCGCCGCCGTGCCGATTTTCCTGCTCTGGATTTATCTGTCGTGGATTATTGTGTTATTGGGGGTTGAAATCAGCTATGCCCTGACGGCGTTTGAATCTGGGCAGGACAATAAACGCCATCCCATCGTCATGCTGCTGGATCTGTTAGAATTATTTTATAAAAAGCAGAAAACTGGTGAAAGCATCAGTGAAGCCCAAGCACTTGAGGTCTTAGGCCGGGATGAAATTGGACGCTGGCCGAGCTATGTCGCCATGTTTGAAAAGCAGAATTTGATCAAACGTACCGATGAAAATGAATATGTACTGGTTCGTGATCTGGATCAGGTCAGCTTCTGGAATTTTTATCTGCAATTGCCTTATCCACTGCCACGCAAAAACCATCTCACCAATGCCCAGACTGATGACATCTGGATGCAAAATTTCTCACCTAGATTACAGGAAACTGATCAATATCTGGAAGAAAAACTCAATTTCCCATTGTCCGAACTGTTCCGACATAAATAAAAAAATCCTCTCGCTTGAGAGGATTTTTTTAACTGATAGCGGTAGATTTCCAGCAAACAATCGCACCCACGCTTACCAAGGCAGTCCCGATCCAGAAACTGAGTTCGGGTCTGACATCCAGAATCAGCATGGACATGACCGAAGAAAGAATCGGCATAAAGTAAGTGGCTAAGATCAGCACCTTGATATTGCCGAATTGCATACTCTGATTCCAGTTACTATAGGCGATGCCAATCAGACTACCCACCACTGCAATTCCCAGCCATAGCTTGAATGTGGGCATGATAAAAGGTTCGTTTAATCCTAAATGTAAGAACCATAAGCTAATTACAGCGACCAAAAAGAAAATCGGTACGCCATTCTGTCCGCGGCCGTAGGTTCTGGTCAGAACGCAATAGCAAGGCCATAACAAAGCGCCGAGAAAGGCAAAGCCATAGGCCTAAGGATTTTCAGCTAAAACCTGCATAAACTTCGGCAGATTAGTGATTTCTGGATTGACCACCAGCATCAGTCCTATTACGGCGAGCAGAAAGCCGGGAATCATCCAGAGGCGGGCCTGCAACTGCCGGGCAAAAATCGAAAAAACAATCATCAAGGGTGGCCACAGATAATTGATCATGGCAATCAGCATCACCTGTTCACGATTATCCGACCATGCCACAGCAACCAGAAATAGAATCTCATAAGCCACAAATAAAGCGCCACAACCGAGCAGATAACGCTTGGACATTTGCGTGATTTTTGGAAAGCCGGTGAACGCAAAAATCGCCAGACTGCTAAAACTATAAATTAAAGCAATCCCCTGCACTGCACTTGTAGATTCAGTAATCAGTTTCACTACAGCGACCAGACTGGCCCAGATCAGAATAGAAGACAGACCAATCCAGGTCGCTAAATTTACAGACCAGATTTTCATGCTTGCTCTTGAATGCTTTTATTGATATTCGGTTTTTTCAGCCATCCCTGCAAACTCACTAGAATCACACCCAGCATGACCATACAGGTGCCGATAATAAAATTGATTTCGATATGTTCATCCAGAATCAGTACGCCGAACAGCATGCCGAATACAGGGGTCAAAAAGGAAAATACCCCTAGACGCGATGCCAGATAATGCTTCAGCATCCAGAACCAGATCAGATAACTGGCAAAGGAAATCAGCACGGTATGAAAAACCAGACTGGAAATAGACAACACCGTCCATTGAATGGCTGCTTGTCCAGTCAGAACAGCCAGAGGCAATAACAGGATTCCACCCATCAATAATTGATAGAACAAAGTCTGGGTTGCAGGTGCTTCAGCCAGCCGGCTCAGACGTACACTGACTGTAGTGGCTGCCCAGAATACGCCGCCAAGCAAGGCCAGAAAATCTCCCCACAAGGCATCAGTCTGTAGACCTGACCCCGTTTGTGGACGTAACAGAAAACTGACTACAATTCCGCTAAAGGCGAGAAATATTCCGCCCCATTGCACAGCAGACAAACGCTCTGCCGGCAATTTCCAGTGCAAACCCAAAGCCACAAAAATCGGTGCGGTATAGAGTAAAACAATCGTATGCGAGGCTGAGGTATAACGCAGTGCCTCACCAATCAGATAGAATTCGGTTGCAAACAACACACCGACCAGCAATCCTGCAGGTAAATAGCGTGCATTCCACAGTTGACGGCGTACGCTTTGCTGAATCAAGGGATAAACCATCAGCGCAGACAAGGCTGAACGCAAGGCAATTTGCATCAGGGCTGAAATATCATTCGCGGCCCACTTCAGTACCACCTGTTGTAAACCCCACAACATACACAATACAAACATGATGGCAGATGCTTTGGCATCTAATGCCTGACGCTGGCTCACATACGGTCCTGTTGCTCATTTGGAAGGTACACTATAAAAGTGTCAGAAATAAAAGATATACTTCAAAACAGACAAATGATGGTGTTATTCAGGCAATTTCGGTGATGCATAAAAAAATCCAAGCAGATTCAGCTTCGCTCAAGCAACTTCCGACCCATGATCTGATTAAAGCACCTCTGTGGATCAGTTTCAGGGAAGATCCTGCGCAATCTGTTTATCCGCTGCATGGTCATGCCTGGGGAGAATTTGTCTATGCTTTTCATGGCGTGATGGAAGTGAATATTAATCATATAAATTATGTGACGCCTTCACCTCACGGCATCTGGCTCCCACCGAATTTAGAGCATCGTGGTCTGAACCGTACCGCAGTTTCTCATGGCACTCTGTATGTGCATGAATCACTTTGTAGCCAACTGCCCACTCAACCGGGCATCCTGCTCAGCGCCCCCTTGGTCACTGCTTTATTTACCCACCTGAAACAACTACATCAGCAAGACCATCCAGCATTCGAGGATTCAGCTGAATATCAACGTCTGCTACAGGTACTGCTCGATCAGCTCCAGCAAGCCCAACTGGTCAGCAGTTATCTACCGCATTCAGAACATGTACTGCTGAAACAGATTTTAGATTATTTACATCAGCATCCGGCAGATCAGAGCTCGCTGCGGCAACTGGCCGAACGCGTCAATTTAACCGAGCGGACGCTAGCGCGATATAGCCAGAAAGAACTGGGAATGTCACTGCATGAATGGCGGCAACGCCTGAAAGTGATGCAGGCCATGTCTTTATTAAATGCAGGTCATAGCGTTGAAAGCATCGCCTTTGATCTGGGCTATGCCAATGCCTCGGCATTTATCAACATGTTTAAACGCTGGATGGGAAGCACCCCAGATCAATTTCGCAAACGTTATACTGTTAATGATTAAAATTATGCCTATGAAAAAGGAGCCAATAGGCTCCTTTGATTCAAAATCTTGGTTATTTCACAAAAGTCGTCCAGACATAATCCTGAGACTGCCCTTTGAGGGTCATTTTCAGTTGATCGCCTGAATGCAATGCTGCAACACCTGCCGGGGTACCGGTCATCACCACATCCCCTTCTTCCAAAGTAAAGACCTGACTGATGTCAGCCAGCAAGGTCGCAATATCAAAAATCAATAAAGCGGTATCACCTTTTTGACGCAGCTCATCATTGACTTGCAGTGTGTAATGCACATCTTTCCAGTCAGTGACTACATCGGCGACAGGTACCCAATCCGACAACAGACAAGAGCCATCAAAGGCTTTGGCACGTTCCCAAGGCTGGCCTTTTTTCTTGAGATCATCCTGTAAATCACGCAAAGTTAAGTCCAGACCTAAAGTCACCGCACCCACAGCTTCAAGTGCTTTCACAGGATCGCTTTCTTTGCTTAAAGTCCGGTCAATACGCAAGCTGAGTTCACATTCATAATGACAATTGCCCCATTCCGGATTCCACTCAATGCCTGCTTCGAGCGAACTTAAGGCACTCGGTGGCTTGATAAACAATACCGGACGATCAGGGATCGCATTGCCGAGTTCTTTGGCATGATCGGCATAACTGCGACCCACACAAACGATTTTGGATGGACGTGTGCTCATGATCAAAACTTCCCTTTTCCTTTTATAGATATCTGAATTATTTTTTAAATGTATGCTCGAACATACTCTGTTCAGTGCCGTCCTTAAATGCACGCTTCGGCACAATAACCACGGTACGGTTTTTCAATTCCAGCATATAAGTCAGTTTACCAACAGCAAAATTCTGCACTTCGCTATATGGCACCAGCTTGCTACGATCATTGGTAAAAATTTCCGCATAGTCCTGATACAAATCAATACCCTGTTCGCTTTTACCAAACTGATATTTAACAAACTGGCGTTTAAACATCATCGGCAGGAACCAGTAACGCATGATGCCTTGCAGGATCAGGAAGAATGCACCCAAAGCCACGTAATAACGTCCAACGCCATCAAAGCCCATCGAGAAACCCCAGATGATGATCCCGATACTGACCAGAGGCGTCAGAAAACGTGAAATCTGCTTTTTGCCAAAAGTCGCCAGGGCAAAACCATCCTGAGATTCTTCTAAAGTCAGAAAATAACGGGTCGATAAAGTCGGTGCTGACTCAGTCATAGCATCACATCAAAAATAAAATCTTGCCCAATACTATACCAAAATATCCATAGCGCTTATGGCCTGTCGCATCAATTACATAACTTTGCTTTGGAAATACGTGCATTTGGTTTTAAATAAACAGCAATTAAAACAAAAAATACGCAACAGGATGTTGAATGAAAGGATTAAAGCAATGCATGCTCATCGGTGTTTGTTTGGCAGCTTCTGCTCCAGCACTGGCCAAGATTATTCCCTGGAATGCCGAAATACCAAGCAGTCTGAGTGCTTATCAGGGCAATGCCCAGCAACTGGCAGAATTAACCGGCGAGCGGATTCTGATTTATGCGCATCCAACCAGTAAAACTCAGCTTCCCACCTTAAACAGTAATGCAGCCAGCAAGACACAGTTTTATAGTGCGGCTGTAGTATTGCCTGTGGCTGAAGCTCAGGTTGAAAAATTGCTGCAACATTATCCGAATTATGTCGGTCTGTTTCCGACCTTAAAGTCGGCCAAGGTGCTGGAGCAGCAGGGTTCGATTCAGCAGGTTAAATATCAGGTTCATATCCCGACCCCGATTCCAGTCTTGAACTTTAAAGAAACCGTAGTGATGCAGCATCATCTGGGTGAAAACAGCATCAGCACCTTAATTATTGATGCGCCAATTCTCTATGGTGCAGGAAAACTGGAGTGGTTTGCACTGGGTCCGCATAGAACGCTGGTGACTGTCACCCAATGGGGCGACCTGAACCAGCCCAAAGGCTTTTTATTCAGTAAAATCCTGAATGCGCTACCTGAAGCCAAACTCGGCATTCCGCCGAGTACCAATGCATTTCTGCTGGAAGCACTACAACAACGCTTTAAAATCGAGCATACAGCAGCACTAGCAACTCCGATTCCGCAACTTAGATTCAACCCTCAACAGCTACAAAAAATTGCCCAGATCAGCCAAAAGTCTGGTCAACCGGTCAGTTTCATTTTTCCGAACTATCAGATTAAAGAAGGAAAAGCCTCAGAAAATTTAAGATTTAGCAGCACCTATCAATATTTTGCGCATCCAGTCGAAAAATTGCTGCCGTGGTTGGCTGCTGAAGCAACCCAGCAACTTTTCCCCCGGCAGATCAAGAAGGTCGAACTTAATCCAGTCAATACCCAAAGTGTGGATGCCAACTATAAGGTTTCGGTGGGTTTAGGGGTGATTCAGATTCCATTTAACTTCAAGATGCGTTTTTACCAGCTTGATTCCCTGCAAAACCAGTTCAATGCCAATGGCGGCGACTTGAAGTTTGTGAAAGGTGGCATGCGCTTATTACCGCAGTCACAAGGTACCTTATTTCAAATTACCAGCAGCATGAAGATTCACGATCAGGCGCCATTCTTATTAAGAGCTATGCGCAGCATGCCCTATCACGATGTTTTACCTGCGGTAGGTGGCAATACCGTTTATGCACTGAAAGTTCAGCAAAAATTAAGATAAGAAGGATGCAGAGAGTTATTGGTTTTTTATATGAAAAATTCACACACATTCCAGACACAAAAAAACCGCATCAATGTGCGGTTTTTTCAGATTTTTTATCAAGATTGGTGCGCTCAGAGAGATTCGAACTCCCGACCCCTTAGTTCGTAGCCAAGTGCTCTATCCAGCTGAGCTATGAGCGCGACGTCTTGATGGGGTGCATTATACGAGTTTTTTCAGTGTTGTTAAGTGTTTTTTAATAAAATCTCAACCGAACGTACAGTAATTAAACGATGCAGCAATATTCACAACTTTCTGCTGAAAACTTCTGCAAATTTAGAGCTAAAAGCACTTAATTAATTCAACCAAGAAGCTTCATTTTCCAAAAAATTTCAGCACCAAATAATGGGTCAACCTTAAGTATTCTCAACCAGGTATCCAGCCAGAATAGAATTCAAATATAAACCGACCATCACTCTTGTGCGCTTTATCACTCGCGTATTGTTCCCGTCTTTACTTCTCCTGCCCTTTGATAATGCGTAAACACAATACCATTTGAGCTGACCAGATGATCTATCAATTGAAAAGCGGCGGGTATTGATTCATGACTAAACAGGCGTTTGCCAACACCCAGTATAATTGGAAAAGTCAGCAGACAAAGTTCATCCACAAGCTCATATTTGAAAAGCGCCTGTACCACTGCAGCACTGCCATAAACTCGAATATCCCCCTCTCCTGATGCTTTAAGCTTGATGATCTCATCAATGCTTTTCAGAAAAAGGGTATTTTGCCAGTCGGAATGCTCCAGACTGGTAGAAAGGACATATTTATTGACGTCATTGATTCCCGGCCAGTCTTCAGTATGTGTGGGCCAGTAAGATTCAAAAATCTGAAAAGTATGTTTCCCTAAAAGAATATCGGAGGGCTGCATCCATTTTTGCATAATGACATCAAATGCCGGATCAGGTTCCGCATTAAAATACGGCGCCACCCAGCCACCATATTGAAAACCACCAGATAGATCTTCTTCTGGGCCGCCGGGCCCCTGCATCACGCCATCGAGGGTCAAAAACTCCTGGACAATGATTTTTCTCATCACGACTGCCTTTATTTTTATTCACTCGCCTGAGACTTATTTTTAGCATGTAATGTCTGGTGTTTCTGTAAATTTTAGACACAAAAAAACCGCAACATGTGCGGTTAATTGTGCAAGTTGGTGCGCTCAGAGAGATTCGAACTCCCGACCCCTTAGTTCGTAGCCAAGTGCTCTATCCAGCTGAGCTATGAGCGCGTAACTTGTGTGCCTAGGTTGGCAATACGTTTTTTTGCTTAACTTACTTGGTGCGCTCAGAGAGATTCGAACTCCCGACCCCTTAGTTCGTAGCCAAGTGCTCTATCCAGCTGAGCTATGAGCGCGTAACTTGTGTGCCTAGGTTGGCAATACGTTTTTTTGCTTAACTTACTTGGTGCGCTCAGAGAGATTCGAACTCCCGACCCCTTAGTTCGTAGCCAAGTGCTCTATCCAGCTGAGCTATGAGCGCGCGACATAAGTAAGCGTGGCGGTGAGAGAGGGATTCGAACCCTCGATACAGTTACCCGTATGCGTCCTTAGCAGGGACGTGGTTTCAGCCACTCACCCATCTCACCGTAACGTGCGGCCATAATACAAATTTCGGCATGGCACTGCAAGCGCAGCATCAAAAAAAAGTGCATATTTTTGCTCGTTTAAATACTTTTTAAGCAATTCCTCGATTTTTCGTGCATTTTGATGGCAAAAAAACTGCATAAATTTCCAGTTATCGAAAATTAACAGAAAATTGAAAACTTAAATGGATTATTGCAATCATTTACGTGCAGTCTGCGCACACATGTTTTATGCTAAACCTATCTCCTAAGATAAATTTAAAGACATGATGAAAAACTGGGTCGATCCTGAAGCAAAAGCTGAAGCCGAACGTTATGACAACCCTATCCCTAGCCGCACGCTCATTTTAGAAACCATCGAAAAGAACAATGCCCAGTCCCATGCAGACTTGGTCGAACATTTTGAAATTGCAGATCAAAAAAGTATTGATGCCCTAAGCCATCGTTTAATTGCGATGGTGCGTGACGGGCAACTGATGAAAGACGGCTACAAGTTTCAGATTGCCGTCGAGCAACCTGAATCCGAAGCGACGGTTTATATTAATTCCCGGGGGATGGGAACTGCCAACATTTCCGGCCAGGACGACTTATTATTGGCTGAGCGTGAACTGCGCCTGGTCTTTAATGGTGACCGCGTTAAAGTGCGTCAGACTTCGGTAGACCGTAAAGGTAAAGCCTGGGGCTATATTACTGAAGTTGTGCAGCATCGTGTCAAACAGATCATTGGTAAAGTGTCAGAATATGATGGTGAATACTTTATCCAGCCAGCCAACCCAAATGCGCATCAGCCAATCACCCTTGAAAAAGAACTGATCGAACATGCCCAGGCTAATCTGGGTGACTCTATTCGTGTGGCGATTGATACCTATCCGACCCGTGAAGAATTCGCGACTGGACATATTGTGCAGTCCATGGCAGACAAGGCCGATACTGAAATCATTATTCCACAAACCATTTTAGAATATGGTTTGCCTTATGAATTCCCGGAAGAAGTGGTTAAAGAAGCCGAGAGCTTTAAAGAGCCAACGGCCAAAGACCGTGAAGGTCGTGTGGATCTACGTGATTTAGCCTTGGTTACCATTGATGGTGAAGATGCACGTGACTTCGATGATGCGGTTTATGCCGAAAAACGTCCGGGTGGTGGCTATCGTGTGGTCGTGGCCATTGCCGATGTCAGCCATTATGTGCGTCCAGGCAAACCACTGGATGACGAAGCGCAGGAACGTGGTACTTCGGTGTACTTCCCGCACTTTGTTTTACCGATGCTGCCTGAAGCATTGTCGAATGGCCTGTGTTCTTTAAATCCGAATGTTGACCGCCTATGTATGGTCTGTGATTTAAAATTGTCACGTGCTGGCCGAGTCACCGGTTTTGAGTTCTATCCATCTGTCATGCATTCCAAAGCACGTTTGACCTATGATCAGGTCGCACAGTATCTGGAAGGCGATAGTCAAGCCATTACTGAAGATCGCGAAGTCCGCAAGTCGATCAACACCCTGTTCCAGCTTTATCAAGTTCTTAAAAGTTTACGTGCTGAACGCCATGCCATGGAATTTGAAACTGTTGAAACTTACATGACCTTCGACGAACTGGGCGGAATTAAAGAAATTCTTCCACGCAGCCGTAATGATGCGCATAAGCTGATTGAAGAATGTATGTTGCTGGCCAACGTGGCAGCCGCAGAATATGCATTGAAAAATGAAATGCCAATGTTGTACCGCGTGCATGAGCCACCTGAGTTCTCACGTATCCAGAAAGTCCGTGACTTCGTCAAGCTGCTGGGTTTGAATTTCCCGGAACAGCCGACTCAGAAAGATTATCAGGCGGTGATTGAAGCGACCAAAGAACGGATTGATGCACCAAGTATTCATGCCGTGTTATTACGCTCCATGATGCAGGCTTACTATGGTGCGAGTAATGCAGGCCATTATGGTCTGGCTTATGAAGCCTATACACATTTCACTTCACCAATTCGCCGTTATCCGGATTTGTTATTGCATCGTGCAATCAAAGCACATTTAAATAACAAGCCATCTCCGCTTTCAGGCGGTGCTTTAGATGAAGCTGGTGACCATTTCTCTGCCACAGAACGTCGTGCAGATGAAGCGTCGCGCTCGGTGACGACCTGGTTGAAATGTCATTATATGCAGCAGCATCTGGGCGAAGAATTTGTCGGCATTATTAGTGCAACGGCAGAATTTGGCCTGTTTGTCACGTTAAAAGATCTGTATGTCGATGGTATGGTGCATGTCAGCCAGCTAGGTGATGACTTCTTTGTCTTTGATCAAAGCAGCCAGAATCTGATCGGCCAGAACCGTGGTCAGGTCTTTGGTCTGGGTGATGAAGTCAAAATCAAGGTTGCCGGTGTCAATCTGGAAGAACGTAAGATCGATTTTGAACTGGTGCAACAACTCAGTCATGCCGGCCGTGCAGTTCGTGCCCGTGCACCGCGCGTGAGTGAGAAAAAACCAGTATCACGTCCAGCAGCGACAGAAGAAGTGTTTGGCAATAATGAACGTGAATCTAAATCCAACTTGAGCGCCGATGGAGAACAACCCATACGACGCAAAAAAGGAAAAGGAAAACCCAGCTCTTACAGTAAAAAGTCTGCTAAACCATCTGCAGGAAAGTCTGAAGCAAAGGTTAAAGATAAAGTAAAGAAAAAGGCCAAGGTCAAAAAGAAAAAGTCGAATGCAAAAGCCAAGACTGAATAATTTTTGATGGTTTAAAAAGAGCGCTACGGCGCTCTTTTTTCTTTTAAACCTTATCCAGAATAAATACGATTAGAGTAAAAATACTTACCGCATCGAATCATCAACTTAGATCAGTCTGATCAGGTACCTTCCCTATTTCTAAACAAAACTGACAGGAAAACTGCCTCCTATTTTGATCTACACTCAAGCAGTGAAATTCAAAAATCTGCAAAGACATATTTCCTATTTCTTTGAAACAGACTATGGAATTCTGCCTATTCTTAAACTATCTGTTTCGGAGTTTCAGCGAGCAACACCAATCAGTTGAACTATAACTCAACATTAGTAAAAGTAGCTTGGACATCATTGTGAACGAGATTGAATAAATCTCGATACCTCCTGCTTCAGAATAAATCACCGGTCAAGCTTGATTTCTCGATCAAGAAGCCTTACTTCTAGAACTAACACTGAAAATTAATTTGGCAGACCGACATGACTTTAGAAAAGGCAACTTTGCCTGTTCCACAATTTGATCAGATTACGCTGGCTGAGCTAAAACAAAAAATTGAAAGCTGTATCGCTGAAGGGCAAAAGTTCCTGAATGACCTCACCGAAACGCCTACTACAGTACAGGAGCAGCTGACTACTCTGGAACATGTCGACACGCTTGAAAACAATATGAGTGAGTCTTGGGGCATCTTGTCACATTTAAATGCTGTGATGAACAATGCCGAAACCCGTGATGTCTACCAAGCACTTTTACCGGGTCTTAGCGAATATTATACGCAACTGGGTCAACATACGGCGCTCTATCAGACCTATCAGCATATTTATGATGCGTCGATTTATAATGAACTGCCGGCAGCGCAGCGAAGCGCCATTAAACTGGCCTTACGTGATTTCAAACTGTCTGGGGTGGCATTAGAGGGTGAAGCGAAAAAACGTTATGCGGAAATTTCGGCTCGTCTGTCCCAATTATCATCCGACTTCTCCAACCATGTACTGGATGCGACTCAGGCCTATTTCAGACCGCTAAATGAAGAGGAGTTAGCGGGTCTATCTACCAGTAATATTGAGCTGTTAAAACAATATGGTCAGCAACGTGAACTGGATCAACCGGTGGCTACGCTGGATTTCCCGTCTTATCTGGCGATCATGACCCATTCAGAAAATCGTCCTCTGCGTGAAGAACTCTATAAAGCTTATACTACCCGCGCGTCAGATCAGGCTGAACAGAGCGAGTTTGACAATACTGCATTGATCGAAGAAATCCTCAGTCTGCGTCTGGAAATGGCAAAACTGCTTGGCTTTAATAATTATGCGGAATTGTCCTTAGCCAGTAAAATGGCACCGAGTGTAGAGGCAGTAGACGAATTTTTGCGTGATCTGGCAGAGCATGCCCGCGCACCAGCAGAACAGGAAATTGCTGAACTGAAAGCGATTGCTGCTGAAGATGGCATCCGTGACCTGCAACCGTGGGACAGTGGCTATTATTCTGAAAAGCTGAAAATGCAGCAATTTAACCTGTCACAGGAAGCGCTTAAACCTTACTTCCCTGCACCGAAAATCCTGCAAGGCCTGTTCAGTATTGTTAATCGTCTGTATGGCATTCAGGTGATTGAACGTGAAGCGCCTGTATGGCATCCGGATGCACGTTATTTTGAATTAGAAGATCAGGGTCAGGTGATTGGCGGTTTCTATTTTGATCTATATGCACGTCAGGGCAAACGTGGCGGTGCATGGATGAGCGGTTTCCGTTCCCGTATGCAGACCAGTGATGGCTTGCAAAAACCGATTTGTTATATGGTCGGTAACTTTACTCCACCCGTCGGCAATCGCCCTGCACTCTTGACCCATGATGAAGTCATCACCTTGTTCCATGAATTTGGTCATGGCCTGCATCATATGCTGACAGAAGTGGACAATATTGCGGTAGCAGGTACCCATGGCGTGGCTTGGGATGCGGTCGAACTGCCAAGCCAGTTTATGGAATTCTGGGCCTGGGATCAGGAAAGTCTGGATCTGCTCAGCGAGCACATTGAAACTCAAGAATCCTTGCCGGCAGAGTTGCTGAAAGCCCTGCTCGATGCACGTTTCTTCCAGTCTGGCATGCAAACCCTGCGTCAGCTTGAATTTGCCCTGTTTGACCTGAGTATTCACCGAGCCAATCCGGCTTTAAATGCAACACAGGTTCAGGCTACTCTGAATGAGATCCGTGAAAAGTATGCGGTCCTACCGACCACCGACTATAACCGTTTCCAGCACAGCTTCAGTCACATTTTTGCCGGTGGTTATGCAGCAGGATATTATTCCTATAAATGGGCCGAAGTTTTGGCCAGTGATGCCTTCGACCGCTTTGAAGATGAAGGTATTTTTAATACCACTACCGGAAAGCAGTTTCGGGAAAATATCCTCGCAGTTGGCGGAAAAGACACAGCACTTGACGCATTTATCAATTTCCGCGGACGCGAGCCAAAAATAGATGCGTTGCTGCGTCATCAAGGTTGGACGAACCCCTCTAAAAACGCTTAAACTAGCTTTTTAAGTTGATCACAAGGTGAGTATGATGACCATTAAACGTCGTTTCATTGCAGGCGCAAAATGTCCAAAATGTCAGGCGTTAGATCGCGTCGTCATGCTGACCTCTGGTGAAGATGAATGGATCGAATGTATTGAATGTGGTTATGAAGAAAATCGTCCCACACATGTTGATCAACCAGAAACACCAGCTGTTCCAGATGAAGTTGGCGTGATTCAGTTTAAACCTCGTTCAGTAAAATAAAAATCAAGGTTCAAGCTATGTCAGTAGAACAAAGAAATAACCCCAAACTTTTAATGGGGATTATGGGGGCTTTAGTTACTGTCGTTGCATTGGTATTGCTATATCAGTGGTTGAATGCCTCTTCCGGTGAAGCGGAACGCATATATCAGGAAGATATCGCGGCTGTTCCGGCAGCAAAACCTGCGGCGAAAACTGAAGAAGATACGGCGGCAGCGAAAGCACCTGAGACGATCGAAGCTAAAGCACTGGTATCAAATCAGCTGTTAGATGCACCAGTGCCGGAGAATGCCAGTTTGGCCAAAGAAGAAGTGGCTAAATTAGATGACATCCAAGTTCAGCTCAATGAACAAAAAGCCACACTGGATGCGCAGCATAGCGATGCCGACCAGTTGATCCAACTGAAAGAGGAACAGATCAAGTTACTTGAAGCACAACTTGCTCAAAGCCAGTAAATCTCGACAGCATTTCAGCTAGAATATCGTCAGATCTTCTAGTTCAGTTGTTTCCATGTCTGCCCCAGCCGCTCCGCATCTGCTTAAAGCCATTCTGACCTGCTCTGCTTTTCTCTTTTCAGTCATGGGCATGTGTATCCGTTATGCCTCGGCAACGGTTGATAATGCCACCGTGGTCTTCTTTCGCAATTTTGTTGGGCTGTTTATTTTCCTGCCCTTCATTTTCAATAAAGGCATTGGTTTTTTCAAAACTGAAAAACTATGGATGCACACTTGGCGCGCAGTGGTCGGCCTGACTGCCATGTACGGCTTTTTCTATGCCATTGCTCATTTAAAACTCTCCAATGCCATGGTCTTCACCTACTCTTCCCCGATTTTTATTCCTTTGATTGCCTGGCTATTTCTCAAGGAAAAAATCACCACAAGCATGTTAGCCGCAGCTCTGATTGGTTTCATAGGCGTACTCTGTGTCGCCAAACCAGATTCGGGTCTAATTAACCTGATGTCGGTCATTGGTTTGAGTGCCAGCTTTCTGGCGGCGATGGCCTTTGTCACGGTTCGGGCACTGACCAAAACCGATTCTCCGGAAAAAATCGTGTTTTATTTCTGCTTTATTGGCACCCTTATTTCAGTGATTCCGATGTTCTGGCTATGGCGACCTTATACCCTGACAGAACTCAGCTATCTGATTACTGCCGGCATCCTGGCCAATTTCAGCCAACTGTTTATGTCAAATGCCTACAAGCTGGCTCCGGCAGGACAGATTGGACCGGTCAACTATGTGGCGATTTTCTTTGCCGGCATGTGGGGCTTTCTGTTCTGGCAGGAAGTTCCGGACCTCTATAGCGTGATTGGGCTGGGGCTGATTTTCTGTGCGATTCTATTGTGTAGCCCGATCCTACAAAAGCGCCTGAATTCATCCAAAATTTGATTAACGAATTTAAATCAAATAAATAAAAAAGCACCCGAAAGTGCTTTTTTATTGCTTTTCTTTTATTGATACCAGCCGAACAGCTTAAACATATAAGGCACATAGGCAATGATCAGCATCGCAGGCAGCAATACTATCATCGGCAAAATCCAGCGTTCATAACGGTAGTAGAAAGACAAGTGTCGTACTTCTGCATCCGCCTCGGCCACTTCGGCATCGCCAATCGACTGTCTGGCCAGCAGATGATTTAGCGCAACCGGTGGCGTCACATAACCCAGCTCAAAACCAATCAGGGTAATCATCCAGAAATGTACTGGATGAATGCCGTATTGATAGGCCACTGGAGCCACGGTCACCGAGATCAGAATCACCGCGCCAAATGGATCCATGATCATCCCGACAAAAATCATCAAGCCGACAATCAGGGAAATCACCAGAATGGTACTGCTGATGTCGGTCGGGAAGGCTTCCATAATTTCAATACGTTCCAGCAAGCCACCCACACTCACCGAAAGTGCCATCAGAATGACCAAGGCACCAATATGGCCCACCGTCTCACTGGTCGAAATATGCATAGACTTCCAGAAACCGACATTACGCAAAATTTCAGTCGCTTTTGAACGCTGCACAGTATGATCAACAGCCAATTCTTTGCCTGGTTGTTCACTATGTTCAGCCTCACGATATTCTGCATTGGCTGCGGCACCGGCTGTCGCCAGTTCAGGTGCCAATCTTGAGTTTAAAGTTGCGGTCAAAGTTTCATCCCAATGCCCCACTGCCGGCAACGGCGCAGGTTCATGACGCAACTTGTCGAACAAGACAATCATCAGCAGAATGACTGGCATCATCACTGGTGCGGTAAATTCATTCAGGTCAGTCGACAAGGCATATTTATAGAATAACCAGATCAGAATGAAAATCACGATATATGGAATAATCGCAATGAAGGCGCGACCGGATTGAGGAGCAGCCACGATAGGTGCAGCAATCCGGAATTTGTTTTCTGCAAAGAACAGGGAAATTACCAGGAATAAAGTCGAACTGAGCAGGAAGACATAAATCCCGTAGTGATAGAGTAAGTCGGTGGTCACTTCTTTATTCAGTGATGCCACAACGACAATCAGCAAGCAAGGACGTAAAACCACGCCCAGTGAACCAGACATTGCAGTGGCGGCCAATGCAAACTGACGGCGTCCGCCCGCATTCCAGACTTCCTTATAAATAATCGCACCTGCGGCAATTACGAAAATCCCTGATGCTCCGGTATAGGCGGTCGGTAATGCAGCTGCCAGCAAGATTAACCAGGTCAGGGTTTCAGGGGCCAGATTCCATGGACGCAGAATATTCAGGAACATGTCCACGACACGGGTCTGTTTCAGCAACATACCGGCCCAGATAAACAAGGCCAGATTTAGGAAAATACTGGAAAACTCTACCAATTGACCGAGGTAAATCCCCTGTCCCATTGGATAGTCCATAAAGAAGGTGAAATTTATTCCGGTGGTAATAGCCATATAGGCATATAGCGGTACACTCAGAAAGGCCAGACCAAAACTGCCGCCCTCACGCGTCGGTTTCGGTTGTTTGATCACCTGATACAGGCTGATCAAAGTGAGTGCGCTGAACAGAATCATCCACAACCAGTAGATGTACTTCATCTCCCCCATCGGCACGCCCGAGTTCAATACGGACTGATATTGGCTATAGGATGAAAATGCCAGGAAAGCATTAGCGACCAGCATGGCGACCGAATAAACTTTAAAGTCGATACGCGTGCTCGGGCTACGCAAGCCAATATGATGGGTTTTTAGGGTGGCACTGATCGCAGCAAAGACCACCATGATGACCAGAAGCAAAGCCCGGTTTTCAGTACCAAACTTAAAAATGCCAAAGAAAGAGGTTTCAAAGGTCCGATAAGCCCGAATACTTGGATGTGCTTGCACATGTTGAATGGCTTTATCATAAAACAGGTAGGATTCTTCACAGACCTGCTGTGCCTGTAACACCGCAGCACGGACATCCGCTTCCGAACGCACCCCGAAGAAGTCGGCATATTCATCGGCTGCATCGGCTTTTATCTGCTGCTGAACGCGTTGATCGACATTAATATTGCGTTCACATTGTGGACGCGTCGGCTCAGCCCTTAAAAATGAATATTGCATTCCTGTTGCCGGATCGCCGTAAATACGCTCCCCCATACGCAGCAACTGGCCGTGAATCATTTCCCCGGTGCCAATAATCAAAGTGAGCAAAAGTAAAACCAGCACGACGAAGGTCGAGATCCACTCTGTCCATATATAACGCAACAGACCTAATCCTGATCTGTTTTGATCATTATTTTGCATGTGTATTCCTATTCTTATTTTAGCGGCCTGATGCTTGGTCTAGGACGCTGATCTTCCCTTCTGCCCCGAAAATTCCTTTTCAAAGGTCAGGATCTTTATTTTATGTTTTGACTTTGCATGAAAGTTGGCACAATAAAAATGACAATTTATATTTTCTTTTTGTATTTTCTGCCAAGTAAATTATTTATCTCTGCACTTTAATTATCCCGAAAATAATTGCTCACAATATAGATCAGCGCCAGAATCACGCCCCAAATCACCCCAAGTAAATGTGCCTCAACCAAAACCGGACTACCGATCAGCTGCGCCATTCCGACATTGCCAATGGTGTTTTCCCAGACCAGTTTGGCAAAAATCAAAAATAATACCAGCGCCGCAAAGCCGCGTTCCCGCTTATACAGCAAATGTACACAGGCTACGGCGACATAGGCACCATGCAGCACGCCCGACAGGCCAGCATAGGCTTCAATATTGGGTAAGAAAAAATAAAAGCTTAAACTGATCAACGGTGGCAAGATCAGCAAAATGGCACAGAAATGCCAGACGGTAGCGCGTGGAAAAATGAAAGGTAAACAGATAAAGGCGAGAATGTTTAGAAAGTAATGAATCCAGCTCACATGTACCCAGTGCGCTGTCCAGAGTCGCCAGAATTCACCCAGCAGACTCTCTTGCCAGTAGATAAAATGATCCTGAAAAATTTGCAGACATGCAGAGAGAGAGACAAAAGCCGCTAGAAAAATAATTTTTCGTCGAAAATGTTGATCTAGCATCGGCCTGTTGTCCTCCCTGACCATCTAATTTGACTTCATCCCTGAAGCTTCATGCATAGTATCTGCATTACAGATCCGCACTGAACAGATCATCGAGCTCGGAAGAACTGTCGGATTCATCCCAGAAACGTTGCATGCCATCATCGCCACTACGTATACCAGTATTTTCTGTCCAGTAACGATCTGATATGCCACTGACCATAATCGCGGCCATGCTGTCAATCAGCTTGAATTGCGGATTTACCGGTTTTTCCTCCGTACGGGCCTGAGCAAAGGTTTTCAAGGCATCCCGAACTTTGGCATCATCGCCACTGGCCTGAGCCGCTACGGCATACAAAGCATGAGATAAACGTACACCTTTTTGCTCGCCAATTTGTGTAGATTGTTTTAATGTTTGGTAAGGGTCAGGCTTGCCTTCCCCTGCGCCCGGCAATAAGGTCCAGATCACTGCACGGGTCGCATTCGGAGCACCCCAGAATTTCGCGTTATCCAGACACACCATGCCACGCTCAACCACGGCAGCAATATCTTTCGGTACATGCACTGCACCACCCGAGTTAATATCATTGGTCATGGCCTGCAAACCACTGAGCATACCCAGCAGGTAAACTGTTTGCTCGATATCACTGTTCATGCGCGGGCATTCTTCACCCAGGGCTTTTTGATATTTCTTTTCATAACGGCTCTGGAACAGTTGATAACCGGTATATTGACGCTGTGCCGCCAGTGCCGCCCAGCGCTTCTGCTCGATTCGGGCATCCTGGGCTTCTGCCACCTGATTGGTTTTTGAAGCGCGTAAATAGCGTAACTCCGCTTCCAGCGCTTTTTGCTCAGCACAAATACCGGCAGCCGAATACATCAGCACGGCTACCCGGGTCGGATCCGCCCCCATTTCTTTGGTCGCCATAATGGCCGGCGTTAAAGAATTCCCTGAATTACACACCATTTCAGCATCATCCATCGCTAAAATCGGCGGGACAATATGGTTTTCGGTGAAACCCAGTGCAACATTGGCACCGGTTTTAATGACCTGAGAACACCCCGTCAAAACTGTTGTTGTTATTGCAATGGTCGCCATACCTTGGCATATTTTACGGACGTCTGACATTTTCCTGTCCTCTATAATTGTGATTATGTCCATCTTTCTGCTAAAGATATCAGAAGCATTTTGTGAATAAAAGAGTATTTACTCTAATTTAGACGAGACACTTTGCCATTAAATAGCCGCGCTGCAATTGACTGTATTTAGAAGAATACCAAATTTTGGGCAAAAAAAAGTAGCATTGCGACGGTTCAGCACATGCTACTTATTAACTGTACAAGCAGAAAAATAATAAACCCTGCTTGATTAAGATTAAAATTTATCCTTCAGCACCGCCCCGAGTCGTCCAATTACCAGGGCTAAAACAATCGCCATACTTAGAAACATCTACACTGGAAATTCCATTGCGGTCTCCCCCAGTTGCTGTAGGTGAGTTAAATGTACAGGCTAAAAATAAAACACAGCGGTTAAATTGTCAGACAATCGCTCTAAGTGATGAATTAAACTTAGTTTTTGTCTAACAATAAAAATGAGGTGATAGACTAAATATTTGTTTTATGTGCATTTTAAGCAAATCATTCAAATGCACTTGTCTTACAACTAAATTAATTTAGTCAATACTTTTAAGGATTTCCATTGTTTGAGTGGCAATTGATCACACCAGATCAGTAAAGGTCGCGCCTTGGCATGCTGGAAATACACCACAATATACGCCTGATGATCAATCACGTGGCTAATGCATACCCGACGGACAGGTCGTGCTTTGGCAGTCAATGACCATTCACGTCCATCCAGATATTCAAACTGCTCGATCTGGGGAGTCTTGCGGTAAAACAGCTGATAAATCACCAAGCCTATGACAGCACACACTACCCAAAGTGCAATCGGTAATAACTGATACAATAGATACATCAGCAGTGCAAAAATAAAAAACTGAAACGCCAATGCACACAGACTGCGTTTCAGCTTGAAGCAACGATTATCCATGAACGTAAAATTTAAGCTTCTTGATAAAATCTTTTAGTTCAGGACGCGGCGGCTCAGACACTTCCATAAACCAGTCCAGCAAATCTGGGTCTTCCTGCTCAACCAGTTCTGCAAACATCTGTTTTTCGAAAGGTTCAGCATTCAGGTAATGGTTTTTTACGTAGGGATCAAAATATACATCCAGTTCTTTTAGACCACGACGCGCACGATAAATCACTTTGCGCTCTTCTAAGCTGATGTCATCAGTCATCGAATTTCCCCAACTCGTTATAAACCCGAATAGTTTACCTGAAGCGCTGGCTGAATTTCGAGGGATTTCATAGAAATGACCAAAAGCATCAGCAGATTTAAGTCATTTGAACATTCCGCTCATTGCTGCTGATCTTGGCATGACCTAAGTTAAACCAAACAAATCAAAATAAGGAATAACAAGATGCAATCTGCAGCCATTCGCCCACTTGCCCCGATGCTGCCGTGCCAACTCTTTAGTACCGAACATGATGCTTTTCGCGAGACGGTACGTAAATTTTATGAGAAAGAAGTCATTCCACATACCGAGCGTTATGAAAGTCAACAGCATGTAGATCGAGAGCTGTGGAATAAAGCCGGTGAGCTTGGATTGCTCTGCGCTACCATGCCCGAAGAATATGGCGGCTCTGGCGTAGACCGGCTGTATAGCATGATTTTGATTGAGGAACAGGCCTATGCCGGAGATTCAGCGACTGGATTTTCATTGCATTCAGATATTGTTGCCAATTATCTGCTGAATTTTGGTAATGAAGCTCAAAAACAACAATGGTTACCGAAAATGGCGTCTGGAGAGGTCGTCACCGCGATTGCCATGACCGAACCGGGAACTGGCTCTGACCTGCAAGCAGTGCGTACCTCGGCAGTACTCGATGGCGATGACTATGTGATTAATGGTTCCAAAATCTTTATTACCAATGGCTATCTCTGTGACATGGCGATTGTGGTCTGTAAAACCGGCAATAATGACAAAGGTTCGGCCAATCTGTCATTGATTATAGTCGAAGCCGACCAAGCTGGATTTAGTAAAGGCAAGCCGCTGAATAAAATTGGCATGAAAGGTCAGGATACCTGCGAACTGTTCTTTGACAATGTTCGGGTTCCGAAAGAAAACCTGCTCGGTCCGGAAGGCATGAGCTTTATGATGCTGATGAAAGAACTGGCTTGGGAACGCCTGATTGTGGCGATTATCTGTCAGGCAGGCGCTGAAGCCGCTTTTGCCCATACAGTGAAATATACCAAGGAACGTCAGGCATTTGGCAAGAGCATCAGCCATTTTCAAAATACCCGTTTTAAACTGGCAGAACTACGTACCGAGATCGATGTGTGCCGCGCTTATCTGGATCGCTGTATGCAGCTGCAACTCAAGCACGAATTAGGCGTAGATGCCGCTGCTGCGGCCAAATACAAGATTTCAGAAATGTACAGCAAAGTCGTAGATGAATGTCTGCAATTGCATGGCGGCTATGGTTATATGCTGGAATATCCGATTGCCCGTGCCTATATCGACAACCGTGCCAACCGGATTTATGCGGGTACCAATGAAATTATGAAAGAACTCATCGCCCGTTCACTTTAAAATGGATGCATAAAAAAGGAGTCTCTCAGGACTCCTTTTTCTGTATGCAAAAATATAAATTTAAGAGACCAAACGCGGTTTATGCTTTAAAGCATTGCTGTTTTTTCTAAATTTCAGCACCCCATCTTCAAACGAAGCCTGCTTGAGTTCCTTGCGGTCTGCCAGATAATTATTGCTGACTTTCCATGGAGCATGTTTACCCTGCTTTGGCATCACGTCTGCAGCTCGGGCAATATAACCCGAACTAAGACTACCCATGACGGTATCCTGAAGCAATTCACTCTGATCTCCCTGAGCAATCACCTGCGCATAACCTTGCTGATCCATATAGTTCAGCAGACGGCAAATATACTCAGCTGCAATGTCGACTTTAAGCGTCCAGGAGGCATTGATATAGCCAATAATCAGCGCCATATTCGGTATATCACTGACCATGATGCCTCTATACAACATATGCTGTGAGGTATCGATAGGCTGACCATCCATCGTCGCCTGAATCCCGCCAAGAATTTGAATATTCAGACCGGTGGCAGAGACGATAATATCAGCATCCAGATGTTGACCTGATTTCAGCTGAATTCCCGTTTCGGTAAAGGTTTCTATCTGATCCGTTGCAACTGATGCCTGCCCTTCACGTAAAATTTTAAACAGATCCCCATCTGGCACCACACACAGACGCTGATCCCAAGGTTCATAATTCGGGGTAAAGTGCTTCATGTCCACTTTACCTTTTAGCTGAAGTTGCACCGATTTAAGCAAAAGCGATTTTAATAATTTTGGCTGTTTCTGTGCCAAAGCATAAATCCCGCGCTGCATGCCGATATTACGCGCACGTGTCAGCTTGTAAGCGACCTCCTCGGGCAGATATTTACGCATTTTTGAATAAATAAAATCGACCGAGGGTACAGAAGCAATATAAGTTGGGGAACGTTGCAACATGGTGACATGCCCTGCTCCACCTTTCACCATCGCAGGAACCAAGGTAATCGCGGTCGCACCACTGCCAATGATGACCACTTTTTTGCCTTTATAGTTTAAATTTTCCGGCCAATGTTGCGGATGAATAAATTCACCTTTGAATGCATCTTGATTTGGAAACTCCGGCTGAAAACCCTGATCATAATTATAATAACCGGTACAACCCAGTACAAAGTTGGCGATCCAGATCTGCTTCTTACCGTGTGCATCCTCGATCTCTACTGACCATTTGCAGGTTGTAGAATCATAATTGGCACTTAAGACCCGATGCTGAAAATGGATTTTCGACTGTAGCTTAAACTCATCCACCACTTCAGCTAGATAATTTTTGATGGATGCGCCATCGGCAAGCACGCTTTCTTTCTTCCAGGGTTTGAAATTAAAACCAAAAGTCGACATATCGGAATCAGAACGGATTCCCGGATATTTAAACAGGTCCCAAGTTCCGCCAATACTTTCGCGGCGTTCAATAATCTCAAAAGAGCGTTGTGGACAATATTTAGAAAGATGCGCTGCCAGACCAATCCCCGAGATCCCCGCACCCACAATTAAAATATCTACCTGCTTTTCCATGTTGTTCTTTTACCTAAGCGATGCTATCTGTTTTTATTAAATCACAAAACTGACAATACGCAATGTCAAGTTCATTAAAAAGCCACTATTTTTTTATCTTTTCAGGCCAGATCAGTTATGCGGAACTCAATCATTCTAAATTAAAATATACAGACAATAAAAAAGGCCGGTTTATTCAACCGACCTTTTCGAACAACTTGCGTTATTCTTCACGAAATTAGTTAACTTCGCGATCTACTAGCTCAACGTAAGCCATCGGTGCAGCATCACCTGCACGGAAGCCCGCTTTAAGAACACGTAGATAACCGCCGTTACGCTCTTTGTAACGAGGGCCAAGAACGGTAAATAATTTACCAACAGTTGCTGCTGAACGAGTACGAGCAAACGCCAAACGACGGTTTGCTACTGTATCGTTTTTAGCTAAAGTGATTAAAGGCTCAGCTACACGACGTAACTCTTTTGCTTTAGGCACAGTTGTTTTGATCAACTCGTGCTCGAACAAAGAGTTAGCCATGTTTTGGAACATCGCTTTACGATGACTGCTTGTACGGCCTAATTTCACACCACTATTACGATGACGCATGGTGATAGTCCTACTTAATTAACGGCTACGATAGGCGAAACGATCGTCCATACGGAGACTAGCCGGTGGCCAGTTCTCTAAACGCATGCCGAGTTGTAAGCCTTTAGAAGCCAGAACATCTTTGATCTCAGTAAGCGATTTTTTACCCAAGTTAGGAGTTTTAAGCAACTCAACTTCGGTACGCTGTACAAGATCACCAATGTAGTAAATGTTTTCTGCTTTCAAACAGTTAGCAGAACGAACAGTTAGCTCTAGATCATCTACTGGGCGAAGCAAGATTGGGTCAACTTCTTCACGAGGCTCTTGAGCAACAGGTGCTTGATCTTTCTGAAGGTCAACGAAGATCGCAATTTGTTGCTGCAAAATAGTTGCAGCTTTGCGGATCGCTTCTTCAGGATCTACAGTACCGTTAGTTTCAAGATCAATGATCAGTTTATCAAGGTCAGTACGTTGTTCTACACGCGCGTTTTCCACGGTGTATGAAACACGTTTGATTGGGCTGTAAGACGCATCTAACTGCAAGCGACCCACTGGGCGAGTTTCGCCTTCAGGGAAGCGTGAATCAGAAGTCTCGTAGCCACGACCTTGAGCCACTTTCAGACGCATTTTCAATGAGCCTGAGGCACTTAAAGTACCGATCAAATGTTCAGGGTTAACCACTTCAACATTATGAGGTAAACGAAGGTCAGCCGCAGTTACGTCGCCTGCACCTTGTTTCTCTAATGTTAAATAAGCTTCATTTTGATCGAACAGCTTAATCGACAATCCTTTTAGGTTCAGCAAGAGCTCGACGATGTCCTGCTGCAAGCCTTCCAAAGTACTGTACTCGTGCTCGACCCCTTCAATCTCAACTTCTACCACAGCTGCGCCAGGTAGAGAAGAAAGAAGGATGCGACGTAAAGCATTACCAAGAGTATGACCAAAGCCACGCTCTAATGGTTCTAGAATAACTTTTGCCGAGGTCCCGCTTGCCGCTTCGACCTTGATCGCTTGCGGAGTTAGAAACTCATTTGCAGTACGCGTCATATTGCTTCCTCAAGGATTATTTAGAATACAATTCTACAATCAAGCTTTCGTTGATTTCAGCAGGTAAATCAGAACGATCCGGTGCAGCTTTGAACGTACCTTCTAATTTAGAATGGTCAATTTCCATCCAAGAAGGCATGCCACGTTGAGTAGCTAATTCAATTGCGTTTTTGATACGTAATTGTTGCTTAGCGCCTTCGTGAACTGCGATCACATCACCCGCTTTAACTTGGATAGACGCAATGTTAACACGACGGCCATTCAAAGTGATGCTACGGTGAGATACTAACTGACGAGCTTCTGCACGAGTAGAACCGAAACCCATACGATAAACAACGTTATCAAGACGGCTTTCAAGTAGCTTCAACAGGTTTTCACCAGTTGCGCCTTTAACACGAGCAGCTTCTTTATAGTAGTTACTAAATTGACGCTCTAAAACACCGTACATGCGACGTACTTTTTGTTTTTCACGTAATTGTAGTGAGTACTCAGATTGTTTACCACCACGAGCCCCGCCGTGTTGGCCAGGAACTTTCGCATGTTTTTTTGTCTTAACATCAAACGGTTTAACGCCTGATTTAAGTTGCAGGTCTGTCCCTTCGCGACGAGAGAGTTTGCATTTTGGACCAATATAACGAGCCATGAATGTTTCTCCTTACACGCGACGTTTTTTAGGTGGACGGCAACCGTTGTGCGGGATTGGCGTCACATCGGTAATGCTGTTAATTTTATAACCCACTGCACCTAAAGCACGAACCGCAGATTCACGACCAGGACCAGGACCTTTTACAAGGACGTCCAAGTTTTTCAAACCGTAGTCTAAAGCAGCTTTACCAGCAACTTCAGCAGCTACCTGAGCAGCGAACGGCGTTGATTTACGTGATCCACGGAAGCCTTGTCCACCTGAAGTGGCCCAAGCCAGTGCATTACCTTGACGATCGGTAATAGTCACAATGGTGTTATTAAAAGAAGCGTGAATGTGTGCGACACCTTCAGAGACGGTACGAGTGACCTTCTTGCGTGCGCGAGTATCTTTAGCCATCTTTTAGCTTCCAGAAATCTTATTTCTTAATAGGTTTGCGCGGACCTTTACGGGTACGAGCGTTAGTTTTGGTGCGTTGACCGCGGACAGGCAAGCTGCGACGATGACGAAGACCGCGGTAGCAGCCTAAATCCATTAAACGTTTAATGTTCATGGAAATTTCGCGACGTAAATCACCTTCGGTCGGAACCTTAGCAACTTCTGCACGAATCGCATCAAGCTGAGCGTCATCTAATTCACGGATCTTAGTCGTTGGAGCAATACCAGCAGCAGCTAAGATAGCTTTTGAAGTATGGCGACCAATACCAAAGATATACGTTAGAGAGATAACAGCGTGCTTGTTATCCGGAATGTTTACACCGGCAATACGAGCCATTCAATTTTCTCCAAAAAGGCAGTAGATAATCAACCGCCCCACAAAAATCTTGAGGGGCGGATAATAACCTAATTCGCCTACAGAAATCAACAGGTCTTAATCAGATTAACCTTGACGCTGCTTATGACGAGGTTCTGCGCTACAAATTACGCGGATAACCCCATTACGACGGATAACTTTACAGCTACCACAAATTTTCTTAACAGAAGCTTGTACTTTCATGATGAAACCTCAAGTGCGCTTATCCCTTAGGATGAGCAGTCGTTTTTCTCATTAACGTTTGATTATCGTATTGGTGCGAAGTGAGGTGTGATTGCAGCTGAGCCATAAAGTCCATCACTACTACCACAACAATCAGCAAAGAGGTACCACCCAAATAGAATGGAATACCAAATGAACTTTGCAATACCATCGGCATCAAACAAATGACTGCGATGTAAATCGCGCCAATAAAAGTCAAACGATTGAGAATATGATCTAAGTAACGAGCAGTTTGCTCACCTGGACGTATACCAGGCACGTAAGCTCCGCTGCGTTTCAAGTTCTCTGACACTTCTTTAGGACTAAATACCAGTGCTGTATAGAAGTAACAGAAAAAGATAATTAACGCACCAAAGAGCACCAAATACAACGGCTGACCAGGCGACAATACCAATGCTACATCTTGCAGGCTACGCTTAATAAATCCAGCATTTGGATCTGCACTACCCACCCACTGACCTAAGCTCGCAGGGAACAAAAGCAATGAGCTGGCAAAAATTGCCGGAATCACACCCGCCATATTAATTTTTAATGGCAAATGTGTCTGCTGTGCAGTAAATACACGACGACCTTGTTGTTTTTGGGCGTAGTTTACGGGAATACGACGTTGCGCTTTCTCGATAAATACGATCGCTGCCAAAACACCCAGAGACAACAAACCAAAAATTACCAAGCCAATCAGGCTGGTCTGGCCATTATCTACAGATGAGAAAGATTGCATAATCAGATTAGGCAATCCGGCAACAATACCCGCGAAGATGATCATGGAAATACCATTCCCCACCCCACGCTCGGTAATCTGTTCACCCAACCACATCAAGAACATGGTCCCCGCAACCAGTGAGGTTACTGCAGGAACATAAAAAGCCAAACCAGTATTCAGGGTAATCCCCTGACTGATTAGGCCTGCACACATACCTACCGCCTGTACCAGCGCTAAGAATAATGTACCTTGTCGTGTGTATTGATTAATTTTACGTTTGCCTTGCTCGCCTTCTTTCTTTAAAGCTTCCAGCGAAGGAACCACAGTTGACATCAACTGCACGATAATTGATGCAGAGATGTATGGCATGATCCCGAGAGCAAGAATAGACATTCGTTCTAATGCACCACCAGAAAACATGTTAAACAAACCAAGGATGGTACCTTGGTTTGCATTAAACAAGTTTTCTAACGCAGCATTATTGATGCCTGGTACTGGAATATGCGCTCCTAGTCGAAACACCAACAACGCACCAATGAGAAACATCATTCGACGAATAATTTCACGGTATTTCACATGAAATGGTTGGCCTTTCATCATGTTGACATGACCTGAAGAACTAGGAGTCATAGACACTGGGGATTACTCCTCGACTTTGCCGCCAGCAGCTTCAACAGCAGCTTTAGCGCCTTTAGTCAATGCAACACCTTGAACAGTGAATGCACGAGTAATTTCACCAGAAAGTACGATACGAGCACGGATCATGTCTTTACGTACAACGTTCGCAGCTTTTAAAGTTTCAAGAGACACGATATCGCCTTCAACTTTAGCAAGCTCAGATAAACGTACTTCAGCAGTTTTCAAAGCCAATTGGCTAGTGAAGCCGAATTTAGGCAAACGACGATAAAGTGCTGTTTGACCGCCTTCGAAACCTGGACGAGTACCACCGCTCTTACGTGAGTTTTGACCTTTGACACCACGGCCACCGGTCTTACCAACGCCAGAACCGATACCACGGCCTAAACGAAGGTTGTCACGTTTAGCACCTTCTGCAGGTGCAATTGTATTTAAACGCAGAGTCATGGCTTATTCCTCTACACTAACCATATAGTAGACTTGGTTGATCATACCACGGTTAGAAGGTGTGTCTAACACTTCTACAGTATGACCAATACGACGCAGACCTAAACCTTGCAGGCTAAGCTTGTGATTTTTCAAGCGGTGCGATGCAGATTTAGTCTGGGTAACTTTAATCGTTTTCATGATTGATTACCCTTGAATTTGTTCTACTGAAAGACCACGTTTCGCAGCAACCTTTTCAGGAGTAGTCATATCACGCAAACCATTGAAAGTTGCGTTTACTACGTTAGCAGCGTTAGTAGAACCACGGCATTTAGTCAACACGTTACGTACGCCTACAGCTTCTAGAACTGCACGCATAGCGCCACCAGCAATTACACCTGTACCTTCAGAGGCAGGCTGCATGAATACGCGGCTAGCGCCGTGACGTGCATGAATTGGGTGCTGTAACGTACCATCAACAAGGTCAACAGTAATCATATTGCGACGAGCAGCTTCAAGTGCTTTAGAGATAGCAGCTGGAACTTCACGTGCTTTACCACGACCAAAACCTACGCGACCATTACCATCACCCACAACAGTTAATGCTGTGAAAGAGAAGATACGACCACCCTTAACAACTTTGGCTACACGATCAACGGCAACCAGCTTTTCAACAAGACCTTCGTTTTGTTCAACTTTAGCCATGATTAGAACTCCAAGCCGTTTTCACGAGCAGCATCAGCCAAGGCTTTGATACGACCATGATATTTAAAACCAGAACGGTCAAATGCAACTTTAGTAACACCAGCTGCTTTAGCGCGTTCTGCGATTAAAGCACCTACTTTTTGAGCTGCTTCAACGTTACCAGTTGTACCCGCACGTAGAGTAGCGTCTAAAGTAGAAGCTTGCGCTAATACTTTGCCACCATCTGCAGAGATAACTTGAGCATAGATGTGACGCGGAGTGCGGTTTACACACAAACGAGTCGCACCCAATGCACGGATGTGCAAGCGTGTGCTTTTCGCACGACGCAAACGGGATTGTTTCTTTTCGTTCATAAGAACCTCGCGCCTTATTTCTTCTTAGCTTCTTTACGAAGTACAACTTCGTCAGAATAACGAACACCTTTGCCTTTATATGGCTCTGGTGGACGGTAACCACGGATATCTGCAGCAACCTGTCCTAAAGCTGCTTTATCAGCAGATTTAAGAATGATTTCAGTTGCAGTTGGAGTTTCAGCAGTTACACCTGCAGGAAGTGCATAATCGATCGGGTGAGAGAAACCAAGGTTAAGATGAACAACATCACCTTTAACCGCAGCTTTATAACCAACACCGATAAGCTGTAACTTACGTTCGAAACCTTCGCTAACACCTTTTACAAGGTTGTTAAGCACAGCGCGAGCAGTACCAGCTTGCATCCAAGCGTCTTTCGACTCTTGTACTGGAGCAATAGCTAGAATACCGTCTTCCTGTTTAAGCTCGACCAGCGCATGCAGGTTGAAAGACAATGTACCTTTAGTGCCTTTCACTTCGACCTGCCGGCCGTTCTGAGTAACTGTTACACCGTTAGGTACAGTTACTGGGGCTTTAGCCACACGAGACATGAGGAATCACCTATTAAGAAACAAAAGCAATAACTTCACCACCAACGCCTGCAGCACGTGCAGCGCGATCAGTCATGATGCCTTTGCTTGTAGAAACAATTGCAATACCTAAACCTTGCTTAACGCTAGGAAGTGCATCTTTACCGCGATACTGACGTAGACCTGGACGGCTTACGCGCTTCACAGTTTCGATAACTGGTTTGCCTTCGAAATACTTTAAAGTCAAAGTAAGAGTGGGTTTGCCTTCAGCATCCGCAACTTCTACGTTTGAAATATAACCTTCTTGTTGAAGTAAGTTAGCAATTGCTACTTTCAACTTAGAATTAGGCATAGAAACAGTTTGTTTCTTTGCCATTTGTGCGTTACGAACACGTGTTAGCATGTCGGCAACGGTATCTTGCATACTCATCTATAGTGCTCCTTACCAGCTTGCCTTAACAACGCCAGGTACATCACCTTGCATTACTGTTTCACGTAATTTGTTACGGCTTAAACCGAACTTACGGAAGTAACCATGAGGACGACCAGTTAAACCACAACGGTTACGTAGACGTACTGGAGATGCATTACGTGGTAATGCTTGTAATTTCATCATCGCTTCGAAACGTTCTTCGTCTGATGCATTTACGTTTGCAATAACAGCTTTTAATTCAGCACGTTTTGCAGCGTATTTAGCAACAGTAGCTTCGCGTTTCAATTCGCGATTAATCATACCTTTCTTAGCCATATCGACCTCTTATTTGAACGGGAAGCCGAATGCACGCATAAGCGCACGGCCTTCGTCATCGGTGCGAGCAGTCGTAGTAATGGTAATATCCATACCACGAATACGATCAATCTTGTCAAAATCGATTTCAGGGAACATGATTTGTTCCTTAAGACCCATTGAGTAGTTACCACGACCGTCGAATGATTTCGCAGAGAAACCACGGAAGTCACGGATACGAGGGATCGCAATCGAGATCAAACGGTCCAAGAATTCGTACATACGTTCGCCGCGTAAAGTAACTTTACAACCGATCGGCCAACCATCACGGATTTTAAAACCAGCGATTGATTTACGAGCTAACGTAAGTACTGGTTTTTGACCAGCGATAGCTTGCATATCTGAAAGAGCACCATCAAGGAGTTTTTTGTCGGCAGCAGCTGCGCCAACACCCATGTTGATCGTGATTTTAGTGATGCGAGGAATCTCCATCACATTCTTAACGCCCAATACTTCTTGTAATTGAGCTTTAAGTTCGTCGTTGTAACGTGTTTTAAGTCTGGCCATGGCCTATATCAACCTATTACTTCGCTACCGCCACTGATTCACCATTTGATTTGAATACGCGAGTTTTCACGCCATCAATCACTTGGTAACCAACACGGTCAGCCTTTTGGGTTGTAGCATTAAAAACTGCCACGTTTGAAATATGAAGCGAAGCTTCCTGAGTTACAACGCTACCTTCAGCGCCTGTAGCACGGTTCGGCTTCTGATGCTTCTTCACCAAGTTAAGGCCTTCAACCTTAACACGGTCATTAGAAACAGACAGAACAGTACCCTGTTTGCCTTTTTCTTTACCTGCGATCACAATTACTTGATCGCCTTTTTTAATCTTAGCCATGATCGCCTCTTATAGAACTTCAGGAGCCAATGAAATAATTTTCATGAACTGTTCAGTACGAAGTTCACGAGTCACTGGTCCGAAAATACGAGTTGCAATCGGCGCTTTGTTGTTGTTCAAAATAACAGCAGCGTTATCGTCGAAACGAATCACTGAACCGTCTGCACGACGGATACCGAATTTTGTACGAACCACAACCGCATTCATCACGTCACCTTTTTTAACACGTGCGCGTGGAATTGCTTCTTTTACAGTAACTTTAATAATGTCGCCAACAGAAGCATAACGACGATGCGAGCCACCAAGTACTTTAATACATTGTACGCGGCGTGCACCACTGTTGTCTGCTACGTCGAGCATAGTTTCGGTCTGAATCATTGCCCTACTCCAAAACCGAGCAACACCGGTCGAAATTTCGAAAGGCTCAAAGAGTACTCGAAATTGACCGATGATGCAACAAGAACGTTAATTACTCAGCAGCTGCTTCAACAACTTCAACTAGAGTCCAAGACTTAGTTTTAGAAATTGGGCGGCTTTCTTTAATGGTTACAACATCACCAGCTTTCGCTGTGTTGTTCTCATCATGAGCATGTAATTTTGTTGAACGGCGGATTAATTTGCCATACAACGGGTGTTGAACTTGGCGTTCAATAAGAACAACGATAGATTTATCCATCTTGTCGCTTATAACTTTGCCAGTTAACGTGCGGACTGTTTTATCACTCATTGTCCGTTCCCCTGTTTTTCGGTAAGGAGGGTCTTAATACGAGCAATAGTCTGACGAGTAAGTGCAACTTCATGCGATTTACCCAATTGACCAGTTGCTTTCGCCATACGAAGACGGAATTGGTTAAGCTGTTGCTCATCAAGCAAAGCTGTCAACTCTTCTACCGACTTTTCACGTAGATCTTTAGTTTTCATTACATTACCGTCCGAGTCACGATAGCGGTTTTAAACGGAAGCTTAGCTGCTGCAAGCGTAAACGCTTCGCGAGCCAATTCTTCGTTAACACCATCAATTTCGTACAAGACTTTACCTGGTTTGATTTGGCAAACCCAATATTCCACAGAACCTTTACCTTTACCCATACGCACTTCAAGAGGCTTAGAAGTAATCGGCTTGTCCGGGAATACACGGATAAAGATCTTACCACCACGCTTAATACGACGGCTAATTGTACGACGCGCTGCTTCAATTTGACGCGCAGTCATTTGACCACGTTCAACTGATTTAAGTGCAATAGTACCGAAAGATACTGTGCTACCGCGGTGTGCTAGACCAGTGTTACGGCCTTTCTGCACTTTACGGAATTTAGTACGCTTAGGTTGCAACATGGATTATTCTCCTTTTTCAGCAGAACGATCATTGCGACGACCACGACGCTCTTGACCTTCACCACGACCACGACCGCGTTTAGCTGGACGCTCTTCTGCTGGAGCTGGGTTCATGACTTGTTTCATGCCGCCCAAGATCTCACCACGGAAGATCCAAACTTTAACACCGATCGTACCGTAAGTAGTCTCAGCACGCATAGTCGCATAGTCGATATCTGCACGAAGCGTATGTAGAGGTACACGACCTTCACGATACCACTCAGTACGAGCAATCTCAGCACCACCTAAACGGCCTGAAACTTCTACTTTGATACCTTTAGCACCAGCACGCATTGTGTTTTGTACCGCACGCTTCATAGCACGACGGAACATTACACGTTTTTCTAATTGAGAAGCGATAGCTTCAGCAACTAGACGCGCGTCTAAGTCTGGACGATCAATTTCATTGATACTTACTTGCGCAGGAACACCCATGATAGATGTCAATTCGCGTTGTAGTTTCTCAATATCTTCGCCTTTTTTACCGATTACGATACCTGGACGAGCAGTGCTAATAGTTACTTTAGCAGCGCCTGTAGGGCGTTCGATAAGAATGTTGCTGATCATCGCGTTTTTAAGTTTTTTGATCAAAAACTCACGAACTTGAAGATCTTTAAGCAAGTATTCAGCGTATTGTTTCGGATTCGCATACCAGTTAGCGTTATGACGTTTCACAACACCTAGGCGGATACCGATTGGATGAACCTTCTGACCCATATCAAACCCCTACCTTAACGGTGATGTGACAAGTACGCTTAGTAATACGATCTGCACGGCCTTTAGCACGTGGCATAATACGTTTCAGGCTCATGCCTTCATCAACGTAGATCGTAGAAACTTTAAGGTCGTCTACATCTAAACTGTTATTGTGTTCAGCGTTTGCAATCGCAGATTCCAACGCTTTCTTAACTAGAACTGCAGCTTTTTTGTTGCTGAAGTTAAGGATGTTAAGAGCGTGCGCAACAGATTTGCCGCGGATAAGATCTGCAACCAAACGAGCTTTTTGTGCCGAGATAGCGGCACCGCGTAATTTAGCAGTTACTTCCATCATAGCACCCATTAACGTTTAGATTTCTTGTCAACACCGTGACCGCGATAGGTACGAGTTGGTGCAAATTCACCAAGCTTGTGACCAACCATGTGCTCAGAAACGATCACAGGAACGTGGTTACGGCCATTGTGTACAGAAATTGTTAAACCAACAAAATCCGGGAGGATCATCGAACGACGCGACCAAGTTTTGATCGGCTTACGGTTATTAGCCGCGATAGCCGCTTCAACCTTAGCGAACAAGTGCGCATCGACGAATGGGCCTTTTTTCAGAGAACGAGGCATTGTCAGATTCCTTTACTTGTTACTTAACGCGACGGTCGCGAATAATCATCTTAGTCGTACGCTTATTGGTACGTGTCTTGTACCCTTTAGCTTTTTGACCCCATGGGCTTACAGGTTGAATACCTTTGTTACGCCCTTCACCACCACCATGTGGATGGTCAACTGGGTTCATCGCCATACCACGAACGGTAGGACGAACACCACGCCAGCGTGATGCACCAGCTTTACCTAGTGAACGAAGGTTGCTTTCTGAGTTAGATACTTCACCTAACACAGCACGGCATTCAACGTGAATTTTACGCATCTCGCCTGAACGCAGACGAACGATAGCGTAAGAACCGTCACGACCCAACAGCTGAACTGAAGTACCAGCTGAACGAGCTAACTGCGCGCCTTTACCGATTTTAAGTTCGATGTTGTGAAGAGTAGAACCGATAGGCATGTTGCGAAGCGGCAAGCAGTTACCTGGACGAATTGGAGCATCGTTACCAGACTGTACTTTATCGCCAGCGCGAAGGCCTTTAGGAGCGATGATATAACGACGCTCACCGTCAGCATACAATACAAGTGCAATGTGTGCAGTACGGTTAGGATCGTATTCGATACGCTCTACAGTTGCAGGAATACCATCTTTGTTACGTTTAAAGTCAACTAGACGGTAGTGCTGCTTGTGACCGCCACCAACGTGACGAGTCGTGATGTGACCGTTGTTATTACGGCCGCCAGTACGTTTTTTAGCTTCAACCAACGGAGAGTATGGTGCGCCTTTGTGAAGGTGATCGTGAACCACTTTCTCTACAAAGCGACGTCCTGGAGACGTTGGCTTACATTTTTGAATAGGCATAATTCTCGTCCTTATTCCGCTGTGCTTTCAGCGGTATCGCCCAAGTCAGCCATTTCAACATCTTGGCCAGCTTTCAGGGTGACGTATGCTTTTTTAACATCAGAACGACGTCCTAATGTTTTACCAAAGCGTTTAGACTTACCTTTAGTGATAGTCGTGTTAACTTTAACAACTTCCACACCAAAGAGTTGTTCCACTGCTTTTTTGATTTCAAGCTTGTTTGCATTTAATGCAACTTTAAACACTTGAACACCAGCAGTTTCACCTAAAACTTGTGCTTTTTCTGAGAATACAGGTCCTTGCAGGACTTGATAGATACGTTCGTTGTTCATCCGAGTTCTACCTCAATTTTCTTAGCAGCAGCTACAGACATAACAACTTTGTCGAACGCAATCAAGCTAACCGGATCGATTGCAGCAGCATCAACCACATCAACGTGTGGAATGTTGCGCGCAGCAAGATACAGGTTCTCATCAACAGCATCAGTAACGATCAATGCGCGAGTCGCATTCAAGTCGTTAAGTTTTGCAAGCAATTCTTTAGTTTTTGGAGCTGCAACAGCAAACTCTTCAACTAAAACTAGGCGATCTTGACGAACAAGTTCAGCTAGGATGCATTGCATAGCACCGCGGTACATTTTACGGTTTACTTTTTGAGACCAGTCTTGTGGACGAGCAGCAAAAGTTTTACCACCGCCAACCCAGATTGGGCTACGAATAGAACCAGCACGAGCGCGGCCAGTACCTTTTTGACGGAATGGCTTGCGACCACCACCAGAAACGTCTGCACGTGATTTCTGAGCTTTTGAACCTTGACGGCCACCAGCTAAATAAGCTGTAACCACTTGGTGAACAAGAGCTTCATTAAATTCACGACCGAACGCAACTTCTGATAATTCAACAGCAGAGCCGGAAACAGTATTTAAATTCACGTTATTTCCCCTCAGGCCTTGATCGTAGGACGAACGATTACGTCGCCACCAGTAGCACCAGGAACCGCGCCTTTAACAACTAGAACTGAACGTTCTGTGTCGATAGCAACGATCTCAAGACCCTGTGTAGTTACGCGTTCAGCACCTAAATGGCCAGCCATTTTTTTGCCTTTGAATACGCGACCAGGAGTCTGGTTTTGACCAGTAGAACCTAAAACACGGTGAGAAACTGAGTTACCGTGAGTTGCATCTTGCGTACGGAAGTTCCAACGCTTAACACCACCTTGGAAACCTTTACCTTTAGATTGACCAGTTACGTCAACAACTTGACCAACTTGGAACAATTCAACGGTAAGCGTACCACCAACTTCACGACCTTCAAGATCAGCTTCTGTAGCACGGAATTCTTGAACTAGACGACCAGCTGCAACACCCGCTTTCGCGAAGTGGCCTTTCTGAGCGTTAGTTACGCGAGATTCGCGACGTTCACCAGTAGTGATTTGAATCGCTTGATAACCATCAGTTTCAAGCGTTTTGATTTGAGTGATGCGGTTAGGATCAACCTCAATCACTGTAACAGGCACAGAAACACCAGCATCTGTAAAGATACGTGTCATACCGCACTTGCGACCGACTAAACCAATAGCCATGTGCATAAACCTCTAAAAAAGCGGCCTAATTAACTTAGAGTGTTAATTAACCCGAAAGCCTTAACCCAATGCGATCTGAACATCAACACCAGCTGCAAGATCTAACTTCATCAATGCATCTACAGTTTTGTCTGTAGGTTGAACGATGTCGATCAAACGCTTGTAAGTACGGATTTCGTACTGGTCACGCGCGTCTTTGTTTACGTGTGGTGATGTTAAAACGTTAAAACGTTCAATGCGTGTTGGCATTGGAATTGGACCACACACTTGTGCGCCAGTACGTTTTGCGGTTTCTACGATTTCTTGAGCTGATTGATCAATCAGGCGATGATCAAAAGACTTAAGACGGATACGAATTCTCTGGTTAGACATACCAGTAAACTCCAAGCCAAATATATAAAGAATCACTCTTGACGCATCTCACCCCACTTTATGTGGGCAAGTGTCAAGAGCAGTGAAATATCACTAAGGTCATGATCGATGCCACGACTGTAACGATAGTTAACTACTTTATTCGCAGTTAACCCCCTTCCTATTGAAGGGTCGCTTATTATAGCCATTGTTTAATGCATAAGCAAATCTCTTTTATGGTTTTATCCAAGTTTTCAATTTATGACTTAAAACAATAGTTTATTGTTTAAATATTAGGCAGTTTTTGCCAAAACATATTCTATAGCACGATTTAACATCTGATTTCCTTCAATAAATTTTTGCTTCGTGGTTTTTTTTAATTCAAATAAATTTTGCACATATTTTCCTGAAAATTGCGCAAGCTCTTCTTCATTTTCCAAAAACAATGCCAGGGTTTCCGGCGTGATTTCAGGATGAAACTGGAAGCCCAATACATTTCTGCCCAACTGGTACATCTGATTACGACAGGCTTCATTTTCTGCCAGATGGACTGCACCTTTGGGCAATTCAAATGTTTCATTGTGCCATTGCAGAATATTAAACTGCTCCGGCAGGCTAAAACACGTCTCTGGTAGATTCGCCACTCTGTGCACCGTGGTCCACCCCAATTCTTGTTCTGGATTGCGACTAACACCTGCACCCAAAGCATTTGCAATCAACTGCCCACCCAGACACAGGCCAATTGCTGGTTTACCATGCGAAAGATAGCGACGCAACCAGCGTTTTTCTATTTTTAACCAAGGGAAATTCGCTTCATCATTCACACTCATGGTACCACCCATAATGATCAGCAAATCCACCTCTTCCACTGCAGGCAGCGCCTCGATCTCCAAAGGTCGATCGACGGGTAAAGCAAAAAATTCAGTCGCTGTAATGTGCGCCTGATGCTGCTTTAAAAATTCATAACAACTACCAAAACCTTCACCAGCAATATGCTGAAAATAATGCACTTTTAAATGCGATTTCATGCTCCTCAACCTATTTTTTTAGCTATATAGATTTAGGTTTTGCAAAAATGAAGCCAACTTTTTATAAGACTTGTTGTTTTTAAACAATTCACAACGTAACTGGCAGTGAGTCACAGATTCTCTTAAGCTAGAGTAATATTTGATTACATTTGAGCGCATTCACGTGAAACAAGACCCTCAAACTCGCCTGATTCATGCACCACGAAAGGCTCCTCAAGCGATTTCCACCATTCAGCCTCCCCTCTATCGTGCATCGACGATTATCTTTAACAATACCGATGCCCTGTTTAATCGCCATTGGACCGATGACTATGACTATAGTTATGGCACGCATGGCACGCCTACGACCTTTACGCTGGGCGATAACATCGCACAGCTCGAAGGTGGTTTATATCACCTGCTCGCACCGAGTGGTTTATCCGCGATTAATCTCGTGAATTCTTGCTTTTTAAGCCAAGGAGATGAGGTTTGGGTGGCTGACAATATCTATGGTCCAAACATGGAACATTTACGCAATCTGGAAAAGCGTTATGGAATTACGGTTAAGGTCTACAATCCCATAGAGCTTGATACATTTCAGCCTACAGATAAAGCCAAACTGATCTGGCTCGAGGCTGCTGGCTCAGTCACCTTGGAATTTCCGGATCTGGCTGGTTTAGTGAAAAAAGCTCAGGCACACAATATTCTTACTGCGCTGGATAATACCTGGGGCGCAGGTCTGGCTTTTGATGCCTTTGATTTTAGTGAAGAGCATTTAAGTGTAGATATGACGGTACATGCACTGACCAAATATCCAAGCGGCGGTGGTGATATCCTGATGGGCTCAGTGGTTACGCGAGATAAGACCCTGCATCACAAACTGTTCCGTGCGCATGCCATTCAGGGCATTAGTGTTTCTGGTGATGATGTGGCACAGATACAACGTAGTCTGGCTTCGATGCAACTGCGATATCAACATCAATCCAACAGTGCGCTTACATTAATGACATGGCTTAAACAGCAAACCGAGTTTGTGCAAGTACTTCATCCTTCAGATCCGGACAGTGCAGGCCATCAGTACTGGAAAGAAATTTGCAAGCAAGGTGATAGTGCCGGCCTGGTCAGCGTAATCTTTGACAGCACATACGCCATGCAAGATATCCGAAATTTCTGTGATAGCTTAAAACTGTTTAAGCTTGGCTTTAGTTGGGGTGGCCCTGTCAGTCTGGTCATGCTATATAACTTAAAAGACATGCGTGTGCTGGAACATTCACACTTAAAAGACGGCTTGCTGGTTCGTTTCTGTATTGGACTGGAATATCCGGAAGATTTGATTCAAGATATTCAGCATGCACTAGAACAAATGAAAAAACTTAAAAACGAATAATAAATAACAGGAAAAGCTATGGGTAGACCAATTGTTATTGCTAAAAAAACTGCGGATACCACACAGGATATTGTGCTGCACTCCCAACTTGCCAATCGACATGGCTTGATTGCAGGTGCCACTGGTACCGGAAAGACTGTGACTTTAAAAGTATTGGCGGAGAGCTTTTCTCGAATTGGTGTACCTGTATTCCTCGCCGATGCCAAAGGCGATGTGTCCAGCCTGGCCAAAGCAGGTGAAAGCAGCCCCAAGTTTGATGAACGGATTAAAAGTCTCAATATCGAGTCCATTCCTTTTGCAGCCTCACCAGTGGTGTTTTGGGATTTATTTGGCGAACAGGGTCATCCGATTCGCACTACCATTTCTGAAATTGGCCCACTGCTGCTGGCGCAAATACTGAATCTGAATGACACCCAGGAAGGCGTTTTATCTGCCGTGTTTCGGATTGCCGATGATCAGAGTTTATTGCTGATCGACTTTAAAGATCTGAAAGCGATGCTGAGTTATGTCTCTGAGCATGCGGCTGACTTTAAAGCTGAATATGGCAATCTTTCACCCGCCAGTCTCGGTGCGATTCAACGTAATTTGTTAGCACTGGCTGACCAAGGCGGTGACCAGTTTTTTGGCGAGCCGGCGCTGGATCTGATGGACTTTTTGCAGACGGATAGTCAAGGACGTGGCAATATCAATTTGTTGGCGGCTGACAAGCTGATGAATACGCCTAAGCTATATGCCACGTTCTTACTCTGGATGCTCTCCGAGCTGTTTGAACAGCTTCCCGAAGTCGGCGATCTGGACAAACCTAAACTGGTGTTTTTCTTTGATGAAGCCCATCTCTTATTTGATAATGCCAGCCCTACCCTGCAAGAAAAAATTGAGCAGGTGGTGCGTCTAATTCGCTCGAAAGGTGTAGGGATTTATTTTGTCACGCAAAATCCGTTGGACTTACCTGAAAGTGTCTTAGGCCAGCTCGGCAATCGGGTTCAACATGCTTTGCGGGCTTTCACTCCCAAAGATCAAAAAGCAGTGAAAACCGCAGCAGAGACTTTCCGAGCCAATCCTGAATTTAAAGTCGATCAGGTGATTACCGAACTTGCTGTCGGTGAAGCCCTAATTAGCTGCCTGGATGAAAAAGGCATTCCGCAAATAGTAGAGCGTGGCTGGGTCATGCCGCCGCATTCATCCTTTACACCGATCTCGCTTGAAGAACGCAAGGCTCTCATGCAGCAAAGTATTGTCGCCGGTATTTATGAGCAGCCAGTCGATCGGGATAGCGCCCATGAAATGCTGCAAAACAAGGTCGCAGAACGCCAGCAACAGGCTCAGGCCGCCGAACTTGCCAAACAGCAAAGCAAGGAACAGGAAGCTCTTGCCAAGCAGCAAATTAAAGAACAGGAACGTCTGGCACGAGAACAGCAAAAAGAAGCTGAACGCGCAGCTAAGCAACGAGAAAAACTGACTCAGGATATTGTCGGCACCTTTGCCAAAAGTGCTGCCCGTGGCCTGGGCGGGAGTACTGGGCAGAAAATTGTGCGCGGCTTACTGGGTTCGCTGTTTGGCCGCAAATAATCCCCCTCCTTTTCCGATCATCATCACACTTTTTATGGGATATTTTTATATCCCGTAATTTTTTTATGGTTTTATGACTATGCGCTATTGTAAAGCCATTTTAAAAGATGTAATTTAAATACATCTTTTAAAAACACCTGTAGACGGCTCTCATGACTCCACAACATATTGAACTTGTACAAGCGACTGTTCCTGTTTTACGTGAAAACGGCGTAGCACTTACCACGTATTTCTATAACCGCATGCTGAAAAACCATCCAGAGTTGAAAAACACCTTCAACATGGATCATCAAAGTACTGGCCGTCAACCACGTGCCTTGGCTGCCGCAGTACTTGCCTATGCCGAAAACATTACCAATCCGGGCGTTTTGGCCAAAGCCATCGAACGCATTACCACTAAACATGTCAGCCTGGATATTCAACCGGATCAATATGCGATTGTCGGTGAGAATCTGTTGCACTCGATCAGCGAAGTTTTAGATGTACCCATGGACTCAGACCTGATTGCAGCCTGGAAAGAAGCGTATATGCAACTGGCAGATATTTTGATTGGTGTGGAAAAATCTAAATATGCCACCCTAGCTTCTGAAAATGGTGGCTGGGCGGGCTGGCGCGAATTTGAAGTAGCAGCAGTCAATGATACCGACGCAGGTAAAATCTTTACACTTAAAGCTAAAGATGGTGCAGCGATTGCAAGTGCTGAAGCCGGTGAACATATTTCAGTACGTGTACAGGTGCCTGAACAGCACATTCGTCAACCACAACAGTTTAGCTTTGATCAGGCTCAAAACGAGCAATATCAAATTACTGTGAAAGCGGAAGAAAATCCAACCGCATTCTCGGTTGCACAGACACTGATCGACCACTACAAAGTTGGTGATGTAGTTGAAGTGTCTGCCCCGCTCAAGCTTTAATTGCAAAAACGGTTTAAACTAGCATCAGATTCTGATTAAAAGCTCCATTCGTGGAGCTTTTAACATTCAATTCTTTCATTTTCTAGCTGTTGACGTTATGCAACTCAATAAATTCACTGACTATGCGCTTCGGATTCTGATGTATGTCGCACAGCCACGTGATCTCCCCTATACCATTGCAGAACTTGCCGAGCGATTACAGGTTTCACAAAATCATGCCATGAAAATCGTGCATTTTATGGCGAAACAGGAGTGGCTGATTACCACACGTGGTAAAGGTGGCGGCATACGTTTAAATCCGGCCAGCCTGAACCTCCAGCTGGGACAGATTGTGCGGATCCTGCAACGCGACAGCAATGTAGTGGAATGCAATAGCCCACCCTGCGTATTACGTCCGACCTGTGGTTTAAAAGGTATTTTAGATGATGCGGTGGAACAGTTTTATAGCAGTCTGGACCAATATGTGCTTAAAGATGTGATTAGGCCACGAAATGCGCGTTTCAGTACAAATTCTCCGATCGGCCTGATTAATCTTTAAAGTCTTCCGGGTCAGGTCTTGTGACTTATTCTTGCGGCAAAGTTCGCTTGCCTGTGCGACTTCCTTTATAATGTTTCATTGTAGATCATTTATTGAAGTTGAGTTATGCACCACAGCAGAGGAAAATCCAAAAACAGTAAGACAGCCCATGCGCCTAAGCAAAAGATCAGCTACGAGAAAAAAGTTGATTCTGCCATTACTGAATATTCTGTGCGCGCACTCAACTGGCTACGCAAAGCCGAATTTTTAATGAGTGCACCCAAACTCAGTCTTTGTGTAGAAGATACAGGCTATGAAATTGCTTTTGCCGGCCGCTCGAATGCGGGTAAGTCTAGTGCGATTAATGCCCTGACCAACCAGAAACAGTTGGCACGTGCATCGAAAAAACCTGGCCGTACCCAGATGATCAACTTTTTCAGCCTGGGTAATCCGGATCAGCGTCTGGTCGACTTACCCGGTTATGGTTATGCGGCTGTGCCTGAAAAAATGAAACTGGTCTGGCAAAAAGAACTGGAAAATTACCTGATTCACCGTCAAAGCTTGCAAGGCCTGGTATTGTTGATGGATATCCGTCATCCCCTGCAACACTTTGATGTAATGATGCTGGAATGGGCTTATTCCCGCCAGTTGTTCGTGCATGTGTTATTGACCAAATCTGACAAACTAAACCGTGGTCCTGCATCCAAAGCCTTGCAGGAAGTCAAAGCGGCATTGAAAAAGATGAAGCTGGATTTCTCGATTCAACTGTTTTCCTCCATGAACAAACAAGGTTTAGAAGAACTGGCCAGCGTCATGGGTGGCCGTTTGAACTTTACCTTAGATCAAGCATCTGAATATGATCTGGACAGCATTCCGGAAGCATCAGCGCATGATTTGAATGAATCTGATGAACCGCTTGAAGAGCTCGAGCTTAGTGAAGCTGATTCTGAGCATGCTGAAGTATCGACTCATGATTTAAATGAAGCTGAAGAACCGCTGGAATTGCTTGAGCAGGATCAATCCGAGCTTAAAGCGGCAGATGAGCTAAATCAGAATAAGCGTTCAGCGGATTAAGACCATATCACCTAAATGATCTGTGATCATTCTTGATTTATTAAAACTCAACGTACAAATAAAAAAGCAGGTCAAATACCTGCTTTTTTTTATTTTTTTAAATGTTTTAGCTATCTGTAGCTTGAAGATCGGGTTCACGCGTATGCCGGTCCACCACCACGCTGATCATCATATCTCCCTGAACATTCACCACTGTACGTACGGTATCCAGTAAACGGTCGATCGGCAACAGAATGGCAATTGCCTCGGCAGGCAAACCTACCGATTGCAAGACCATAATCATAGTCACCATACCGGCACTCGGAATCCCCGGTGCACCTAAGGATGCAATCATCGCAGTCGCGCAGACCACCAGTTGCTGCCCCAGACTCAGATCCAGCCCCATTAAATTGGCAATAAACAGAGCTGCAGCTGCTTCATACAGCGCCGTACCATCCATATTTAACTGGGTCCCAAGTGGAATTACAAAGCCTGCGGTATGTGGGCGTACCCCTAAATTTTCCTGTGCGCATTTCATCGACAGGGGCATGGTGGCCGAACTAGAACTGGTGGCAAAGGCAGTAATCAAGGCAGCACGTGTGCCTTTAAAGAACGTGACCGGATCCATCTTGCCGAAAATCCACAGCAATAAAGGCAAAACCACGATGCCATGAAAAATCGTCGTACCGGTGACTACCGCAGCGAATTCAGCCAGACGACTGAGAACTGAAACATCTTCAGTGGCAATTAATTTAGCCAATAAGGCAAAAATACCGAGTGGTGCCAGTTTCATTACCCAGCCAATCATCAACATCATGATTTCGAAAAACTGGTGACTCAGCTTGCGCACGGTACGAAATTTATCTCCTCCCGCAACCAGTGCCACACCAACAAATAGCGCAAAGACTACCACCGCCAAGACATTGCCATCCGAAAATGCTTTAAAGGGATTGATCAAGGTATTTTGAATAAAGTTGGTAAAGAAAGAAGAAGGCGTCAGCGTATCCGGTGTTTGATGTTGTGCCATGGCATCCTGAAACATCAGCACATCAACACCCTTACCGACATCAAACAGATGCGCACACGCCAGACCCAAAATGAGCGCCAAGGTAGTGGTGGTCACACAACACATCAGGGTGATTTTCCAGGTGCGGCTCAGTTGACCACCCGCCTGCAGATTGGATACACCAACGACAATCGAGCTAAAAATCAGCGGTACTAACAGCATTTTGAGTAAGCCAATAAAAATGCTGCTGACAATGCCGATACCATATAAGCTGATATCAAAAAATGAAGTCTGTGGAAATATCGTCAGTAGAAATCCAAACAGCACCCCCAATACGGCGGCAATTAAAATTTGCGTATTTAAGCTCATCTTTTCATGCATTTTTAATATTGATCTTAAGCCGCACTATGCCATGCAGTGTCTATAGAATCGAGTAATATTTTATAAACGCATGGTTGAAGCATGGCATCAAATGGCCTTTTTCATCCGGCTTTTAAAAAAAAAACCGAATCTGAGATTCGGTTTTTTTAACAAGAAAAAATTACTGCGTTTCGATTTCACGTAAGCGGATCAGGCCTTCCTGAGAGGTACTGCAGACCAGCTCGCCGTTCTGCCACATCCGGCCAAAATTCAGGCCGCGCGAACTGGCGCTTTGGGTGGCATCCATATCGTAAAGCATCCACTCATCCGCACGGAACGGTTTATGGAAGTACATGGCATGGTCAATACTGGCACATTGCAAACTTGGCGAGATATAGCTCAGACCATGTGGACGAAGCGCTGTGGTCATCAAGGTAAAATCAGAATAGAAAGCAGCAATAGCCTGATGCAAGGAGATCTGATCGACTTCTGCAGCAATACGGTCATGCGTACGGATATAGTGCGCATAAGACGGTGCTTCAGGTTGAGGCTGGAATGGATTTTGCGGATTGACCGGACGAATTTCCACATGACGATCACGAGTGAAAGATGCACGGACATTTTCCGGAATAAACTCAATAATCTGTTTGATCAGTTCCGCTTCATTTTTCAGGCTTTCTGCCGGTGGATATTCAGGCTCTGAAATCTGGTAATTTAGCCCTTCTTCCTGATGCGCGAAAGACACCATACACATGAAAATGGTACGGCCATGCTGAATAGCGCGCACCTGACGGCTGACAAAGCTCTTGCCGTCACGGATACGATCCACTTCATAAATAATCGGTGCATTGACATCCCCGCCAAACAGAAAATAGGCATGTAATGAATGTGCTGGACGGTCTGTGGTATAAGACGCGGCGCGTAGTGCCTGCCCTAAAACCTGCCCACCGAACACGCGCTTGCCCACCAGATTCCGGCTGATTCCCCGGAAAATGTTTTCTTCTAACTTTTCTAAGCTGAGCAGCTCGACCAGTTCCTGTGTTAAGGCATTCATAAGCAACCTATCTAATATTGGAGATATCCCAAAATGGAAAAAAGGATCTAAATAATTGATCTGGAATATTCTGCCACAAAATCAGACCGAAACTCTAAAGTTTGCATGACTGTTCTGTCATACTGATGTCATAAGTGACTAGGAAAAGCACCTGCTTTCACGCTAAAATTGAAGCACTTCTGTTGAAGTTGTTAAAAAAAGATATATGGTTTCGCTTTAGAAACCCGCAAAATAAATTCCCTCAGAAGTCCTGTGGTTTTGGTCAGTAAAATTAGGAGCAGCTATGTCCAAGAATGGCTTTGGTCAAATGTATCGCAAGCTTTCAAGTAAGTTACTTGATCTTGTGGTTACCCCTCATGTTCTTGGGGAAGTACCAAGTGAAGTGACAGCACCTGAATCTGATCAGACTACAGCAGAATCGCAAAAGCTGGTCTGCTACGTTTTACAGAACCATTCACGTAGTAATGCGCTCGTGGTCGATGCAGAAACACGCCGCTTAAAATTACCGGCTGCACTTGATCCAATGCAACTCGGAAACAACAAGGAAAAAGCATCGGTACTGTTTTTACAGCATCATGATGAAAATAATTTGCTGAGCTCACCACCCCATGCTTTCCCGCCGCGCCTGTTACGCCTGATTGAAATTCTGGAACAGCATCCTGAGCTGGATGTCGAACTGGTACCGGTAACAGTACTTTGGGGACGCGAACCCGAGAAAGAAGATTCTTGGTTTAAACTGCTATTTACCGATACCTGGTCTACACCAAGCCGGGTCAAGCAACTGGTCAATATCGGCCTGCATGGTCGCCAGTCTTATTTAGAGTTCCATGAACCGCAGTCTTTACGCACCTTGATTAACTTTGCTAAAGAGACGCATCCAAATTCAGCGCCGGCGACTTATATTGTTAGCACTTTAAATGATTATCTAGATGGTCAGCGCGAAGTGATTCTCGGGCCGGATCTATCCGACCGCCGTAATGTCATGCATGGCCTGATCAAGTCACCAGATGTACAGGCGGCGATTCGCAATGACAGTATTCGCAGTAAAATCTCGATGCTGGAATCTGAACGTCGTGCCATTGGTTATCTGAACGAAATTGTTTCCGATTATTCTCATTCGACTGTACGTTTTGCCGATAAAGCCCTGACCCGTTTATGGACCCAGCTCTATGACGGCGTAGAAGTGCATAATTTCAGTACCGTGCGTGAACTGGCCAAGGATTATGAAATTGTCTATACCCCATGTCACCGCAGTCACATTGACTATTTATTATTGTCTTATGTGATCTATCGCCGTGGCTTGATGGTGCCGTATATTGCTGCGGGCGATAACCTCAATATGCCTTTTGTCGGTCAGATTTTACGTGGTGGTGGCGCTTTCTTTATTCGCCGTACTTTCCGCGGCAACGCGCTCTATACCACGGTGTTTAAAGAATATCTGTATAGCGTCCTGTCACGTAATACCCCGCTAGAATATTTTATTGAAGGTGGCCGTTCACGTACCGGTCGTTTGCTACCGCCAAAAACCGGGATGCTGGCAATGACCGTGCATAGTCATTTACGTGGCAAGTCCAAACCGATTGTGTTTTTGCCAACCTATATTGGCTATGAACGCCTGATGGAAGGTGGCACTTATGTCGGTGAAATGAGTGGCAAGCCAAAAGAAGCTGAGTCTATTTTTGGAATTTTGAAAACCCTGCGCAAAATTGAACGCATTTTTGGCAAGGTACATCTGAACTTCGGGAACCCGGTATTTCTAGATGACATCCTGAAACAGCATGGCGCAGAAAATATCAAGATCGAAAAGAATGATGATCCAATTCCCCAAGCAGTTTCTGATGCTGTGAATAGCTCGGCACAAGCTATTCTGGAAAATATCAACAGTGCGGTCGTAATCAATCCGGTATCGTTATTATCTTTAATCTTACTGGCCACGCCAAAACATACGCTGGATGAAGAAATCTGTATCAAACAGCTGGACACCTATCGCACCTTGCTGGCTGCCTTGCCTTATGATGAACGCATGCAGGTCACGCCGCTTTCTGGCAAGGAAATTATTGCCTATGCAATGAAGCTGAAACTGATCAAGCGGGTCAAGCATGTACTGGGCGATATCATTGCCATTGAAGATAATCAGGCAGTTCTGCTGACCTATTTCCGTAATAATATTGTGCACACCTTTGTACTGCCTTCTTTGATTGCAGCTTTGGTTGAACATAACGGTACCATTCGCCGTCATGATGTCGTGAATATCAGCAGTACCCTGTACCCATTCCTTAAAGCCGAACTGTTCTTAAAATGGCATGAAGACGAGATTCAGGATCAGGTGAATGCGCATATTGCTAGCTTAATTGCCTCGAAACTGATTACACAAGATGGTGAAAACCTGATTGCACCTGCACCAAATACAGAAGCGCATCATCAGCTTGAGGTTCTAGCTGCACCCGTGACTCAAAGTCTGGAACGCTACTATATGACTTTGGCACTGATTACCCAGCGCGGTTCAGGCAATATCTCGACCCGTCAGGTGGAAGAGCTGAGTTATCTGGTTGGGCAGCGCCTGTCTGTGCTTTACGAGTTCAACTCACCTGAGTTCTTCGACAAAGCCCTATTCCAGAGTTTTATTAAAGTCTTAACCCAAAAAGGTTATCTGTGTACCAATGAAGACAATGCCATTGTCTTTGATGAGCAGCTGACCAATGTGGCGCAATATGCGGATCTGGTACTGGATGAGGTGAAGTTACAGATGCTGCACCACATCACCGACTTTACGGATGAAGAACTGAAAGAAGCTTTGGATGCAGTTGCGTCTGAACAAGCCAAGAAACGCGCGAAGCGGAAAAAGAAGTAAGTTTTAAGTAAAAAAAGAGAGGCTAAGGCCTCTCTTTTCTTATTTTAGAATTTATAAGAAGTGAAAATTGGGAAGCTAATGCCGTTATTTAAATACGAGCACTCCCTCTCCTGAGCGAGTTTTAAAGCACGGCTTTTAAAACGAAGCGCAAGTGAGGATAGGGAGAGGTCTTTTAAATAAAATCCTACCCTAACCCCTCCTTTGAAAAGGAGGGGGATTCCTCCCTTTAAAAAGGGAGGCTAGGAGGGATTATTTTTCCTCATCAACCCCAAATAATCCTCATAACAATCTGGATGCTCTAACTCAAATCCCATTTTTTGCATTCGGGTCGCATAAAGCTTCTTACCTGTCACCTGCTCACTTTCTACTTTAAGCAAAGGAAGCCCCATCTGCTTTTGGAACCATTGCAATATTTCATGCATTAATTTTGGATCGTTGTTTGTCACAATATAAGAATTTTCAGGATGTTCCACGTGAATCATCTGTGATAAGAAACGTGATAAATCTTCAATGTGAATCCGGTTGGACCAGTGCAGATTCGGATATCTCAACATCGAGGCGGCCATTTTTTGTAGGCGTTCTACCGATGCTCCATAAATCCCACTTGGACGAATGATGGTACATTTCTCAGGATAAGCAGTGAAATAAGCCTGCTCCATCTGCTGCAAGATTTTGCTCTGAGCATCATTCGGGTGAATTTCAGTTTCGTCATCTACGATTTCACCGGAATTTTGCCCATACACTCGTGTCGATGACACCACCACAATCCGTTTCACCGGATGCTGTTTCAAGGCAGAGACAATAGGTTGAACCGAATCCAGATAAGTTTGCTGATAACCTTCAACCGCACTTTGTTTTGGACTAAGTAATATATAGACCCAGTCAATTGGTGCAACTGCAGTTAAATCCAGTTGATGCACATCCTGAATCAGATGAGTTGCGAATGAATCTGTTTTGGGACTCTGGCTAATTGTGCTAATTTGATGACCTTGCTCAAATAGTTGTTTAGCCACACGTCGGGATGTTTTACCATAACCGATAAATAAAATATGCATTGAGCACCGAATCACAAATCTGGTTGAGGGGACATGGCTGCAGTCCATCAGTTACAAGGCGTTGGCAATGCCGCCGCTGCATTACTCGAAAAACTAAATATCTTCAATACTGATGATTTGCTTTTTCATCTACCACGTGACTATGAAGACCGTAGCACGATCATTCCTATGAATCAATTGAGCGTGGGACGCAGCTATCTGCTGGAAGGCATCGTTAAAGGTGTGGATTTTCCACCTGGCAAACGCAAATCCATGGCTGTGCTGCTGGATGATGATTTTGGCAAAGTCACTTTACGTTTTTATCATATTTATAAAGGCATTACCGACCGCTGCAAACTAGGTAACCGTTTAAGAATTTTTGGTGAAGTGCGGGTCGGTGCGCGCGGTCTGGAAATGTATCATCCCGAACTGCAAGTCATTACTGAGGACACACCTTTACCTCAAACCCAGCTCACGGCGATTTACCCTGCGACTGAAGGCCTGACCCAACCCAAAATACGGGATTATATTCAGCAGGCCTTGGCTCAATACAGCGACCATCTGCCTGAACTACTGCCAGCAAAATTTAGCAATGGTTATGCACTGAAACAGGCACTGGAATATATCCATCACCCGCCAGTCAATGCCAATATGCTGCAACTAGCACAAGGCTCACATCCTGCACAGCAGCGCCTGATCTTTGAAGAACTGGTAGCGCATCAGATCAGTTTATTGACACGTCGGGCCTTTATTCAGCAAGTCGAAGCGCCTTCATTTGCGCCCAGTAAAACCTATGCCAAACAGCTCTTAGCCAGTCTGGCTTTTGAAATGACCGGTGCGCAAAAACGTGTATCCAGAGAAATCGTGCAGGATTTAAAAAGCAATAAACCGATGTTGCGTCTGGTGCAAGGCGATGTCGGCGCGGGTAAAACCCTGGTGGCTGGTGTCGCAGCTTGCCATGCACTGGAAGAAGGCTGGCAAGTTGCATTGATGGCACCGACCGAGATTCTGGCCGAGCAGCATTATCTGAACTTTAAACGCTGGTTTGAGCCTTTGGGCTTAAATGTAGCCTGGCTTTCCGGCAAGCAGAAAGGTAAAGCTCGCGCAGCAGCAGAACAGCTGATTCGGGACGGAAGTGCCCATCTGGTCATCGGCACCCATGCGCTGTTTCAGGAAAATGTCGAGTTTGCCAAACTGGGTCTGGTGATTATTGATGAGCAGCATCGCTTTGGTGTGGATCAGCGCCTTGCTCTCAGAAATAAAGGGCTAGATGGTATGTCACCGCATCAACTGGTGATGACGGCGACTCCGATTCCACGCACACTGGCTATGTCTGCCTATGGTGATCTGGATACCTCTGTGATTGACGAGCTGCCGCCGGGCCGTACCCCGATTCAGACCGTGACCATTCCATTAGACCGGCGCGAAGAAGTCTTGCAACGGATTGCCAGCAACTGTGCTGAAGGCAAGCAGGCCTACTGGGTGTGTACACTGGTAGAACAGTCCGAAACTTTAGATGCCCAAGCTGCAGAAGCCACTTTCGCTGAAATTCGCGAGCGCTTTCCTGCGCTGAATATCGGACTGGTACATGGCAAGATGAAAGCCGATGAAAAACAGGCGGTAATGCAGCAGTTTAAAAATAATGAATTACAGCTACTGATTGCCACCACCGTGATCGAAGTCGGCGTCGATGTACCCAATGCCTCCATTATGGTGATTGAAAATGCCGAGCGTCTGGGTCTATCTCAATTGCATCAGCTACGTGGCCGGGTCGGTCGTGGCGCCAAAGCTAGCTTCTGTGCCCTACTGTATAAACATCCGCTGTCGCAAAATGGTCAGGAACGCTTAAGAATCATGCGCGAAACCAATGATGGTTTCATGATTGCCGAGAAAGACCTGGAATTGCGTGGCCCAGGTGAGCTGCTCGGGACCAAACAGACTGGCGACATGAATTTCCGTGTGGCCAAACTGGAACGTGATGATCACCTGCTCAATCAGGCACATTATGTGGCCCAGCAGATGCTCAAGGATTATCCTGATCAGGCCGAAGCATTATTGCAACGCTGGCTACCGGAAGCACCGCGCTATGCCTATGTTTAAATTACTGCAACACGGAAAATCCTGGCTCACCCGCTTACAACCCTGTCAGCTGTGTCTGACTGATCATCAGTCCATTCATTCAGTCTGTGAAGATTGCTGGCAACAATTACCGTGGGCACATCAAACTCTTCAACGTCAGGAAATGCAGTTCCAGATTGCCTGCAACTATGCCTACCCGATGGATCGTTTGATTCAACTGTTTAAATATGAACAAAAACTGCATTTGCAAAATTTACTGGCAGGTGCACTGTTAAGTTTAGACCTGCCTAAAGTCAGTGCCGTAGTACCGATGCCGATCTCGAATGAGCGTCTGGCCGAGCGCGGTTATAATCAATCTCTGGTGCTGGCCAAACATGTGGCGAAACAGTTGAATGTACCCATCTGGCAACCGATTACCCGACTAAAACAACATTCACAGAAAGGTCTAAGCCGGCTGGAGCGGATTGAAGATATCCAGTCGCAATTCCAGATCAGCACCACATCCAAGCTACGGTATCGTCGGGTGCTAATTATTGATGACGTAGTGACGACTGGCAGTTCGATTCGAGCCCTTAGCCAAACACTTGAACAACTGGGCTGTCAAAAAATTTATGCAGCCTGTCTGGCCGGTACGAAAATCTGAGCATTCACACCTGAGCGAGTAACTGTGACTTCACCCATGGAATGACAACTTCAGTGGTCAAGGGTGCCAGCAAGACCTGCTTTTCATCCAGATCGACCCATTTCATTTCAGCGATTTCCGCGTCAATTTTTGGCGCTTGATCCAGACTTACCCAATAGACATAACTCACCAGTTGATGATCAGGTTCATTCGCTGTCTGGGTTTCAAAACGCCCGATGAATTGCTGAATCTGTGCCTGTGTGCCAATTTCTTCCTGAATTTCACGCAACATCGTTACTTCTGGTGCTTCATTGGGTTCCAGCTTGCCACCAACCTGCATAAAGCAGGATGTTCCTTTCTTGCGAACCACCAGCAGTTGCTGCGCTTCATTTAAAATAATGGCTGCGGCCACGGTAATCACTTTCATTTTCTATAAATCATGCTGTGGACAGCTTATTTTACTAAATCAGTCTGATCAACCATACCCCATTTCGCTTCAGGCGGCTGATAACTTTCAAATTGACGTAAAATATCCTCCAGATCATCACTGACAATTAAAGCATCGCTAAAGCGCGCTTTGGTAAAACCTTTCTCAGTCGTCATATGGATAAATTTGAGTAAATCATCATAGAAACCATCGACATTTAAAAAAGCACAAGGCTTTTTATGAATTCCCAACTGTGCCCAGGTCCATTGTTCAAAAATTTCTTCCAGTGTTCCTGCACCACCCGGAATGGCAATAAATCCCTGTGCCAGTTCCGACATGCGGGTTTTACGCTCGTGCATATTATCGACCACAAATAGCTCGGTAATATGCGGATGCGCCAGTTCACGATTGACCAGCTGTCTTGGAATTACGCCAATCACCTTGCCACCAGCAGCCAAAGCACTATCAGCAACAATACCCATCAAACCGGAACGACCACCGCCATAGACCAGCGTCTGATGCCTTGCTGCCAAGGTCTGGCCAACCTTTTCGGCGATCTCGGCATAGAGAGGATCCGAGCCCAGTGCTGAACCACAAAAAATTGCGATAGAATTCATTATTTCACTCTCCAATTGACGCTATATTGTACGAAATCGCTGCAAGCGCGTTTTTTCCAAAAATAACTGCTTAATATCAGTGTTTTTATTCAATTCCTTGTCTAAAATACACCCATTCCAATTCACATACTGCGCCAGGGAGAAAAGACAGCATGCTTGAAGCCTTTTACGCCACAGAGCGCGGTAGCTTAGAAGATATCACGATTAACGGTGATTTCGACCTACATCCAGATTTAGTATGGCTTGATCTGATTGCACCTTCACAAGAAGAGCAGCAATGGATTCTAGATGCCTATGCGCAAAATTTACCGACCTTAAAATCGCTGGAAGATATTTCCTCGAGTGCCCGATTTTACCGTGATGATGACGGTATTTTGCATATCAGCACCTATTTTTTAACCAAAAATAAAAACTATCAGGTCGAGAACGAAAACGAAGATGAATCCAGCATGCTGGCGACGGTGCAAACCGTAGCATTCATTCTGCATAAGGACCGTCTGTTTACCTTGCGTGGCGAAAAGCTGGTGGCCTTTCGTGCCTTCCGTGCTCGTGCACGCCGCAATGATTATGAAATCGATTATAAAGATCCGACCTGGATTCTATTGGGGCTGCTCGAAGCCAAACTTGATGAACTGGCCGACATTCTGGAAGATGTCCATAAAGATTTAGAAAAATATTCAACTGAAGTGTTGAATAACCGTCATCGTGAACAGATTCTCGATCTGGATGACATGATTACCCGTCTGGCTCAACTGGAAGATATGCTCGGTAAAGCGCAGCTTTGTCTGATCGATTTACGTCGTGTTCTGACTTTCCTGTCTCGTCCACGCGCCTTGGGCAGTCATATTTATGATGCGGATATCCGAGAACTCAGTGAAGATGTACGCTCGCTGGTTGAACATGATGCTTTCCTCTTTCAGAAAGTGCGCTTTCTGCTCGATACCACGTCCGGATTTATTAACACCGAACAGAACGATACGATTCGTCGATTCTCAATCCTGCCAAGTATGCTCGCGCCACCGATGCTGATTGCCAGTATTTATGGGATGAATACCGAAGTTCTGCCTTTTGCACAAGGCACCATGAGCTTCATTATGGTCAGTATTATTTTAATCGGATTTTTGATTGGGCCATTGATTTACTTTAGATGGAAGAAATGGATTTGAGCGAGCTTTAAAGCACTGCTTTTAAAGCGAAGCGCAAGAAACGCTCCTAATCTGACCCATGCTTATTTGAAAAACAATAAAAAAGCACCTTTCGGTGCTTTTTTATCTACTGAATGATCTGTAAATCATCCTGTAAATGACAGGCCTGAATGATATTCATCATTTTAGCAGGAACAGCTTTAAAATGTAGTCCTTGCGCTTGAGGCGTCTGGCGCAACCAGCGCACCAGAACAGCCAAAGCCAAAGTACTCCCTTGTTCAAGTCCAGCCAGATTAACTACTACAGGAAACTTGTCCTGTGACTGAATGACACGCAAACCATCTAGGTAATAGTTCTGCGCATTGTCAGCATCAATCTTGCCCGAAACCTGCAGTTCCAGATTATTGAATTGAATCACAGCTCACCTATCTTATTTTTTCTTGTCAATTGCCGCTTCAGCATCTGGCTTGAAGTTAGCAATAGCTTTATCCAGGTTACCACCATTACGTTTTACTGTAGCCGCAAACTGGTTACGGAACTGCAGGCCTAGGTCAATACCAGAAACATTGATGTTACGGATTTTCCATTGTGAACCTTTATCAACCAGCTGGAAGGCAACCGGAATTTTCTCGCCTTTGTTATTAAAGTCGATAGTCACCACAGGATTTTTGCTGTTAGTCGCCTTATAAGGACGTACGCTGTAAGTCTGGTTACTGAACTTCGAGAAAGCCGCACCATAGTTTTCAATCAGGGTTTCACGGAAGTTCTTTTCAAACTGTGCACGCTGCGCCGCAGTACTATACTGGTTCGTCGCATAAGTCCCCATCACAATACGCGTGAAAGACTGTGAATCAATGTATGGATCCAGATTCTGGCGGACAATCGCTTTGACCAGCGCTGGATTGTTCTGCAATTTTGCGTTATCAGCTTTGAGGCGCTCAATCAAACCATCTGCCACTTTTTTAATAAAAGCAGGTGGCGCTTCAGACGGTGCAGCAAACACTGTACCAGCAACCATTGTTAAAAGAATGCTTGTTGCAAGCGTTTGTTTTACTAAAGTCTTCACTGAAATCTCCTCAATCTATTATTCAACAAATGCAGGTTCTGCATCAGTCGATTCTGAAACTGTCGCCTGTTCTGGGGCAATTTCTTGACTATCCGACGATTTACCGGCACCGCCAGTAATGAACTTCGTCACTAAATCTTCAATTTCCATGGTGCCTTGGGTATTGGCAATCTGATCACCGCGTTTCAAATAGTTCAGACCACCACCTGGAATAATTTTCAGGTATTTTTCACCCAATAACCCATTGGTCGCTACCATAATATAAGCATCCTCATCAATATTGGTGATGGATTTCATGTTAGCTAACAGTTGTTTTTCCATGTCTTTTTGTTGCGCAAGGGTAGCAGCAGTATAGTCTGAACTATAACGTAACTCTTCCAGTGCTTCCTGCTGAACCTGCTTTAACTGTTCAGTATTAAACGAGGTCAAGGAGCCATCCAGGGTCATATGCACGGTCGCCAGACGCGTGACTGGATCCAGGGTAATGTCATCCACTTGCCCCACTTTCACACCACTCAATGCCACTTTGGCACGTGGCTTGATCCCATTTACATTTTCAAACGTTGCCGTCATTTTATAGCTGTCGGAAATATTGTGTCCGACCAGACCACTGACACGCATCGCCAGGAAAAATAAGGCAATACCAAACAAAATAACAAAAACACCAACGGCCAGCTCACTAGTACGTGATTTCATTAAACACCTCCGAACATGACCGCAGTCAACACAAAGTCAAAGCCTAAAACGCACAGTGAAGAATACACGACTGTACGCGTTGTAGAAGTTGCAATACCTTCCGATGTCGGGACACAGGCATAGCCTTGGTACACCGCAATCCAAGTACAAATTAATGCGAATACAAAACTTTTAATAATGGTGCCATTCAAGACATCTTTATAGAATTGCACGCTGCTTTCCATGCCGCTCCAATAAGCGCCTTCATCGGCACCCAGGAAATCTACCCCGACCATTTTACCGCCCATAATGCCAACTGCGGCAAAGATGACGGAAAGCATTGGCAAGCTAAAAATCCCTGCCCAAAGACGCGGCGAAATCACCCGCTTCAATGGATCGACACCGATCATTTCCATACTGGACAATTGTTCAGTAGCTTTCATCAGGCCAATTTCCGCAGTCAAGGCTGAACCGGCACGTCCTGCAAATAGCAAAGCAGCGACCACAGGTGCCAGTTCACGCAGCAAGGTCAACGCGACCGCCGTTCCTAGCATCGACTCACTACCAAAGGTCGACAAGATGCTAAACATCTGCAAACCAAGCACGGCACCAATAAACAGGCCAGAAACCACAATAATCAGCAGGGACAATACCCCAACCCGATACATCTGATAAATAAACAGCTTTACGCCAAGCCAGGTCGGCATGGAAAATAAAATCTGCAACAGCATCAGGGTCGCGACCCCAATCCCCTGTACACGTTCAATAACGCGTCTACCTAATGCGGCAATTGCATTCATGAACGAACCTCATCACTTAAATAAGCTTGATGACTAAACTGATAATCCACCGGACCTTCTACCGAACCGGTCAGGAATTGCTGTACAAAAGCAGATGGATGCGCTTTCAGCTCTGCCGGCGTGCCCTCGCCCTGAATTTTGCCTTCTGCCACCACATAGATGTAGTCTGCAATCGATAAAGTTTCTGCAACATCATGCGAGACAATAATCGTGGTTAAGTCCAGTGCTTCACGTAATGAACGGATCAGACGAGTCAAAACGCCCATCACAATCGGGTCTTGTCCGGCAAACGGTTCATCGTACATGATCAACTCAGGATCTAGTGCAATCGCACGGGCCAAAGCCACGCGTCGGTTCATACCACCGGATAGCTCAGACGGCATCATCTGTTCTGCACCACGTAAACCGACTGATTCCAGCTTCAATGCCACGATTTCCTTAATCAGATGTTCCGGCAATTTGGTATGGGCACGAATCGGAAATGCGACATTTTCATACACGCTCATATCGGTAAACAAAGCACCGCTCTGAAACAACATACCCATCCGTGCACGTGCTGAAAAAAGTTCGGAACGTGACATCGTGGCAATATCTTTGCCGTCTAATAAAACCTGACCGTGCTCAGGAACCAGCTGCCCACCAATCAGTCTTAATAAGGTGGTTTTACCAGTACCAGATGGTCCCATAATGGCGGTAATCTGCCCACGACGAATATTTAAACTCACGTCGTCATAAATCACGCGCTCACCCCGCTTGAAGCTCAGATTCTTGACTTCAATCAGAGATTGAGTATCTCGCGCTGTTTGATTTTTCATAGCTGAGTTTATTCCTGCATTTTTTCAGCATGCATACTATAAAGGAACGAAGTTCAAAATGTTAGCAGTTGAAAAAGGTGGTTTAATATCATAAAAAATGACAACAATGGATTATTTCGTATTTTTTGTAATAAAAATATGCACTTAAGCTTGAGCCAGGTACATTGATTAATTAAAAAGACTGTATAAATAATAGATAATATTACATAAAATCAAAGTCAATGCGATATATGGCATATACACCTCTATCAATTGAGATCGAAGAGTTAAGCTTTTCATATTAATAATTATCATAACCCTGACAAAACATGATTTAGTAGACATTTTACGTTAAAAAGCAAAAAACTCAATGCATAAAAAAAACCGGTATTTCTACCGGTTTTTTATCTTCATCTAGCGACTGAATTAGTCGTTAAATTTACGACGTGGACGATCTTCACCACCGAACGAACGTTCACCACGTGGCTTGTCATCAAAGTTGCGACGTACTGGACGATCACCAAAATCACGTTTTGGACGATCATCACCGAATGAACGCGCTGGACGATCACCGAAACCACCTTCACGACGTGGAGCTGGACGATCACCAAAATCACGTTTTGGACGATCACCATAACCACCTTCACGAGCTGGTTTGTAGTCTACACGGTTGCCACGGTTGTCATCATTAGAGCGAGGACGGTCACCAAAACCACCTTCACGACGTGGAGCTGGACGATCACCGAAGTCACGCTTTGGACGGTCATCAAACGAACGTTGTGGACGATCACCGAAACCGCCTTCACGACGTGGAGCTGGACGATCACCAAAGTCACGACGTGGACGATCTTCGCCAAATGCTGGACGTTCGCCACGAGGTTTGTCATCGAAGCTACGACGTGGACGATCATCACCGCCTTCACGACGTTTGAAGTTGCTTTCGCCTTCAAAACGACGACCACCACCGAAACCACCACGACCGCCATCACGACGACCGCCATCACGGCCACGACCGCGACCAGCGCCATCACGGCTACCACGTGCAGGAGGTGGAGATGGCTCAAGACCTTCAATTTCAGATACGTTTAGACGCGCATCAAGGAAGTCTTCTAAAGCACGGATTTTACCGCGTTCACGGTAAGTCGCCAAAGTAATGGCTTTACCAGTACGACCCGCACGACCTGTACGACCGATACGGTGTACATAGTCTTCATTCTTCATTGGAAGACCGAAGTTAATTACGTGTGAAATAGTTGGTACGTCAAGACCACGCGCTGCAACGTCAGTTGCAACCAAGATCTTCGCACGACCTTCACGGATGCTGCGTAAACGACGGTTACGAACAGTTTGTGGCATAGCACCGTGAAGTGCTACAACTGATAGACCTGCTTCAGCAAGTTCTTCAGCCAACATATCTGTGTCTTCTTGAGTTGACGCAAATACTACTGCTTGATCAACGTCTTCTTCGTTCAACCAGTGAGTAAGAAGTTTTTTCTTGTGCTCGAAACCGTCAGTCCAATGCAAAGTCTGAGTAATATCAGTATTTGTAGAGTGACCAGTTTCGATCGAAATACGCATTGGATCATTCATCATGCGTTCTGCAAGTGTAATGATACGTGGTGCAAAAGTCGCAGAGAACATAAGAGTTTGTTTGCGGTTTGCAGCCAATTCACCAATTGCTTCTAAGTCTTCAGAGAAACCTAGGTCAAGCATACGGTCAGCTTCATCGACGATTAACGCGTCAACTTTATCCAATTTGATTTGACGACGATTCACCAAGTCAAGTAGACGACCTGGAGTTGCAACAACAACTTGCGCGCCTTTTAACTGTTGAATTTGCTTACCGAAAGGCATACCGCCCATGATTGCCGCAATACGAACACCTTTCATGTGACGTACAAATGCAATCGCGTCTTGACATACCTGTTGTGCCAATTCACGAGTCGGTGAAATCACCAAAATATTCGGTTGAGTAACCGCTTTCATACGGTCTTTAAACGGTACTAATGTATCTTGGTTTGCCAACGCATTTAACGTAGGAAGTAAGAATGCAGCAGTTTTACCAGAACCTGTTTGGCTTGACACAAGAAGGTCTTTGCCTTCAAGCGCAGCTGGAATCGCTTGTTCTTGTACAGGAGTAGGAGTAGTAAAGCCTAAAGCGTCGAGAGCCTGTGTTAGAGATTCGTCGAGGGAAAAATCAGCAAAAGTTTTGCTCATAGAGAGTATTCACCCTGAAGTGGGTGCTCCATTTAATAAATAACAATTATGGACATCGGCAAAAAGCGGCACAGCAAATAATGCTGAAAATATTAGGATTCAGCAGCGATCCGAGTAACGACGATGTGGATATAACGCACGCATGATTACGGCCGCAAACCTGAAGGAATCGCTTAAGCGATTGGGGCGCGAAGGATATGTCCTCTCTATGGACAGCACGCGCATACAATGATTAGAAGATAGTGTTCAGGTAAAGAACAGAAATTAAGTGCGTGGCGGAATTATAGCAGAATATTCCACAATGTCATTAAGTTTTAAAACTAATTTCCCTTATTCTTAATTTATTTATATATTTCTAATACTTAAAATATAATAAAAAATGTAACAGGCGGTATAAAAAGTCACTTTTCGCCAATTCACCTGATATTTCCAGTATTCAAGCAAACATCAATACCCCTATACCAGTCTCTCGCGACTTAAATTTCCGTGCATAAAAAAGGCATCCCGAAGGACGCCTTTTCTCAATATTAGATCTGATTCATCTAAACCCGATTATTTTGCGGCTTCGCCCCAAGCAGGAACAACTGCTTGCATTAAAGGCTTAAGCATTTTCATTGAACAAGCCAAAACTTGACCATTTTCCATAGAGTCGCTACCACCACGTGCATCAACTACAGTACCGCCTGCTTCTTTCACGATCAATTCGCCAGCTGCGATATCCCAAGGCTTTAAACCAAGTTCGAAATAACCATCGAAACGACCTGCAGCAACATAGGCTAAATCCAATGCTGCAGAACCTGAACGACGATATTGCGCGCCAGCTTCAGTTACGTTTAACAGGGTTTGAAAATGATTCTTGGCATAAGACACAACTTCGCCATTACGCTTGGCACGATAAGCGTGACCAACAGCCATAAAGGTATTTTCCAGGCTGTCTTTTACATTCACACGAATACGGCGCTGGTTCATCATGGCACCACGACCACGACTGGCAGAGAATAGCTCATCTTTCACCGGGTCATAAATCACCCCGTGTTGAGTAATGCCTTTGTGCTGAACTGCGATAGAGATACAGAAATGCGGGAAACCGTTAATGAAGTTTAAAGTACCATCTAGCGGATCGATCACCCAACACCAATCGGCGTCATGACCTTTACCTTCCTGATAGCCAAACTCTTCACCAAGGAAACTGTGATTTTTATAGCTTTTACGTAGGGTATCGATGGTCAACTGTTCCAAATAACGATCTACACGCGTTACCGGACCATCAATTCCTTTTTCTTCGACTTGTAGATCGAGTTTATGACGATTCTGATGCGCTTTTAAAAGCTCTTGACCAACTAACTGAGCCGCACGCGCAGCCATCACCACCATAGGTTCCATTGAACACCCACTACAAATTTGAAGACACTGATAAAGAATAATGCATAAAAGCCCCGATATCTTAGCAAATATCAGGGCTTTTTTGGGAAAAATGTGTCTAAAATTTTTAAGATATTATGACAAGACGCTTTGCCTCAGGCTGGACCAAGCCTGATTGATCGATTTTTCAATGCCTTGCGCATCCAGACCCGCTTGCTGCAACATCTGTGCATGGGTCGCTTGCGCCATAAACGTATCATCCAGACCCAGATTCAACATCGGTTTGACAATCTGTGCTTCTGCCAGATATTCATTCACGGCACTACCTGCACCGCCCATCACTGCATGTTCTTCCACCGTGACAAACAGACTGGTGCTTAAAGCGAGATCATCGAGCATTTGAGTATCCAGTGGTTTGACAAAACGCATGTTAACCACACGCACGCCAATCTCATGTTTCACGGCAAATGCTTCAGCAGCGTCGACTGCAGCCTGTACCCGGCTACCAAATGCCAGTACAGAAATATATTCATCATACTGCCCATTAAAGCTGGCCACAATTTCCGCCTGACCGATCGGAATCTCGATCATCTTTTGCTGGATATCGACGCCCAGTCCATTGCCACGCGGATAACGTACCGCTGCCGGCCCTGGATACAAATACGCTGTATGCAGCATTTGACGGCATTCATTTTCGTCTTTCGGCGCCATGATGACGATATTCGGGATAGTACGCATATAGGCATAGTCATAAGCACCGGCATGCGTCGGGCCATCTTCACCAACCAGACCGGCACGATCAATACCGAAAGTAACATCCAGATTCTGCAAAGCCACGTCATGTACCAGTTGATCATAACCGCGTTGCAGGAAAGTCGAGTAAATTGCAACCACCGGCTTCAAGCCTTCACAAGCCATACCGGCAGCCAAGGTAACCGCATGCTGTTCGGCAATCGCGACATCAAAGAAACGTTCTGGATATTCTTTGGCAAATTTGACCATGCCTGAGCCTTCGCACATCGCAGGTGTGATTGCGAGCAAACGGGCATCTTGTGCCGCTTCATCGCAAAGCCATTGTCCAAATACATCCGAATATTTCGGTGCAGTATTGCTGGCGGCAACGGCGTTGATTTTGCTAATCGCGTGATATTTGATTTGATCGGATTCTGCCGGAGCAAAGCCTTTGCCTTTTTTAGTATAGACATGAATCAGGCGTGGGCCTTTACGCTTTTTCAGCGCATTAAAGACATGCACCAGCTGTTTGACATCATGACCATCGTACGGGCCAAAATAGTCAAAGCCGATGGCTTGGAATAAGTTATCTGCAGCATCGGTTGCTGCACTGTGCAAACGCGAGTTATACAACCATTCTGGATGTGGCTGTACATATGCCTCACCCTGCTCGGTAACATTAACGAACTCACCGCGCTCCCAAATGGCAGCCAGATGTTTGGCAAAACCACCGGTACTGCAAGAAATCGACATATCATTGTCGTTCAGCACCACCATCAGATCAGCACTGTGTGCCACGGCATCATTCAAAGCTTCAAAAGCCATACCTGCCGTCATGGCGCCATCGCCAATAATCGATACCACTTCACACGGCTTGTTCTGATAACGACGTGCCAGCGCCATACCTAGGCCAGCAGAAATCGCCGTCGAAGAATGCCCTACCCCAAAGGTATCAAATTCAGATTCTTCACGAGCCGGAAACGCAGCCAGACCATCTTTGGCACGAATCGTGGTGAGCTGTTCACGACGACCAGTCAACACTTTATGCGGATAGGCCTGATGACCTACATCCCAGATCAGGCGGTCATGCGGTGTATTAAAGCAATAATGTAAAGCCACGGTGAGTTCAATCACACCAAGGTTGGCACCAAAATGTCCGCCACTTTGCCCGGCAGCATACAAAATGAATTGACGTAACTCATCCGCCACTTGTTCTAGCTGGCTTTGCTCGAGTGCACGCAGTTGCTCAGGATGATTGATCGCATCAAGCAACGGTGTTACAGGGCGTTGAGTTGGGATTTCTGTATACAGCATATTATGGCAAAGCCTTCTAAAGCCTGGCAAATCTAAAGCTAGGTCAATGGGGAGTACCCGATCATATAGCTGAATTGTAGCAGCTTCAATTCAGCTACGCTTCTAGCGATGCAATATTAAACAATGATCTCGTCGGGGTGAAAAAATTGCAGCCTACGATTATCCTGAATAATCTTACTATTTATCAACTATTATCGTTCGCTTTCTACAAAAAAGAAAATCTATTGCAGAATTTCGACTTTGCAATTCTACCAATGTTCAATCATTACGCTATACTTTAGCCAATTTCAGGATTTAACGGGTTCAGCTGTGCCAATCGAATTTGTCGCAACGTCAAGATTACCTACCGCTCACGGTGAATTTAAAATTACTGTATTTCAAGACCCTGAGACTGGCGAAGAACATGTCGCACTTTCCAAAGGACTTGAAGAAATATCAGATGAGCCTGTAGTGGTGCGTGTGCATTCTGAATGTTTAACCGGTGATGCCTTTGCTTCGCTCAAATGCGACTGTGGCCCGCAATTGCAAGCGACTTTAAAACTGATCAATGAATTGGGCCGCGGAGTCATTCTGTATTTGCGTCAGGAAGGTCGTGGCATTGGCCTGACCAATAAAATTCGCGCTTATGCTCTGCAAGATCAGGGACATGACACCGTAGATGCCAATTTAATGCTGAACCTGCCCGCAGATGCACGCCAGTATGATATGTGTAGCATCATGCTGGATCATTTACAGGTGAAAGCAGTACGCCTGGTGACCAATAACCCTTCTAAAATTGAGGCTTTAAAAGCCCAGGGAATTAACGTGATCGATCGTGTGCCTTTGACTGTGGGTTTAAACCCTTTTAATGAACAATATCTCAAGACCAAGCACGAACGCATGGCACATCTTTATAAAAAGGATGATTTTTAATATTTTTAAAACCCTGTCCTACCTTATTTTAACTTAATCCCTCCAAACCTCCCTTTCTTGCGCTTCGACTTAAAGCAATGCTTAAGTCTTGCTCGGGGAGGTTTTCCCTATCTTTCTTAAAAATGGGGTTAGGGGAAGATTAAATCGTCATCGAGAAAATCCGGTTCTCCGGTATGCGTCGCTTTAGACGTAAATCAAAAGCCATACAAATATTGCGTACAAATGGTTTCCCTTTCTCCAGAATCGTGACTGACGAGTCTGAAAATTGAATCAAACCATCCTGTGCCATTTCGTCAAGCTGTTCCAAAACCTCATCAATTTCAGGGAAAAGCATCTCGGAATTTTCCCATGAGGTGCTAAAGCTGCACATCAAATTTAGAATATGTTGCCGGATGATCAAATCTTCCTGATTTAAGACATGTCCTTTAAATACCGGAATTTCATTGCGCGCCAGGCATTCATAATATTCTTCAATGGTTTTCACATTCTGCGCAAAGCTGTACCAGCTATCACTGATTGAAGAAATGCCTAGCCCAATCATCACCTGGGTTTTAGAGGCTGTGTATCCCATAAAGTTGCGGTGCAATGTTCCCGCTTGAAAGGACTGGTACATCGCATCTTTCTCTAAGGCAAAATGATCCATACCGATTTCATAATAGCCATGTGCCAGAAGTTTCTTTTTACCCGCTTCATAGCATTCCCGTTTGATCGCATCTTTGGGCACATCGGCATCTTTAAAACCGCGCTGACCATTACCTTTAATCCAGGGCACATGTGCATAGCTATATAAAGCCAGACGGTCCGGCAAGAGCGAATTGGTTTGTTCAATAGTATTTAAAACATCATCCAGACTCTGAAATGGCAGACCAAAGACCAGATCATGGGAAATCGATTCATAGCCAATTTCTCGCGCCCATTCGGTCACCTGTTTAACATTTTCATAAGGCTGAATCCGGTGAATCGCCTTTTGCACGGTTTCGTTATAATCCTGCACACCATAACTGACCCGACGAAAACCCAGGTCATACAATCCCTGCAAATGTTCACGCGTAGTATTATTGGGATGACCTTCGAAACTGAATTCATACTCAGGCGCTACGTCTGCTTTGGCCAGAATGCCTTGAATTAGTTGAGCCAGATGTGCCATTGAAAAAAAGGTCGGCGTTCCTCCACCAAAATGAATCTCTTTAATGATGGGCTTTTCTTGTAATAACTCGCAATATAGATCCCATTCTTTCAGCAGTGCCTGAATATAAGGTTGTTCGACTTCATGGCGTTTGGTCACGCGCTTATGACACCCGCAGAAGGTACACAGGCTTTCGCAAAATGGCAGGTGGATATACAAGCTAATGCCTTCGCTTTGATTGGATTCATCAAAAGACTTTTTTAGCGTTTGCGTCCATTGTTCCAGCGAGAAATTCTGCTCTTCCCAATACGGAACAGTGGGATAACTGGTATAGCGTGGCCCGGGAACATTGTATTTTTGAATCAGGGAATTGACCTGTACCGACATGACACCCACCTATTACCGTCGAGAAATGCTCAAGCCAATGAGCGCTTGTGAGTTATTGTGCTGAGCTTGAAAAAAGAATTCAACCTAGCCATTTAGTCGGATTTAATGATGCATTCTGCTTATAAATAGTGGAATGTAATGTCTGGGCTGATGAATTGCATCACCAAATTAGACCTTAATCTTTGACTGATTTTATGCTTTGATGTCGTTAGTTTTTTATTTCCCTACGAGGGCTCTGATGCAGCATCCTACATCTACGGATATTCAACGCGTTCGTGAATTTCTCATCGACTTGCAGGCACGGATTTGTGCAGCATTAGAACAGCAGGAACGTGCTGGCGGCGGTACGGCCGAATTTATCATCGATGACTGGGAGCGTCCAGAAGGTGGTGGTGGCCGTTCACGTGTTTTGCAAAATGGTACGGTGATTGAAAAAGGTGGGGTAATGTTCTCCCACATCAACATTTCCAAGCTACCTGCTTCTGCGACCGAACGCCATCCCAATATTGCCGGTGCCAAAGCGCAAGCAATGGGGGTATCACTGGTCATCCATCCAAAAAACCCGAATGTACCGACTTCGCATGCCAACGTGCGTTTATTTGTGGCTGAAAAAGAAGGTCAGGATCCGATTTGGTGGTTTGGTGGCGGTTTTGACCTGACCCCGTTTTATCCGAATGATGAAGATGTACTGTCTTGGCATCAAACGGCGCATGATCTGTGTGCGCCATTCGGCGAAGAGGTTTATCCTGAACATAAACAATGGTGTGATGATTATTTTTATCTGAAACATCGTGATGAACAGCGTGGCGTTGGCGGCTTGTTTTTTGACGACCTGAATCAATGGGATTTTGAAACCTGTTTCCAGTATATGCAGGCTGTAGGCAATGGATATCTAGAAGCCATTCTGCCGATTTTCCAGCGCAATCAGGATAAGCCTTATACCGAAGCACAACGCGAGTTTCAGTTATACCGTCGCGGCCGTTATGTGGAATACAATCTGGTTTATGACCGCGGCACCCTGTTTGGCTTGCAGACTGGTGGCCGGATTGAATCGATTCTGGTCAGCCTGCCCCCGCTTACCGGATGGTCATATCGCCCTGAATGGGATGAGGGCTCACCGGAAAAACGTTTAACAGATTACTACCTGAAACCACATAACTGGTTAACAGAATTAAAATCCAACGCAATGAAATGATACAAACGGCCCTCAAATAGAGGGCTGTTTTAATAGATATATCCTCTATACTGCTGCATAGAAATACCTGATTTGATCGCGGCACCCTATCGCTACATCGATCATATTCCATTTGATGTCTAGTGAGAATAACAATGCATAATCTTCAATTAAACCTACCTGTGTTGGCCTTTTGGCTTTTTCTGGCTCTCGCCATCAGTGCGATGAGTACCGCAATTTTGAGTCACAACCTGATTCTGGATGGCGCCGCTATTCTGGTGAGTATCCTGACTGGGCTTGGGGTTGTTCTCAGTATGGCGCTGATGTTTGCGGAACATATTATGGATATTTGCAGTTCCTAAAACCCGGATCACTTAACAGCAATTTAAAATCGCGCAGGCTTTAGTCTCTGCGCTTTTTCACGTATATTGATGGCCATTTCCGCACATGGACATTGTGAAATGAGCAAACAATTTTCCGTGATTGGTAACCCGATTGAACAATCACGTTCTCCAGAATTGCATCACGCCTTTGCTGCTAAAACTGGTGTCGACCTGAGTTACACCAAGCGTCTGGCGCCACTGGATGGCTTCGTAGCCAACATTCAGGAATTCTTTAGCAATGGCGGTAGTGGCATGAATGTCACCGTACCCTTTAAAGAACAGGCTTTTGCCCACTGTCAGGTGCTGAGTGAACGGGCCAAAATTGCCAAAGCCGTGAATACGCTATGGATGAAAAATGGCATCCTGCATGGCGACAATACTGATGGTCAGGGACTAGTTGAAGCCATCCGTGCCTTGGACTGGCCACTGGAAAATACCGATATTTTAATTATTGGTGCAGGTGGTGCCACGCGTGGTGTGATTTATCCACTCGCACAAGCAGGTGCGAAAAAAATTGTGATTGCCAATCGTACCTTGGCACGCGCGGAACAACTGGTCGCTGATCTTCAGAATGCCGTACCGCAAGTCGAATTACAGGCGATTTCACTAGACACTTTAGCCGGTGAATTTGATTTGATGATTAATGCCACTTCTGCCAGTCTCAGCGGTGATGCCCTGGTTTTACCGGAAACGCTACAGTTTAAACGGGCCTATGAAATGGCCTATGGCAAACCTTCTTCCTTTCTGGATCAAGCCAAGGCACGCGGTGTACCGACATCTGAAGGTTTTGGCATGCTGGTCGGTCAAGCAATTGAATCTTTTTACATCTGGAATGGTATCAAACCGGATTTAAAAGAGTTTCTTTAAAACCCCTATCTCTCTAATGAGTTCAGTTCGGGTTGCAACTGCAACCCTTTACTTCCCTCCTACTACTTTTTATAAGCTGAAAAACCATGGATTGGTTTTAATGACATTTTAAAATGAGTTATTTTGCCACCTGAATCCGAGCACAATTCATACAAAAATATACTGGACAAATCACCTTTTAACTCATTAAATTCCATTGATATAACAAGTTTTTAATCTTCCTGTAATGTAAACACCTAATGATGAAATTCGATGATTTCATTCATTAGCCTTAAAAATCGATTAGCTTTTCTGACATTTTTATTCACTGAATTCATCAATGTTTTTTTATCCCGAATGTGAATAATCAAAGAATCGATACAGATAATCCAAAACTAATTTCAATCAGGATTAAACGCATGCCAGCATATAAAGCCCCTTTACACGACATTCGCTTCCTTATGAATGAAGTGCTTGACTACCCTGCGCACTACCAGAATTTGTCGAATGGTGAATATGCCGATGCCGACACGGTAGATATGATCTTAGAAGGCGCTGCAGATTTCTGTGAAAATATACTGTCGCCGTTGAATCAAAGCGGTGATGAAGAAGGCTGTCATTTTGAAAATGGCGAAGTAAAAACACCGAAAGGCTTTAAAGAAGCTTACGACCAGTTCGTACAAGGTGGCTGGCAAGGTCTGTCTTATCCTGAAGAATTTGGTGGCCAAAACCTGCCAATGTCTTTAAACCTGATCAAATCGGAAATGATGGGGACTGCAAACTGGTCATTCCAGATGTATCCGGGTTTAAGTGTGGGTTGTATCAACACTATCATGCAATATGGTACCGATGAGCAGAAAAACACGTATCTGCCTCACTTAGTTGCAGGAACTTGGGCGGGCACCATGTGTCTGACTGAGCCGCAATGTGGTACTGACTTGGGTCAAGTTAAGACCAAAGCAGAGCCGAAAGAAGATGGCAGCTATGCGATTTCAGGCACCAAAATTTTTATTTCCGCTGGTGAGCACGACCTGACTGAAAATATCGTACATATCGTACTGGCACGCCTTCCAGATGCGCCGCAAGGTACCAAAGGGATTTCTTTGTTTATCGTACCGAAATTTATTGCTGCTGCAGATGGCGGGATCGGCGAGCGTAATCCAGTGAACTGCGGTTCGATTGAACACAAAATGGGGATTCGCGCCTCAGCAACGGCTGTACTGAATTTTGACAATGCGACTGGCTACCTGATTGGCGAACCGAATAAAGGCTTGCACGCTATGTTCACCTTTATGAACACGGCGCGTATTGGTACTGCGATTCAGGGTATTTGTCATGCTGAATTGTCATTCCAGGGTGCTTTACCGTATGCCAAAGAGCGTATGTCAATGCGCGCCCTGTCTGGCAAAAAAGATCCGGAAAAAGTAGCGGATGCGATCATTCACCATGCTGATGTCCGCCGTATGCTATTGACGCAAAAAGCCATTGCTGAAGGTGGCCGTGCCATGATTTATCATGCAGCAAAAATTGCCGACAACATGAATGATGCTTTGCTGCGTGGCGATACTGCAGCATTTGAACAGCATGATGACCATCTTGGGTTCTATACTCCAATCCTGAAAGGCTTCCTGACCGAAATGGGTTATGAGGCATCAAATCACGGTATGCAAGTCTTCGGTGGACATGGCTATATCAAAGAATGGGGCATGGAACAGATCGTACGTGACTCACGTATCTCTACCTTGTACGAAGGTACTACAGGCGTTCAGGCACTGGATCTGATTGGCCGTAAAGTGCTGTTAACCTCGAAAGGTAAAGTAATTCGTGATTACACTGCTGAAATCCTGAAATTCTGTGGTCAGCATGCACGGAATAAATATATGCGCCGATTTGCTTGGGATTTAACCAAGCTATGTGCACAGTGGAATGCATTAACCGTACGTATCATGCTGGCAGCACGTAAGGACCGTGACATCGTCTCTTCTGCGTCAGTCGATTTCCTGATGTTCTCCGGTTATGTGATGATGGCGTACTTCTGGGCACAGCAAGCCGCAGTCGCTTCAGCCAAACTGGCTTCTGGCGATGGTGCGGAAGTTCCAGAATTCTATAAAGCAAAAATCAAAACTGCTGATTTCTACTTTGAACGTATCCTGCCACGTACCCAAGGTCACGCAGAAGCGATGGTGAATCCATCTAAAACCATGACGGCACTCGCTCCAGAACACTTTAGCTTTGACTACTAAGCTGTAAATTGAGTTAAAAAGGGCGCTTCGGCGCTCTTTTTATTGATGTAGATACCCTTGTTTAACTTAAAAAACCTTTCTGGATAGAAAATATACAAATTTAATTTTATATTTTTCAACATCCTAATAAATTAGCCAAATAAAACGCTTGTATATCTCAAAATAAGCGGTATGATAATCCCAACTAGAAAAATTCTTGTTTTGGTTAGTCTTCTTTTAAGTATCGCAGTTTTAGTCATAAACCTTCGTATTACAGATCAAAAAGCTCCATCCTTTTTATTTTTCAAAGTTACAGTTAGTCATCTGAAATTTTGGCTATAAATTCATACGATTCAATAGGTTATATTATGTCTAATACAGTTAACGGTACAGTAAAATGGTTCAACGAAACTAAAGGTTTTGGTTTCATTCAACAAGAATCAGGTCCAGACGTTTTTGCTCATTTCAGCGAAATCACTGGTTCAGGTTTCAAAACTTTAGTTGAAGGCCAAAAGGTTTCTTTCAGCGTAGCTCAAGGTCAAAAAGGCCCGACAGCTGTAAATATCGTTGCTCTATAATTTAGAAGCAAGATATTGAAAAAAGCACTCTTAGAGTGCTTTTTTTGTGCCTATCATTTCTCTCATACCGCTCGCTTTTAAAGATCATTGGGTTGTTCTAAAAACCGGTGTGCTCTATGCCAGGCTAAAAATACCGGATCAGGGGCAAAACGTTTTGGTACGCCGATTCGTTTACCGTGATAAAGCTTTAAATAGGCGTATAAACTCGCATCTTGCTTGGCTTGATTCGCAAGACACACTTTATGCCCTTTATCTAGCGTGATAAATCCCTGATCGAAAGCTTGATCCAATAAAGAAGATAAACAAATTCCATTACGCGGATTTCTTCTATGTACCTGATTTTCAGACCAAGGTACAATATGAGAAGCCACTAAAAAGGCTTTGGTCTTAATACCAGAGATCGCACATTGATATTGATAATTAAGTTTAACTTGTAAAGCAAATTCCTGGTGTGGCGAACCGCGAACTTTTACATTGGCATATTGATCTTCAACACTATAATCGAGGATTTCTTGACGTAAATGCGTATCTAACAAAGCATCCTGTTTTTCGCCTATTCCTGCTAATTTAAGTAATCGCCAAAAATCATCTGCCGTGATCTCATTCATGCCATATTGTTGAAAAAAATGTTCCCAAGTATTTCCGCGTGGTTTAAAAGTCCATTGAAAATCTTCCAAATCGGACTGCAGAATAGGATCTATAAAACGTATACCATCGATCACTTTCGCAAAGACCGGTTTGGTTCGGCGTTTTTGATGATTTTGAGGAATGGCAGTAGGTGCAATAATCTTGGCTATACGGCCTGCACCATAAAGATAGAATTGATTTTTAATTTCAGAGGCTTTTTGCGGTCGTCGATATAAAAAGAAATCCCCTTCCCTGACTCGATTATATTTAGACTGATCCCAATGATATTCTTGAAAGTCCCGATCTTCATAAACCAGATGATCACTTTTACTATCAAAAATAAAGAATCGGGTATCAGTTAAATCCAGCTGCTGAAAAGCCCATAATGTATCCACCTGTCCACCCTTTAGAAATTATAATATTCATTTAATTTAATCTTTGAATATTCTCAGAAAACTTCTCTCTAAGAAAGCATCAATCAGACTTTAGGCATTTTATTTAAGGCAATAAAAAACCCCCAATAAAATCCTATTAGGGTTTTTTTAAAACAATGGAGAAATTAAATAATTAAAGAAATTCCTCTAACACCGAATTTAAAAAGATATGTCCCTGTTCGGTACATGAAAGCCGGTCTTGATCATCGACCATTAACTTTCTGTCACGTAAAGAGCTCAGTAATTCATGTAAAGTATCTAGACCCAAACCGGTACGTTCTGCATAGAGCTTGGCTTCCACACCCTGATTTAAACGTAACGCATTCATCATAAACTCAAAAGGCAGGTCAGCATCTTCAATCCGCTTAAACTGCAGATGTTCAGCAGGTACTTTGGCTAAGTAGTCTTTAGGTAAACGGGTTTTCTGGAACCGATACACGCCATCCGGCTGAGTGACTTTGCCGTGTGCTCCGGCACCAATTGCCAGATAATCACCAAACTGCCAGTAATTCAGATTATGCGCGGAAGGCAATTCTTTGCGCCAAGCCGAAACTTCATAGTTGATAAAACCCTGAGCTTTTAAGTAGAGCTCACCCTGCTCCTGAATATCTTCCAATACTTCATCGACAGGCAAAATCGGTTGAGTCCGGAAAAATACCGTATTGGGTTCAATCGTCAACTGATACCAGGAAATATGCGTAGCACCCTGTTCTACCGCCAGTTTTAAATCATGTAAAGCCTGTTCTAAAGTCTGTTCCGGTAAACCATGCATCAAGTCGACGTTAATGCGCTGAAAGCCAGCTTCACGTGCCAGCCCAATGGCAGAAATCGCATCTTCATTGCTGTGAATCCGTCCCAAACGCTTGAGATGCTCGGTATTAAAACTCTGCACCCCAATTGACAAACGATTAATGCCGGCCTGCAAATAACCGGCAAACGGATCATGTTCGACCGTACCGGGATTGGCTTCCAGCGTAATCTCACAGCCTTCGGCAAAGGGAATAACGGCTTTGAGCTGATCAAATAACCATTGATAGCCTGGGGCAGAAATCAGTGACGGCGTCCCCCCACCAATAAAGACACTGCGAATCTGCCGGCCTTGGGCAAAACTGACCTGAGTTTTAAAGTCTTCCACCAGTGCTCGTAAATATTCCTGTTCCAATTCCAGTAATAATTGACCATCCGGAACCGCATGCGAATTGAAGTCACAATAAGGACATTTGCGCACACACCAAGGCATATGAATATATAAGGACAAAGGGACAGCAGCAGGATTCAATTCAGCCAAAGAACTACTCAAAAACGATTACAAGATATAGCCGAATTTTAACATGACTCGGCGGCAACACTGCTAAAATTAAATTTGATCGTGTGATATGCCTAAAAATTTAAATAGAATTAGTCAGTTAAAATTATGAAAATATCTTCTCAACTTATTATTTTACTTCCTTTGGTTTTTGCAATCGGTGTTTTATTGACACTCCAGACCGCAATTAATACACAACTAAAAGAATATTTATATTCTCCTATTCAAGCTGCATTTTTTTCCTTTTTGATTGGTACAATAGTGCTCGCCGTAATCGTACTTTTTCAGTCCAATCCCAAACCCGGTTTACAGGAACTGATGAGTGTTCCCTGGTATTTATGGCTCGGGGGCATCGTGGGTGTATACGCGATTAGCATGAGCATTTATGCAGCGCCCAAACTTGGCTTTCTGGTTCTTAGCGGTCTCATTATTTTTGGTCAGATGGTGATGTCGATGCTGGTCGATCATCTGGGATTATTGGGTAATGAAAAAATGCCGATTAATTGGCAACGTCTTTTAGGCGGCGTGGTAATTTTTATTGGTGTGCTTCTCACTTTACAACGCTAAACCTTCTATTTAAGCACATGATCACGATGAGTAATTTTTGTGTCGAATGTTTCACCAGTCACAACCTTTGGTTTTGAATTAAAAAAACTGTTTCATCTGATGTTACCCATTCTGGTGACCCAATTTTCTCAGGCTGGTCTGGGTCTGATTGATACCATTATGGCCGGTCACCTGTCTGCTACCGATCTTGCCGCGATTGCCGTCGGAGTAGGACTCTGGATTCCGGTGATGCTGCTGTTTAGTGGCATTATGATTGCCACGACGCCTTTGGTTGCTGAGGCCAATGGCGCACGCACACCTGAAAAAATTGCCACCATTGCACGTCAATCGCTTTGGGTTGCCCTGATTCTTGGGGTAATTGCCGGCTTGATTTTGCAACTCTTGCCGGCCACTTTGCCACTTTTAGGTGTACCGGAAAGCTTACAACCTAAAGCCGGTTTATTTCTGCATGCGATTGGTTTTGGTATGCCAGCGGTAACCATGTATGCGGCCTTACGCGGCTATTCTGAAGCGATTGGAAATCCGCGTCCGGTGACCGTGATTAGTTTATTGGCGCTGGTCTTGCTAGTTCCGCTGAACTATATCTTTATGTATGGTATTGGCCCTGTTCCGGCCCTAGGCAGTGCAGGCTGTGGGTTTGCCACGGCGATTTTACAGTGGCTAATGGTCATCACCCTCGCGTTGTATATCTTTAAAAATAAGGCCTATCAACGTACCCAGCCTTTTACCCATTGGGAAAAAATCAACCCGGAATGGATGAAGCGCATCTTACAGCTTGGCTTTCCAATCGGATTGGCAATTTTTTTTGAGGTCAGTATTTTCAGTACTGCTGCAATTGTGCTGAGTCCTTTGGGTGAGACCATTGTCGCTGCCCATCAGATTGCTATTTCTGTCACTTCACAACTGTTCATGATTCCCATGTCACTGGCGATTGCCCTGACCATTCGGGTTGGCACCTACTATGGTGAACAGAACTGGCAAGCCATGCGTAAAGTACAATATCTCGGCCTGATTACTGCCACTATTCTGGCGATCCTGACCATGATTCTGCTTTGGGTTTTCCGCAATGAAATCGTAGCACTCTACACCTCAGATCTGATCGTGACCCAAATTGCGGTGTATCTGATTCTGTTTGCCATTGCCTATCAGCTGATGGATGCGTGGCAGATCAGTGCGGCAGGTTGTCTGCGCGGCATGCAGGATACCAAGGGGCCAATGTGGATTACCATGCTGGCTTACTGGGTCATCGCCTTCCCGGTCGGGGTGTATTTGTCCCGCTTTACCGACATGGGCGCCGCCGGTGTCTGGGTTGGCCTGATTGTAGGCCTCAGCGTAGCTTGTATACTTTTATTGGGCCGTTTATATGGCAATAATAAACGCTTAAGTCTAAACAACTAAACACTTTTATTTGATTAATTTAAGCTAGAAAATGCGCTGAGATTAAAGATCCAGCGCATTTTTTAATCCTTGTGGAATCTCAGATTCATCCACTACATCTTTAATCACCACCTGCCCCACAATTACATCCGTACCATTAAAAGTCATGGTGGGTGAACCATATAGCTCATAACCTTCATTTAAGGCACGGGTCACCCGCGCACAAAAATGTACATCATCTTTCCCGGTAAAATATCGATAGACTTTCATTGAATTTTCTTCATTACTATACTCTGTTTATTCTAAGCTTTTAGCTATAAAACAACATTCAGAATTAGTACTCGGTCTTATCTAAAACGATGACGGATTCCGGCATATTCTTATAGTTTAAACGCAAGCAATAAAGATAAATCTTTTAACAAATCAAAGATGATGCATTAAACATGGAGAAGCTGAAGGAAATCACAACACAACCTCTACAATTAAATCTAGGCAATTGAACCGTTGTCACCTATGATCAAATACATCCATTCATAGTTGGTTTCAAGGAATCTCGCATGGCAAAAACGGCTAGCACGCCCGGTCGTCGCTTTATGAAACTTGCCGGAATGACCGCAAGTATTGCAGGTAAAACCCTCTCCAATTCCATTAAAAATTTAACTGCCGATGACGAGCAGAAAAACACTGCACGCAGTAAATTATTTCAGGATATTGGTGTGCAGATTGCGGATACCTTGGGGGAAATGAAAGGCGCAGTCATGAAAGTTGGCCAGATCGCCTCTCAATATAAAGATGTTTTCCCGCCCGAAGTCGCTAAAGCCATTGCCAAGTTACAGCGTCAGGCGCCACCGATGCCGTTTAAAGAAATTCAGGCACAAGTGGAAAAAGAATTGGGTAAACCTTTACAGCAACTTTTCCAGCAGTTTGATGAGCAGCCATTTGCCGCGGCCTCGATTGGTCAGGTGCATAAAGCCACCCTACCGAATGGCCAGCAAGTTGTGGTCAAGGTGCAATATCCTGGTGTGGATGAAGCCTGCGAAAGCGACCTGAAACAAGTTCGTCTGGCACTGCGCATGATGGGCGTCTTAAAGATTGACCGTAAACTTCAAGATCAATTATTTAAAGAAATTCAGCACAGTCTGGACAATGAGCTGAACTATGAAATTGAAGCCCAGAATCTGGAAATCGCCCGTGCCTTCCATGAGCCTCTGGACAATAAAATTGTGATTCCGAAAGTGTTTCATGAGTATTCATCGCGACATATTTTGACCTTAAGCCAAGAGCTTGGTGAAAGTATCGAAACTGCCAGCACTTGGCCACTCGAAACCCGAAATGCTTTAGGCCGCCGCCTCTTGCGCGCCATTGGTCAGGAAATTTTTTATCTGAAACGCTTTCACTGTGACCCGCATCCAGGCAACTTTGCATTTCGTGAAGATGGCTCTGTGATTGTTTATGACTATGGTGGCGTCAAAACCTTATCGACTGAAGTGATTGGACATTTTAGGGAACTGATCCATGCTGCACGCGAGAAGAATATTCCCGTGATCGAGCAACAGCTGGATGCGCTGCATTCCTTGACTGAAACTGGAAAATTCCCGAAAGAATTATATGAACAGTGGCTGGAAGTGCTCATGCGTCCTCTGGTCACTGACTATGATTTTGCCGAAAACTCAGCGCATCATGATGGGATGGAGTTGCTGAAACCTTCGTTGAAATATTGGGATGTATTTAAGCCCTCTCCTGATACCTTGATGGTGAATCGCACAATTTCAGGACAATACTGGAACCTGATTCATCTCAAAGTACATGATGATTTAAGTGATGTATTTGAAGAACTGGTACCGAGTCGAAGCTAAGTTGAGACGATAGGCTTACACGCTGTAACCCTAGATTACTTGAAATATCAAATGTTACATTATAACATTTAATCAAGAATCATGAGGAAGTTAGATATGCGTTCAGATATCCATCCCGAGTATCGTGAAGTGTTATTCCATGATACCAATGCCGATGCCTATTTCGTGATTGGCAGCACGATGAACTCGAGCCAAACTAAAGAATATCAAGGTAAAACATATCCTTATGTAACACTAGATATTTCGAGTGCATCACATCCTTTCTATACGGGTGAGCAACGTCAGACCAGCAATGAAGGACGTGTGGCAAGCTTTAACAAACGTTTTGGCCGCTTTAAACGGGGCTAAAACCGAAAAACCTCGGTTATCTTAAGATTTAAATCGTGGTTTATGTCAGGAAATGACCTCCAATTTCCTGACTTTTTTATGCGCTTATTTTAACTCTGTGCCAACACGAGTGAAGTGAAATAAAAGCCCAGTGCCAGAACAATAATGCCGACAATTAAGCTGGATAATGCATATAACAGCGCTAGGCCCATAGCACCTTGCTTGAATAACAAAAAGCTTTCCAGACCGAAACTGGAAAATGTGGTAAAACCACCGAGAATTCCCACCATTAAAAACAGACGAGCTTCTTGTTGGAGTACTGGATACTTTTGGCTACAGGCAAAAAAAATCCCGGCACATAAACAGCCCAGAATATTGATCCACCAGGTGGGCCAAGGAAATTGCATTTGTGGTTTGAACAGCCAAAGTCCGGCTGCATAACGCAGACTGGCACCGATTGCCCCACCCATTGCCACCCAAAGCCAGCCCATATTTTTTTCCTGTTCTATTTATTGATCAAGTTTATTTTATCCAAAGTTTCATATTCATCATGGATAATTTTCACTGTTATCTTGAACCGAAAATCAATGAAATACCATGGAACTTCGCAAGAAAATTGCTATATTTATTGCATCCAATTTTCATGAATGGCACAGGAAAAACAGCATGGCACAGGATTTATTGGCCCAGTTGGCAGCAGGCGAAGCAAAATTTGCAGATGTGATTACTTATATCGAATCGCGTTATACGCATACACCGACTGCATTTAAAAATGGCCAGCAGAATAATGCGGCCACAGAAAACCAGGGCAGCGCCAAAGTCTTTTCTTTTGCACAATTAAATGGTCTGGATCAGGCACAGACCTTAAGCCTGTTTGCTGAGCATTATGCTTCTGTACTGGCGACGCCAGAGGCGACTGATCATCAGAATATCCGCCAGTTTATGCTCAATGGCTGGGATGGAATTGCCTTTGAAGGTCAGGCTTTAACTGCGAAGTAAGTCCTAAGCAGATAAAAAAACCGCTCATCAGAGCGGTTTTTTATGAGACTCGGAAACATGCATGAAGCTGGCTTTAGCTCTTAGCGACTTTTTCAATCCACTTAATAGAACTGACGCGGAAAACTTCACAGGCACCATCACCCGTATCGGTCGGAGTTAAGGATGATTTCCAGACCAGATCTTTGTCACGCACTTCAACCAGTTCCCCCTGCATACGCACCAGATCGCCACGCTTTACCTTTTTAATTGCCTTGGCAATTTCAGGATTGGCAGGAATAATGTGCATATTGGACACCATCTGCTTGGCTTGTTCTACCGGCACTGGCACCCGATCCATTTTCCAGTTCAAATAACGATCAAATTGATTGACCGTGATATGTCGAGCAATTTCAGGCTCAGCAAACAGCCCCCAACTGACTGCATAATCAATTGGAGAGAATTTGGCTTGCGGGTCAGAACTATAAACCTTTGAACCCAGAATACGAAAATCACCTTTAAAAGGCTGCAAGACCGAAATTGACTGGCCTTTAACGACGGGAGGCAAGCCTTTGGCAATATTGTGGTCGACCGAGCTATAACCCGAAACAGGCAGCAACAGGCTGGCCAGCAAAGCATAATGTTTAAAGTGTTTGAGCATAATTTTAATCTAATCCTAATCAAGTTGATCAAACGTTTTAAGGATATCTTCCTTGATCTTACGGATTTTTTAATGAATAAACAGTTGAACTTGGTAACAAACTGCACGTATTTAGTCAGCTCGAGATATGCCTGTCATTTTATTTTTCAGTTAAGCTAGAACGTATTTCCATCAAATTAAAATAACTCAAATGCTGTATAAACTTTATCAACAACATATCTTTCCGCATCTGCTGAATCAGGTGATGCAAACACCATCCCTGATGGACTTGCGTCGTGAATTGCTTTTGGACATTTCAGGTGAAGTGCTGGAAATTGGTTTTGGTACCGGCTTGAATCTGCCTTTTTATCAATCGGTTGATAAGGTCTATGCGCTGGAACCAAACCCGGCTATTTTCAAACTGGCAGAAGCGCGAATTCAACAGGCAGGGTTTCAGGTTGAGCATATTCAGGCCAGCGCAGAAGCTTTGCCTTTTGCCGAAAATAGTGTGGAAAATATTGTATCGACCTGGACGCTTTGTAGTATTGCAGAGCTACAACATAGCCTGCAGGAAATTTACCGTGTGCTACAACCGGGTGGGACTTTACATGTGGTCGAACATGTCCTGAATCGACAAAATTTAAATATTCAGCGTCTGCAACATTTACTCACTCCCATTCAAAAGAAAGTCGCAGATGGCTGTCATCTGAATCGGGATATTGAAACCGCCTTGCTGGAAACCGGCTTTGAAATAGAAACCTTAAGTTATGTAGATGCCGAGGGTATTCCGAAGATTGGCCAACGCATGTTGTTAGCACGATTTCGTAAACCATAGAGCTAATTCACTACTATTTTGTATTTAGTGCTGGTGGACGTGGGTTACTTGCAGCAACTGACAATGAGCACCATATTCAGAGCCTGTCCCAACCCGGAATTCTTGTCCAGTCGTGCCTGAATGAACTGTCACCAGATCACCCGTGAGCGTGATTTTCTGCCCCGATTTTAGCCGGCGAATCTGATCGGCAATTTTTTCGGTGGCAGCAATCAGACTGAAATGCTGCACATGCGTATTGACGAAGTCACGCTCCGCTTTACTGATTTTTCCTTCGAGCTGATAGCAGCGTTTTGCTTCATCAAACTCTAATTTTGCCTGCATGTCGGGCATCGGCTGAGTCAGCAACAGCACATCAATATTACTGAGATAGGCCAGATCATTAAAATACCCAACCACTGGGCTGGCCTGATGCAGCACCCGACGATCAGGTTTCACGAAACGGTGATCATGCACAATATAAGTCGCTGATATACGCTTGACCGGTTCTACTTTAAAGTTTTTAAGTACACCTTTTTCTTGCAGATGCGGAATGGCACGAAAAAACTCATTCCAGACCCAGAGTCCAAGCATAAACAGCAGCGCAGTGATCAGTAATTTTTGCATAACTTTTATTCTTCACCGGATTTTGGTCAATCCTGAAAATCAATCCGAATGGTTTCAAAACGTACCCGCCCTTCCTGAACCGCTCGGGCAATGGCTTGCTGGCCTTTGGTCAGACGTGCTCCGCCACTTTTAATGTCAATCAAAACCACTTCAATATCTTCAGCGTCGCCTTCACCATCACGAAAATCGGTATAACCATCAAAGACCACATAATCCACCGGATCGCCCAGAAACTTGGCATCACTCGGCAGATATTGAAATTCCGGCATGATCGGCGCGAGCTGTTCCGCCATTTTGCCTTTGAGAACGGCACGGCTGGTATTCACGCTGCGTTTTTGCGCGGCAATAAGGGACTGCTGATGCTCCAGTTCCAGCTCGGCAATATATTGCTCATATTCGGCCTTGATCCGCCCATTACGCGTCTGACTTAAAATAATAGTGGTCAATACCACCCCGATACATGCGCCAATCAGCATGGCCATCCATATGGACATTCAATCTTCCTAATTTGCCTGATTTTTATAGCATCGCATTCGACTGAAGTTGAGGACTTCGGCCATTTGCATACTTGAAAAGAATGATATGCTAGGCCGGAACAGAATAAAATCACCTTGAGTCATGAAAACAATTTTAGTTGCGAATCAGAAAGGCGGTTGTGGCAAAACCATGACAGCCATTAGTTTGGCGTCAGCACTCGCACAAAAGGGTTATAAGGTGGCATTGGCCGATGCCGACAACCAGAAATCAACATTGCAATGGCTCAAGCATCGTCCGGCACAGGCAGCGCAGATCCAAAGTCTGGACTGGCGCAATAGCAAGTCCATTGGTGATGCGCCGAAACAGATCGAATACCTGATTATTGATGCACCAGGTGCTTTGACCGATGATCATGCCGAACAGCTGATCAGTGAAGCACATGCGATTATCATCCCGATCCAGCCTTCTTTTTTTGATATCGATTCGACCCGCCGTTTTCTCAAACATTTGCAGGACATCAAACGCATCCGTAAGGGCAAGGTTGAAATTTTACTTTTGGCCAATCGCACCAAAGCAAATGCAGCCAGCAATCAGGACATACAGCAGTTTTTTGACAAGATCGACCAGCAGCCAGTGGCCTGGATTTCGGAACGTGCCCCTTATAGCCGACTGGCTATGGAAGGCCTGTCCGTCTTTGACAAACCTCAGAAAATCTATCGGGAGCTGCAGGCTCAATGGCAACCGGTACTGAATGCCATTATTGATGATCCGAGTCAGTGGTTTTGAGTCAATCATCTGAATCGCGGTGTAGCTTTGGGAAAATAATCTCGCTACTTGGCTAGCTATCATTTTCGATCGCTTTTTTTTCAGTTAATATGCCTGAACACGACCTAAAAAATGAGTCATTAAATTCAGTGCAACAGTACGCGCCTACATTACAAAAAGTCTTATTATTTGGATTGTTCTTTATCCTGATTTTTTTGAGTTTTCATATACTCAAGTATTTCATCATTCCTGTAGTTTGGGCAGCCATTATTGCCTATATGACTTGGCCCTTGTATCAATCGGTGTTACGCCTATGCGGCAATCGACCGACATTAAGTGCAACCGTAATGATCTTGGCCGTGATTCTGGTCTTTGGTCTGCCGTTTATTTTCGCCATTTTCATGCTGCAGCACGAAGGTCGTAACCTGTATTTTGAATTGCAGCGACAGGTCTTTTCCGGTCACCTGAATGTCCCTGATTTTATTCGCGGGCTTCCGATTGTCGGCAAGGAAATTACCCGAACCTTAAATGAAATTAACACTGATCCGCAGAGTATTGCACTGTCGATATCGACCTGGATTCAAGGCCATCTGAATTACGGCAAAGTGGTGTTGAATGAAGTTAGTAAAAACATCTTTAAATTATGTTTTGCGATACTTTCGCTGTTTTTCTTCTACCGTGATGGTCAGACCATTTTAAATCAGGTGCGTAAAGCCTTTGAAATGGTGGTAGGTCCACGTGTACATCATTATTTTTCCACCATTTCTGCGACTACACGTGCCGTAGTATATGGCGTCGGTTTGACCGCAATTGCACAATCCTTATTGGCTGGTCTGAGCTATTTTGTTGCAGGTGTGCCGAATCCGATGGTTTTAACCATTGTGACCTTTATTTTTGCCCTGATTCCCTTTGGCCCACCTCTCGCCTATAGTGCGGTGGCGCTATGGCTGTTTTCACAAGGACAAACCATTGAAGCCATTGGGGTCATGGTCTGGGGTGTCTGTATTGTCAGTACTGCCGATAACGTCATTCGTCCACTGGTGATTTCTGGCGCAACCCAGATTCCTTTCCTGCTGATCATGTTTGGAGTCTTGGGTGGTATTGCCAGCTTTGGTCTGGTCGGGGTGTTTATTGGCCCGGTGATTCTGGCTGTGCTGCTTGCAATCTGGCGTGAATGGTTACATGAAAGTAATCTGAATGAACCTTTAATGATGCCTAAAGCCACCATGGCACATGAGATTGATCCGGAAACACAAGACACACCGCCCAACGCACCTTAAAGCATAGATAGAATCGACTTAAACAAAACAAAACATTTAAGTACTGATTCTATATAGAGCTTCTGATCTTGCTCTGTTTAAATGAATCCACAAAACAGAATAAAGATCAGGATGCCAAAATCATGTCTTCATTGTTTAAAATTACGACACTTTGCGCGTTAAGCGCCGCACTTTTTACCGGTTGTGCATCAACCTCCCCATCAAATGAAGTGGTCAGAGCAGTGACTGTGAATGCTGTAAATGCTCAAGGTGTGGGCCAAGAGATTGGGACCGTATTACTCAGTGACAGCCCAGCCGGTCTGGTCATTCGTACCAACCTGAAACAACTTCCTGCGGGTGAACGCGGTTTCCATATTCATGAAAATGGTTCATGCGCGCCTGCCATGAAAGACGGCAAGATGGGTGCAGCACTGGCTGCAGGTAGCCATTACAATCCAAATCAGGCACCGCATCACGGTACACCAGTGACAGGTCACTTAGGTGATTTACCCGCATTGAAAGTCAATACAGATGGAACTGCACGTGTCACCCTGCTTGCGCCACGTCTGAAACTGGCTGATGTTCAGGGTCGTGCCATTATGGTTCATGCCGGTGGCGACAACTATTCAGACAACCCATTACCCTTGGGCGGCGGCGGTGAACGTATTGCCTGTGGTGTGATCTAAACACCTTCATGCCAATGACTCAATAGAAAAACGGGCACTATGCCCGTTTTTTATAGACATTTCCTTTATTTTGGCGTCTAAATTGCATTCAGAACTTTGCGTTTTTACTTCCCGGATTCTGTCCTTGTGAATGCTGCCCGACCTGCGACTGCTACTTTTGTTAAAATTATAAAACCTGTCCTGCTGCCCTTTCAGTCTAGTGCGCTGATGACTTATTGCCTGCAGATCCTGCTGGTGTTTTTAGGTACCACTTTCGGTCTGAAATTTCTGGGTTATGAGTTCTTGACCGTTCCAGTAACTTTAGGGGCAATTGCCACGGCACTGACTGATTTTGATGACCGGCTAAGCCTGCGTTTGCGCAACCTGTTACTGGTCATCATTCTGTTTTTTAGTATCAGCAGCATTCTGGAATTTCTTGCTCCACATAAATTCTGGTTTGCACTGTGGCTATCCCTGTCGAGTGCGCTGTTTATTCTAATGGGTGCATTAGGCCAACGTTATGCCACAATTTCATTTGGCACCATTTTACTGTCAATCTATACCATGTTCGGCCTGGGCGAATATCAGCACTGGTATGAACAGCCGCTTTATTTTGTCATTGGGGCGCTATGGTACGGCCTGACGTCTATTCTATTTTTTCTGCTGCGTCCTACTTTGCAGGTTCAGGAAAATCTCGCACAAAGCTTGCAGCACATGTCGGATTTACTGCTGAGTAAAGCCAAACTGTTTGATCCAGACCAGCATCCAAATGTTGAAACCCTGCTCTATGAGTTGTCACTTAAAAATACTTTAGTCATTCAGAGTTTTAACCGTAGCAAAGATTCGCTATTGACCCGACTCAAAGCTTCGCGTGCCAATCGTAATACCATTTACTGGCTGAATCTGTATTTTTTGATGCAGGATATTCATGAACAGGCCACCGCGAATTATCTGCATTATGAACAGATCGAACAGCATTTTAGCCGCACTGACCTGATTTTCCGGATTCAGAAAAATATCCGTCTGCAAGCCCTTGCCTGTCAGCATCTGGCAGAATGTGTATTGCGCAATGAAAAATTTTATCTGTCTGCAGATGATGAACTGGCATTAAAACATTTACAGGAGTCGATGCAGGACTGGATTGCCCAACACCCACAGAATATTGAAGTTAAAAATTTACAGCTTATTCTGACCAATCTGCTCAGTGTACATGAACAGTTACAACACCTGCATGATCAACATGCTCTGTATAAGCCACGCTATCAGCAGCATTTTGATGACCTGAGCCTGTTTGATGATGATATTCGCGATAGCACAGATCTCTGGCTGAAACTCAAACCGCACTTAAGTCCGCAATCGGCACTCTTTCGGCATGCCGTGCGGATTGCCATTGTATTTCTAGTCGGCTATGTCATTTCATTATTACCCTTTGCGAAAAATGGCTACTGGATTTTATTGACCAGCCTGTTTGTCTGTCAGATCAGTTATTTTGCCACCAAAAGCCGGCTCAAATTGCGGACTCTGGGAACATTATTAGGGGTCATGCTGGGTGTTCCCATTCTGTATTTTGTACCAAGTATCGAAGGACAATTGCTGCTGACAGTGATTTTTGGTGTCGGTTTTTTCTATCTGCGTTCCAAAAAATATGCCATGGCAACCCTCATGGCGACCTTGATGGTACTCCTGATTTTCAACCTGAAAGGTGCCGGTTATGCCATTATTTTACCGCGTATCATTGATACCCTCATAGGCTGTCTGATTGCCTGGATGGCAGTAAGCTGGATCTGGCCTGACTGGAATTTCCGTAATATTTCCAGCAATATTAAAAAATCATCGCTTGCTACACTGAACTATTTTGCTGCAGTGGTCGAGCAATATCGAAACGGTAAAGATAACAGTATTGCTTACCGGACTGCACGGCGTCTGGCCCACAATGCACAGATTGATTTATCCAGCATGATTTCAAGTCTGAGTACCGAACCGAATCCAGATCCGCAACTGGTCAAAAGTGCCTTTCGCTATCTGGTCTATAGTCATAGCCAACTCAGTTATATTGCAGCATTGGGGAGTCACCGTGAGCAGGTTACTGATACACAAATTCTGGATTTAATGCACTGGTGCCAGCAAACCTTAACTGGGGTATTGCTGCAACAACAGCCTTTAGATACCTACGACATCGATCATAAACTGGCAGAAATTCAACGCTTAAGTACCCAGGAAAACCAGTCAGCACATCTGCTTTTGGTGTTGAAACAGATCAGTTTATTGTTGGAAACCTTACCGGAATTACTAAAATTACGTCATGAATTATTAGGTGCCGAGATTAAATAACCAACTGCCTTACTTGGTTATAACTTATTAAAAATATTGAATATATCTTTATTATTAAGATTCAATATTCAGGTGATATTCGGTACACTCAGAACTAATTCGGTTAAATCAATATGTATTATGAACATCAAAACTTTGCGTCTGGTCGGTTTGCTTGAAGGGATTTCATTCCTGCTGCTGTTATTTATCGCGATGCCAGTGAAATATATGATGGATAATCCGATTCTGGTGAAATATGTCGGCATGGGTCATGGCGTACTGTTTGTGCTATTTCTGGTGGTGTTATTTGCGGTATGTGAAAAACAGAAATGGTCTCTCAGCATGTTTGTGATGGGTTTAATCGCTTCGATTCTACCTTTCGGTCCATTCCTGTTTGATATGAAACTGAAGAAGCTGGAACAGCCCGCTGAAGCTTAATTGTAGAATCCTAATATAATTAGATCAGTCAAAAGAAAATTATCTCTCCCTTTGGGAGAGAGTTAGAGAGAGGGAACTTATTAAATACTTAACCTCACCCTAGCCCTCTCCTAAAAGGAGAGGGAAATTCAATACTGAACATATGATTTCAATAATTTATAATTTCCCTTAATAAGGAATCAAAACTCCCCACGCTCCTGTCTTTCCAGCATTAACTGTTTGAGTTGCATGCGTGGCAAAGTAAACCACAGTGCAATCAGAATCAAAGAGGCAACACAATAGGCCCAAATATCATAGGCTTCATATGCCATTCGTACTGCTTCAATCACTACAAAAAAGCTGAGCATCAGGATAATAGAAACCGTCGCGGCCACCGTGCCTTTGGACACTTCAGAAGACATCAGTGCAAAACGGTACAGTACCGAAAAACTTACACCCTCACCGAGACTGATACAGGTGGTACCGATAATCAGGCAATGGACAAAATACTCTGGAATCAATAAGCCCAACATCAATAAACCTGCACCTAACAGCATCAATGGCAGACCCAATAATACGGTTTTACCCAGCGGCATTTTATCGATAATTTTCAGCAAAATCAGATTACCTGCAATCAGGCCGCCCAAGACTGGAAACTGCGCCAGACCATATTGCACACTACTTAATCCAAATTGCTCGACCAGAATCACCGGTGACAAGGCAATCCATAACATCAAAGGCAAACTCACCAAAGGCAAGGCTACAGTCATGATCACAAAGCGTTTATTTTTTAGAACCTGTTTAAAGTCATCCAGAATATAGCTGACCGGCTGTCTGGGAATACTGACTTTCAGATTTGGCATTTTGGCTTTTAGGCCGAACCAGCTCAGAAATGACAGAAATGCAATGCCGATAAAACCCCAATGCCAGGAGATATGATCAATCATAAAGGCACCCAGCACTGGTCCTAGCAAGGGTGCCAGCAAAGACACATTGGCCATCAGTGCCATGACTTTGATGGCATCACGTTCTTCAAAGCTTTCCTGAATGGCGGCATAACCTACAGCAGTAATAAAGGACAGGCCAAAGCCCTGTAAAAAGCGCAGGAATAAGAAACTTTCGATATTGGGTGTCAATAAAATGGCCAGACAACTGAGGGTAAAAAATGCCACACCGCCGAGCAGTACCGTTTTACGTCCGAGACGATCGGACAATGGCCCCAAGATCGCTGCGACAAATGCCCCGCCCAACAGGAAAAAGGACATGGAGGATGGTGCCCATGAACTACTCACGCCAAAATCACGGGTAATCGCCAGCATGGCCGGTTGAATCAGGTCATTACAGATATAGACTGTAAGCGTCCGCTGAACCCCATGCCTATTTTTTAATTCGGTTCAGGTTTCCAGCGGTGTGGTAGCAATTCTTCAATCTGAGTCACTTTATGTGTCGGCAACCTTTTCAGCACATCACTTAAATAGGCATAGGGATCCAGCCCATTCAGCTTTGCTGATTGGATTAATGTCATAATATTGGCTGCTCGCTGACCGCTGCGCAGCGAACCTGCAAATAACCAGTTCTTACGTCCCAACGCCCAGGGGCGCATCTGGTTTTCCACCCAGTTATTGCAAATCGGTAGATTGCCATCATCCAGATAGCGGCTTAAAGCTGGCCAACGCTTCAGAGTGTAATTGATCGCCTTGGCGGTTGGAGAACTCGATGGCACAGTCAGTTGATGTTGGTTGAGCCATTCATACAGTTGTTGCATCACCGGTTGACTATGCTGTTGTCGGTATTCGCGGCGCTGTTCTGCTGTACCATCGGTCTTTTTCCTGAGTTCTGCTTCTATGGCATACAGTTTCTGAATCAGCACTAATGCCTGTTCAGCGACCTGACTTTTTTTGGTCACATGCAGTTCATGGAATTTACGACGCGCATGCGCCATGCAGCCCACCTCAATGACCTGACCTGATTTAAAGCGTGCTTTATAACCGCTGTAATCATCACAGACCAGATGGCCCTGCCAGTCTTTCAGGAACGCTTCAGCATGCTGACCTGAACGACTATCCTGAAAGTCATAGATCACGGCTTGAACTGGATTGTACTGTGTAGTGGCATAGGCCCAGACATAACCTTTCTTCGGTTTTTTATCATTCTCACCCATCCGCATGATGGTGACCGGCGTTTCATCGGCATGGATCACCCGCTGTTGCAGCACCACCTGTTTTAAGGCATTGGCCAGAGGTTCCAGTTCCACACCGCAGCGACCAATCCAGTCAGATAACGTGGATCTGGACAGATCAATGCCAGCCCGCTGATAGATCAGGCGCTGACGGTACAGCGGCAAATGATCGGCATACTTCGATACCAGCACATGGCTGAGCAGTTCAGGACTGGCAATACCTTTATCAATCACATAGGCGGGCATCGCTTGCTGAGTCAGGGTGTCGCACTGATCACAGACCCATTTGCCACGTACATGCTGTTCCTTATAGAACTGTGCCGGTCTGAAATGCAGTTTTTCACTGATATCTTCGCCGATACGACGTAACTGGCAGCCACAACTGCATTGGGTTGATGCAGGTTCATGCTCAATACGGATGGTGTGTAGATGATCTGGCAGCAGTCGACGTTTAGGTTTGTTGACTGTGGCTTTCTGTGTCGCTGCATGGGTTTTATCTGCATTTAATCGTTCTAATTCCAGATCAACGGCTGCGATATCTTCTTCGACCGCTTCGTCCCATAGATGGATTTGTTTTGCGGTGAGATGTTCGTTTTTACTGCCGAATTTATGCTGTTTAAACAGCGCCAGTTCATGCTCGTATTTTTGATTGAGAATAGAAAGATGCTGAACTTTAGAATCTAATTGCTGATTGGTGACTTCAAGATGTTGAACTTTGGCATCTAATTGTTGATTTGATACTTCCAGATGTTGAACTTGAGCATCTAATTGTTGTTTATCTTCTGCGAGTTGTTGATGCTGCATCGCCAACTGCCGGGTGAATTCCAGCAGTTGTTCATGGGTCAGTTGGCTTAAATCTGGCAGCGTATTCATGACCGCAGTATGCCTGAGGTCATGAGAAGAATGAAATAGAACGTTTGGAGGATGGCAGAATAGCCGAGCTTGGTTTAGAGCATCGTGACCACCTGCTGTCGTCCAATGCGCTGCCAAGGCAAACCCTGGATCAGTGCCTGTAACTGTTCCGGGTTGAGAGCTACGCTTTCACCCTGGTGAACTTTAGCCCAGTGAAATTTGCCCTGTTCCAAACGCCGGGCACACAGCCAGATGCCCAGTCCATCATGTACCAACACTTTCATACGATGACCACGTTTATTACAGAACAGGTAGGCGCAATGCGGTTTGATGTAGCCAAAGGCTCTCACCACCTGAGCCATGACAGTATCCATTCCTGCTCGCATATCCATGGGCTGGGTAGAGAGCCAAATTTCATTGATACGGATCATGTTGCAAGTGCCTTGAGTAATTCTGCCAAGGCAGGTATTTCTGATATCTGCCATTTCAAGCCAATTTCTTCTGCTTTTGAGTGGGGTAAAGTAATTTGAACTTTTAACATGTCAGTAGGAGTAGGATCTAATGGTGCAGAGCAAGATAAGGCAATAAATGCAGGTTTATTCGGTAGTGGTGAGCGATCACTCCCTGGCTTAGCATCAATTAAGCGAATCCATTTGGATACAAGATTTGTATTCAATCCATGTTGCAAAGCGACTGAAGCAATTGAAACGTCCGGTGCTTTACAAGCCTGAACGATCTGCTGTTTAAATTCAGCACTGTATGTTCTTCGTTTTTTCGCAAGAGATGCGATGGATGTCTGATGATTTGTAGTCATAAATTTAAGTCCCCACTTGTTTCTAAGTGGGGACTAAATTAAGGCTTATAGGATGAATTCAGAAGGTGTGTTCAGCGGACGCTTACTATAGACTGAGAATTCAAATAGGACCAGTGCCAGCGGGAACATGAGTGTGGCACGGGTCAGTTTTTGGGTTTGGATTTTTTGCATGGGAGTTTTTATTGTCAGTCTGCCCGTTTTAACAGACTGAACTTTGTCTAAAATAGAAAGAAGAAATTTTAGCAGAGTCCTGTTTTTAAGTCCGTTCTCTTTTTTAATGACCTAATCAAAATATTATTTTTGCTTTTAGCGACTTGAAACCAAATTATCTAATTCATAAAAATTATTGAAAAGCCGTGAAATGAAAAGTGCTTATAATCATTACAAATCAAGGGAGGATACATTATTCATCTATATTCTAATAATTTATAAAAATCAAATAGACTCTACTGAATTCCACTCTTGAAACCATTTTTCTTTTCTAACATTTTCAAAATGAAGAATTTGTTCTACCAATTCTATAATTAGTTGATCAATATCTTTTGCTATTGAATATCCTAGCGTTATTTTTGAAATACTCCCACTTTTTAATTGGTCACTACAGTCTAATCTAGAGGAATGATAGTTAGCCCTATCCATGATAAATTGATCAATATAATTAACATGTCCTTCTGTTGAAAAATGATCTTGAGGAAAAAATCTTACTAAGCTTAGCCAACAGAATCTTAAAAACCAGATTAAGTCTTCATTACCTTTCATCATATTAAGAGTGATTCCGCTATCCCAATTGATATGACAGTTTAAATACACTTCTCTTTTCAAATTAGGTAAAGAAAAAATAAAATTTTGATCTGCCTCTAGTTCACTATCTTTCTCACGATACAATAATTTTTCTCGTAGGATTTTTTCTGATTTTCTTTTATCCTAGTTGGTATAAAACCTATTTAGATAGAATAAATAAGAGTGAAGCTAAAAATCCTCCAATTACGCCAATTGTAGCGGCTAATATATTTGAGTCCATTAACTCCCCCTTCCCAAAACAAAAAAGCGCATCCTTAGATACGCTTTTAACCAAAAACTGCCTAAAGATCAAACACTATTATGGACAGACCGCTTTCTGGAAAGTCTTGGTATTTGAACCTCTTGCACAACGATACAACTTCTCGGTGTTTTCCAGCATCCAGCTGTTATCTTCCCGTTTAAAATAATAAATGGTCTGTACCGAATGTACCGAATCATCCATTAAACCGGTTTCAGTGACTTTGACCTGTCCAATCTTGGGCGACTCTACCTTGTCAAAGAACTGCCGTAATTCAACCGTTGCCAGTTCCTTGCGTAAATCCGGTCTTAATTGTAAAACCTGTTCCAAAGGCGTGTCCGAAGACGACTGTACCTTTGCAATGACCTGTTGAGCAGTTGCACAGCCTGAACCCAATATACCAAAAGCGAGAGTTGCGACTGCCAATATCCGGAACATATTATTTAACCCTTTATCGTCATTCTTATTCCAACCCATCATGCCGAGCTTCTTACTACAAAACCATTTAGACTCTGTAACTGTATTTACACAGCAATAAAAAAGCGCACCTTTCGATGCGCTTTTTTCAATTCCAACCGATTAAAGATCGAAAAGTTTACCCGGGTTCATGATGCCATTTGGATCGAACACTTTTTTCAGGGCTTTCATATATTCAATTTCTTCCGCAGAACGTGAATATTCAAGATATGGCTTTTTGGTCATGCCCACACCATGTTCCGCAGAAATTGAACCGTCATATTTTTTCACGGTATCAAAGACATACTTGTTCACGACCTGACATTTGGCAAAGAATTCATCTTTAGACAAATCAGTAGGTTTCAAGATGTTCAGGTGCAAGTTACCGTCACCGATATGACCGAACCAGCAGATTTCAAAGTCTGGGTAATTCGCCGACACAATTGCATCAATTTCTTTAATGAATGCAGGAACGTGCGTGATCAGAACGGAAATGTCATTTTTGTATGGAATAAATGGCGCGATAGATTCAGAAATGTCTTCACGCAAACGCCATAAGCTTTCCACTTGATCAAGGCTTTGGCTCATCACGCCGTCCAGCACCCAACCTTGTTCCATGCAGTGCTCGAAGATTTCCATCGCCTTGTCCATAATCGGCTCAAACGGCGCTTCAAACTCAAGCAATACATAAAATGGGCATTCAGTTTCAAATGGACGCTGCACATGACCATGGGCCAAGACTTTTTGCATTGCCAGTTCACCAAAAAACTCAAATGCGGTTAAATCAATTTTCGCCTGGAAAGCATGCAATAACGGCATGATCGCATCAAAGTCAGGCACACCCAGTACCATTACTTGCAGGTCTTGCGGTTGACGTTCAAGCTTGATTTCCGCTTCAGTCACCAGACCCAGCGTGCCTTCACCACCAATAAATAAATGCTGAAGTGCATAACCAGTAGCATTCTTGATCATGCCCTTGTTCAGACGCAATACATCGCCCTTACCTGTGACAACCGTCAGGCCAAGCACCCAGTTACGTGTCATGCCGTATTTAATCACTTTAATGCCGCCAGCATTGGTACCGATGTTACCGCCAATTTGCGATGAACCTGCCGAAGCAAAGTCAACTGGGTAATACATGCCCTGCTCTTCAGCATAGTTCTGTAACTGTTCAGTCACCACACCTGCCTGTACGCGCACCATACGATCTGCCGGGAAAAACTCCAGAATCTGGTTCATCTTGTCCATGCTGACCACGATCTCGCCATTGGCTGCGACTGCACCTGCAGAAAGACCGGTACGACCACCCGATGGAGTCACTGCAACATTAAATTGGTTCGCCAGTTTTACGATGTCTTGAACTTGCTCAGTTGACGACGGAAAAACGACGACTGACGGGTTTGGATCAAAGTGCTTCGTATGATCGCGACCCCAATTCTGGAGGCTGTCCGTATCGGTTTTAATACGGTTTTCACCCACAATTGCAGTCAATTGGGTCAATAACTCAGGGGTTAAAGCGACTGGAGCATTCATCGTTTGCAGACCTAGCATGATTTAAACAAGAGAGACTTCGCTGGTTCATTTGCACATTTTTTATGCATAAAAACATGGATACAAATCAGGCGAAACATGGTTATTAAAGCACCGGATCACGCTGCTTTAAAAGCATGGCGCAATATTATAAGCTATTTTTTGGTGTTTCCCGCGAAAAATGACAATTTTGATAATATACCTTTGAAAATGCAGATTTAAATCAAACACCATGATCATTATTATCAATATATCTTGCCAGAATAGCTGATGTGAGCGTCATTAAGGAAATGTATAACCGCCCCATTCCTGTGCTATCATACCGCGACTAAATTTGGCCTTTGTAGCGGAGCCGTAATGAGCCAACATCTTTCTCTACCTAAAGATAAAATCCGTTTCTTGTTGTTAGAAGGCGTTCACCAGAATGCAATCGACACTCTAAATGCTGCTGGATATACCAATATCGACTATCGTAAAACTGCGCTTGAGGGTGAAGCGTTGAAAGAAGCGATCAAAGATGCTCACTTCGTCGGTATTCGTTCCCGTACTCAACTGACTGAAGAAGTCTTTGAAGCTGCGAACAAACTGATTGCTGTCGGTTGTTTCTGTATCGGTACCAACCAGGTGAACCTGGATGCAGCAATGCGTCGCGGTATTCCAGTCTTTAACGCACCTTACTCAAATACGCGTTCAGTCGCTGAACTTGTACTTGCTGAAGCTATTCTTCTTCTACGCCGTGTACCTGAAAAATCAGCAGACACTCACACAGGCGGCTGGAACAAATCTGCAGTTGGTTCGTTCGAAACACGTGGTAAAACTTTAGGTATCGTAGGTTACGGTTCAATCGGTTCACAACTTTCTGTACTTGCTGAAAGCATGGGTATGAAAGTGATCTATTTCGATACAGTGACTAAATTGCCTTTAGGTAATGCACGTCAAGTCGGTAGCTTGGGCGAACTTTTGGCAAATGCCGATGTGGTTTCTCTACACGTTCCTGATGTTCCGTCTACACGTAACTTCATGACCAAAGATCAGTTCGCGCAAATGAAAGAAGGTTCAATCTTCATCAACGCGGCACGTGGTACCTGTGTCGTGATCGAAGACCTGGCAGATGCGATCAAATCTGGTCACATTGCTGGTGCTGCGGTAGATGTATTCCCGAAAGAGCCTAAAGCAAACGGTGAAGAATTTGTTTCTCCACTGCGTAACCTGCCAAACGTAATTCTGACTCCACACGTAGGCGGTTCTACGATGGAAGCGCAAGCGAACATCGGTCTGGAAGTAGCTGAGAAATTCGTGGCTTATTCTGACAAGGGTATGACTTTATCTGCGGTGAATTTCCCAGAAATCGCATTGCCGTTGACTGAAGGCAAACACCGTTTACTGCACATCCACCAAAATATTCCGGGCGTGTTGTCTAAAATCAACAACCTGTTTGCTGAACAAGGCATCAACATCTCTGGCCAGTCACTGATGACTAAAGGCGATGTCGGTTACCTGGTGATGGATGTCGATGCTGCTGCATCTCATGAAGCACTTGATATGCTTTCTAATGTTGAAGGTACAATCCGCGCACGCGTATTGTTCTAATTCAAGATTTCAAAAAAACCACAGCTCTCGGGCTGTGGTTTTTTGTTTTTAAGGTTTGTATTTTTAATACCTTTTTCAGCTTATGCTGCTCTTCCGCTATTCGAGAAATCGAAACCTATTTAGTCATGCTGAATTTTAAAATTGCACCAATGGTGCAAGCGCCGCTGATTCTGTTGATCGCCATGATCAGTATGCAAAGCAGTGGCTCCTTTGCCAAATATCTGTTCGGTCAGTTTCCCATCCTGACCGTTTCAGCCATGCGTCTGCTGTTAGGCGCTATGATTTTGGCACTGATTTTTAAAATTTGGCGAATCCATTTCAGACAGATCAAGTGGCCAGCCATTATCAGTTATGGCATTGCTCTGGCCGGCATGAACCTCTTGTTTTACCTGTCGATTGATCGCCTGCCGCTGGGAATTGCTGTCTCTTTTGAATTTATTGGCCCCTTAAGTGTTGCCCTGTTTTATGCGCGGCAAAAATTCGACTTTGTCTGGGTCGGTCTGGCGATTCTGGGCCTGGTTCTGCTATTCCCTTTTGATCAGGCTGCCCAGCCGCTTGACCCGATCGGGATTGCATTTGCCCTAGGTGCCGGTGCTTGCTGGGCCTTATATATCGTTGCCGGCCAAAGACCTTCAGGCGTTTCTGGCAATCATACTGTATGCTTGGGAATGTTTGTCGGTATGCTGGTTTTGATGCCGATTGCGCTCTTTGCAGGCATGCCGGCACATACTTTTGAACCGATGAGTTTGCTGTATTTTGTGGCTTTGGCAGTACTGGCCAGTGCCCTGCCTTTCACTCTGGAAATGATCGCACTGCGTAATTTAAGCGCACTCAGTTTCGGCACCTTGATGAGTCTGGAACCCGCTATTGCCGCGCTGTCAGGTTTTGTATTCTTGGGGGAAACCTTGTTGTGGACGCAGTGGCTGGCATTGGCCACGATTATCAGTGCTTCAGTGGGTTGTACGGTGACCAGTCAAAGAAGAAAAAATACAGTTGAGCACTTTTAAATTTAAAATTCGTTATAAGAAATACTACTCACTTTGAATTTAAAAAAATATTAGCTGGAAAAGCCTACTCAAAGTCGATAAATTCAGTCTAATACTCTTCTAAGATCAAAATTTTCTCTTTTTAAAAGTAACTTTAAATTTAAAATTATTTCCACCCCTACTCATTAAAAATTAACCGTTTTGCTATAATCCCGCTTTCTTCCATGTCCTGATTACACCTTTCTGGTGTAAGTAACTCCCATGCCAAACGCCCAACTCCTTGCTGTGTTGTACATGGTTTTATCCATGATGTCGTACCAGATCAGTGCATCCTTCGCCAAGCAACTTTTTCTGGTCCTTGACCCTATCACAGTGACCATTTTAAGACTCTGTTTTGCAGCGATCATTGTCGGCGTGATGTTTCGTTCCTGGAAAATCATTCAGCGTTTGCCTTTTTTGAAATGGCGGGATTTACTCTGCTATAGCGTCGCTTTAGGGGTCATGAATATTTTATTCTATTTGTCTCTAGGAAGATTACCGCAGGGAATTGCAGTCGGTCTGGAGTTTATTGGTCCTTTAGGTCTGGCCCTGCTCTCGATCAAACATCATAGTGATTATATTTGGGTATTGATGGCCATTTTAGGCATTGCGTTAATGGTGCCATGGGGACAGGCCAATAGCAGTAATTTCGACCTGCTCGGCGCCGCCTGTGCTTTAGGTGCGGGTTTATGCTGGGCACTGTATATTTTCTTTGGCCAACGTGTGGTGCAGCAAAATATCGGCATGCATGCACTGACTATTGCGATCAGTATCTCGGCTTTGTGTCTGCTACCTATCGGTCTCTACAACAACACGCCCGCATTGATTGATACGCAACATTGGGGCAAGGCAATTAGCATTGCTGTACTGGCAACAGCCATTCCTTATGCTCTGGATTTAAAGGCACTTCAGCATTTGAATAAAACCAGCTATGGTACCCTGTCCAGCCTGTCTCCGGCTTTGGCTGCACTGGCCGGTTTTGTACTATTAGGCGAAAAAATTACGCTTCTTCAGACCGTGGCACTGATCTGTATCATGCTGGCATCAGTCGGCGTGACTGTACGTGCCGCCCGTCAAGGATCGGGAGAAAAGAATACCTAAAAGGCTTATTGGAATTTGAACAACTAAATATATCTCATCATTAATCTCTTCACTTTATCCCTTCGATATAACTAAAAAAATAGATGAATGGATAAAAATCTCATATCTCCAGATAAAAAGATGATCAGATGCCCTAGTTGCAATAAAGAGATTTTTGATACGCGAGTGTGGCAAGGATGCCACATGTTACCCATCACGACAGGACGTCGTGTATGGGTAACAAAAGACTTTTGCCTACTTTGGGTCTTTCCAAAGTAGGGAGATTGCCTACACAAAAGCATTTAAATTTTTAAGAAATGAGGCTGTACAATCATCTTCTTAAGCTAAACATGCATAACGATTAACTCAAACATCTAATTTGAGTTATAAGTTATGGAAAAGTAGCTAATCAAATGTCATCTTTTCGATGTTTAGTTTTGTACCAGCATATCTTTTTTCATGTCTTTATAACGCTGGTATTCATTCTTGTACTGCACTGCTAAAGCGGTCTTCTGCTCTTCACCCAGAATTTTACCGGCCTGCTGGAAGAAACCATGTTCCTCTTCTTTTAAGTGATGATGCACTTTTTCGGAAAGTTTTTTGGCCATGGCAATCCAGCCTGGATTACTCAATTCAGTTACAGTTAATTCCTCGATCATTTCGTCCATTTCATGATGTTCAGCTAAAGCATGGCGGGTAATATTCAGGCCTGAATCAGTCATCATCAAGGGGATATAAAAATAACGATCTTCCGCAGCCTCATGGGCAAATAATTCATTTTTCAGTTGCTTGAACAGCTCGCGGCGTTCTGCTGTATCCCCGGAAGTCTGTAATAGTTTTTCTGCAAGATCACGCTGAATCTCATGACTCTCTCTTAATGCTTCAAAAATAGTCGTCATTCCGATATTTCTCCGATTGTTTTATTTTTCATATCATTGATTCTAGGAGATTTTCAGAACAGGTTCAGACGCAGTTTATAAAGTGATTTGTTAAGAAACTTTAATATCGAGAATGATTTACATCGGGTTTATATCTATATAAACATCTGGTATGCCATTCGGAAAATCAGCAGACTGACCAGAATCAGGAATAAAATCCGGATAAAGCCACTGCCATATTTAAATGCCAAACGCACCCCTACCAAGGAACCACAAATATTGGCCATCGCCATCATTGCCCCGACCATAAACAGCACATTGCCACTGGGGATAAAAAAACTTAAGGCGGCCAGGTTGGTGGTGAAATTGGCAATTTTCGATAAGGCAGATGCATGCAGGAAGTCGACGCTTAAATAGCGAATAAAAAAGAAAATAAAAAAACTGCCAGTGCCCGGACCAAAGATACCATCATAAAAGCCTATCGCCAGACTGCCCAAAGCGGCCAGAATCAGCATTTTCCGATTCAGTTTTTGTTCAGTATGCACTTGGCCAAACTGTTTTTTCATTAAGGTATAGATTGCGATCACGATCAACATGACCAGTACAAAAGGCTTAAGAATCTCGACTGGAATTAGTGTAACGCTGGCTGCACCAATAAAAGAACTGACAAAACTACACAGTGCAATCACGCTCAGGAGCAACCAGGGCAGTTTTACCTGACGCAGATAGGAAAATGCCGCAGAAGCGGTGCCACAAATGGAGGCGAGTTTATTGGTGCCAAAGACCGTAGCAGGCTGTAAATGCGGTAAACTCCCCATAATTGCCGGGATCTGGATCAGACCACCACCGCCCACGGCAGCGTCAATAGCCCCTGCAAAAAATGCAAAGACAACCAGACTGATGATGATCTCAATTTCCATATATTGACTCGATTAGAGATTCAGGACACGTTTAGGTACTAGACGTTTTTTGTCGGTAATTTCAGCTAGACCCAGACATTTGTCACCATCAAAAACCAGCACCTGTTCAGCTGCTTCATGTTCGATATTGCTTTCCATGCCGCGGCTAAAATATTCTGCACGACCTTCGGGTACCTGCACTTTTGGAAAATGATCAACTGGTGCATAGGCTGGCAACAACAGTGCATCACGCTCTGCTTCGCTCAGGCTTTCCAGATATTCAATGGTATAACTTGGAATCAAATCAAAATGGCCGGTTTTGATGCGGTGCAGATAAGTCAGGTGACCATAAGTTCCCAGCGCTTTGGCAATATCTTCGCCCAATACCCGGATATAAGTGCCTTTAGAACAGGTAATATCCAGCGTGATACTGTTTTCCGTAAAGGATAAAAGCTCAATCGCTAAAATGGTAATCGGACGTGCTTCACGTTCAATCTCGATGCCTTTACGCGCCAGTTCGTATAAAGGACGACCCTCCTTTTTCAAGGCAGAATACATCGGCGGCACTTGCTGGATATCCCCGATAAACCGTGCCAATGTGTCCTGAATCAAGGCTTCCGAGAGTTCAGGAACTGCTTTTTCCAGAAGCACCTCACCTTCCACATCGCCCGTGGTGGTGCTATGTCCCAAAAATACGGTCGTCTGATAACGCTTGACCGAATCTAATAAATAATGCGAAAACTTGGTCGCCTCCCCCAAACACACGGGCAATAAACCAGATGCCAGCGGATCCAGCGCACCAGTATGGCCGGCTTTTTGTGCACGGTACAACCAGCGGACTCTTTGCAATGCGGCATTAGAACTGATACCCAAAGGCTTATTGAGCAGGAAGACACCACTAAGATGACGACGCTGAATTTTAGGAGATGATGCTTTCATGGCAAAAAATCAGACATTTTATAAATTGGCGCCATGGTAAAACCCTGCGAGAGGATTTACAACTTTTCTATAGTCTCTAATGATTTTTATGGCATATTGAGCCGGTTTCAACAACTAAACGCTTTTAAAAAGCTTAAACCTCTAAAAATAATGAAATAACGAGAAAATAGGTGCATAGGATATGCAGAAATATAAAATATGGATCATTCTGGCGTTGCTGGTGTTATGCATTCTCACGCTGATCTTATGGCTGTCCCCAAAAGAAAATACTCAAACAGATACTGGGACAAAAATGCCTTTAACTGAAACTCAGGCAGAGCAAACCGCACTCTTGGTCAATGGCCCTGCCAATGCTTCCTTCCCCAGTGCCAGCCAGCGAGATACTGAAATTAATTGTCAGATGCAGTTAGATACCAGCAATCGTCTGATCGTGAATGAACAGACCCGCAACTGTTTTGAATATTTTATTACCCAGTTTGGTGAAAAAAATCTGCAGCAGATCCAGCAGGATTTTAAAGCCTATATTCGTCAGAATCATAAAGAACCGGCACTCTCGCAAATTCTGGATTTATGGGATCGTTATATCCAGTATCGTCAGGGTTTGGGCCAGCTCACTGCACCGGCCGGGCTGAATCAGGAAGATCCTGCCTATTATCGGAGCATCTATAACAGTACCCAGAATTTTCGCCAGCAGTACTTTTCCAAGTATGAAATTGAAGGCTTGTTTGGCACAGAAGATGCCTATCATGAATATACCCTGGACCGGATGAGTGTATTGGCAGACAAAAGCTTGACTGAGACTGAAAAAGCCCAAAAGCTCAAAGCACTGTTTCAGCAGCTCCCGCAGGACTGGCAGGAAAACCTGGAACAACTGAATAAACTGGAAGATCTGCGCAAACTCACCGCAGATATTAAAGCCCGTGGCGGTTCCCGTGATGAAATCCGGCAGATGCGGATTAATCTGGTCGGTGCTGAAGCGACACAGCGTCTGGAACAACTGGATGTACAACGCAGCGACTGGAAAAACCGGGTGACGGGCTATTTAGATGAACGGGATCAGATTACCCAGTCTGGCATGTCAGATACCGCCAAACAGCAAGCCATTGCCCAGCTGCGCAGTAAACATTTTAATACACCGCAAGAACAGCTGCGGGTTGAAACATTTGAACAGGTTCATGATCAGGGAGCCAAGCTACCCTTTGCTGACTAAGCCTAAAAGCCATCACCTGTTGATGGCTTTTTTATAAATGCCCTTTTGATAACTTTATATTTTTTCTCAAAATGATCTTTTATAGTTGTTTCCAAATATTTCGTATTTACACAAAATAACTTAGACAAAGTTTAATGATTTCAAAGACTTTTTATTTAAATACATCTGTTAATAAAACATATATTTACAATGTAAATCCCTCCTGTCCTGCATGTCCCCAAATGACATGGTTTTAGACCTCTGAAGTGAAAAAATACCGCTTCTTCAAAAGAAAAATTGCTCAGCCACTGAAGGCCGAAACTGTATTTTCATCGTCTGATTTGTGGCTTGCAACACTCTACAAAAAGCAATGATTGCTTGAATAACGATAAAATTTAAAAAGGGACAGCTATGTATACTTTCAGCAAGACAGCCCAGTTACTGACTGTGGCTTTAGCGACCACTCTGGGATTCAGTTTTTCTGCACAGACTCAGGCTGCAGCGAGTGCAACACAAGTCATCGAAAAGAGCCGGTCTGACTATGCCAAGACCCAATATCCCATCCTGATGGTACATGGCTGGTTAGGCTGGTCACGTATTGGCACCGATAGTATCGGGCTGGATTACTGGTATCAGATTCTGCCGGATATGGCACGTAATGGCTCAACCGTCTTTGCGGCACAATTATCGCCGGCAAATACAACGATGCATCGCGGAGAACAACTAATCCATCAGGTTGAAGAGGTTCTGGCAATTACCGGAAAGCAAAAACTGAACTTGATTGGCCATTCCCATGGTGGACCAACAGTGCTGTATGTTGCAGCGACCCAGCCGCAGTATATCGCCTCTATTACCGGCGTTGCAGGAACCTACCATGGCTCCAAAGTGGCAGATGATATTCAGAACAATAGCCTGACGCGTACCGCCTTTAACATTTTAGGTGATTATATTATTGGTCCATTGATTGCACTGGGTCAGTTTAAGCCTGAACTGGAAATTGATTTTGATGCTTCCATGAAATCCCTGAGCCAGACTGGTTCAAATACTTTTAATGCCACAGTGGCACAGCAGGTGGTCAAAGATGGCGTATTGGCTTCTACAGAAAACTGCAATAAAAATTTAAAACAGAAAGATAGTAAAGGCATTCATTATTATTCATGGACGGGTGTGGCCCAAGCCACCAATGCCCTGGATATTGATACGATCCTGATGCAGCTCGGCCCTTTATCTTATGGCAGTAAAGACAATGATGGCATGGTATCACGTTGTAGCGCTTTCATGGGCAAGGTCATTCATGACCAGTACAAACTCAATCATACTGACCTGGCCAATATGATGTTTGGTCTGAAAGGCGTGTTTGCACCCGATCCGGTCGCCCTCTATCGCCAGCATGCCAACCGACTCAAATTAGAAGGTTTATAACGCCAGGGTGCCTATATTTCAGCTGAAATATAGGCTTTTTTCTGGTTCTTTTCATTTGATCTATCAGTGACCGGGAAGCTGCAATTAAAAAAATAATCTATCACTTGAACCTTTTACTGCTGGTTTCCATCTTGACTGGCCCTGTGCAAGCCTCGGCATTACAGGAATATAAAAGCAATTTTGTCCTCTCGAGTTATGCCAAGACAAAATATCCGATGGTCTTTGTTCATGGTTTTGGTCTTGGTTTTAACCGGATTGGAACGGATCGCATCGGTTTGGATTATTGGTATCAGATTCCCCAAGACCTGAGCCGGCATGGTGCACGGGTGTTTTCTGCCGAATTGTCTGCTGTTGCGTCCAATGAACTGCGCGGTGAACAGCTCTTGATGCAAATTGATGAAATACTGGCACTGACGGGCCAGAAGAAAGTCAATCTGATTGGGCATAGCCAAGGTGGCCCAACAATTCAATATATCGAGGGCGTTGCACCGCATAAAGCCGCCTCTTTAACCGCCATTGCCGGGGCGATGCAAGGCACCCCGGTTTTTGTCAATGCCAGCCAGACGCCACTGCTTGAACCCTTTATCCATGCCATTGGTACAATTTTGGGCCATAGCATGAATCTGGTTACAGCTAACCAGTATCCGGTCAGTATTATCGAGGCACTGCAAGCCACGAATCCAGAGGCGATTCAGGCCTTCAATGTGAAATATGGCTCCTCTGCCATTCCCCAAAACCGTCAGACCCAAGGCAGCAAACTTACATCCAATGGAATTTACCACTATTCCTGGATGGGCAACCGGCAGGCAACCAATTCCTTGGATGCGATAGAGTCTACAGTCGTGACTTTAGGTAGCAGTTTCCTGAAAGGAGAAGCCAATGATGGTGCTCTACCGCTGTATAGCGGACGCTATGGCCAAATCATCCGTCAGGACTATGCCCATAACCACTTTGATGAAGTAAACCAGTTTTTTGGCATTTTGGGTCCTTTCGCGCAGGATCCGGTCGCACTGTATCGCCAACATGCCAACCGGCTCAAGCTGCAAGGCTTATAAATCACTTATTTTATGAATAGATCATCTTTATTAATTAAAAAAACTTAGGAAACTGAGTCCCTGCTACATAGGGGAACTTTAGGCAACTGGATGAGGATCATCCCGTTAAAACAACAAAAGTGAGGAAAATATAATGAAATTCGGAATATTAATCACCGGCCTGCTGCTGGCGGGTACATGTCTCAGCACCCAGGCATCCACCCAGGCCAGTCAGGTCACAGCAAAAGCCAGTTCACAATATGCCAAGACCCAATATCCGATTGTCTTTGCACATGGGATGGCGGGTTTCATCCGGATCGGTACTGACCAGTTTGGACTGGATTACTGGTATCAGATTTTACCGGATCTGGCGCGTAATGGCGGTAATGTCTGGGCAACACGTGTCTCGCCTTTTAACTCATCGGAAATTCGGGGTGAGCAACTTTTAGAGCAGGTAAATGAAATTCTGGCCATTACCGGTGCAAAGAAAGTCAATCTGATCGGTCATTCACATGGCGGCCCGACCATTCGTTATGTCGCAGGTGCAGGGAATGGAATAGTCGCTTCCCTGACTTCTGTCGGTGCTCCGCATAAGGGCTCCCCGGTTGGAGACCTGATCCTGCAAGCAGAAGGTACACCGATACAAGGGCCTTTAGTCGGTGGTATCAACCTGGTGTCTAAGGCCATCACCTGGGCACAAGGGTTGGATCCGAACAGTTTCCCGCATGATTCTCTGGCCGGTGGTAGCAGCCTGACCCTGGCAGGATCCGCTCAATTCAACCAGAAATATCCGCTCGGTATGCCAACCACCGCCTGCGGTGAAGGTAAGGAAAAAGACGGTGATATTCGTCATTATTCATTTACCGGTATAGGTCAAGTCACCAATCCGCTCGATCCTGATTCAGCCTTGACAGTTACAGCTCTACTCATTGATGGCGGCAAGGAAAATGATGGTCTGGTCTCCCGCTGTAGTGCCAAATTCGGTAAAACCATTCGGGATAACTACAACTGGAACCATCTGGATGAAGTGAACCAGTTCCTCGGATTAAAAAATATCTTTGCTCCAGACCCAGTCGATGTTTATCGCCAGCATGCCAACCGGCTCAAATTGCAAGGCCTGTAATTCAATCTCATCCCTGTCATCCCAATGCACAGGGATTTTCTAATTTTTAAACCGCCAAAATGGAACTTTATGAAAATTAGAACGCATTTTATAACCTTATGCTGCGTGTTATTTGCGGGCCAATATGTGCAGGCTTCCAATTTGCAGCAAGCAGAATCCAGATTTGTCGTGTCCAATTATGCAAAAACACAATACCCGATTGTATTTGCACATGGCATGGTCGGCTTTAATCGAATTGGTTTTGATGCCTTAGGCATGGATTATTGGTATCAAATTTTGCCAGATTTAGCCCGTAACGGTTCAACTGCCTTTGCCACCCGCATCTCACCTTTCAATTCCAGCGAAATCAGAGGTGAACAATATGTGGAGCAACTGAAAGAAGTCATGGCAATCACCGGCGCCAAAAAACTGAATTTAATTGGTCATAGTCATGGTGCGCATAGCGTGCGTTATGCAGCCGGGGTGATACCGCAACATGTAGCCTCCGTGATGACTGTGGGGGGTGCCAACCAAGGCACCATTGTCGCCTCTGATGTCATGCGACTTGCTAATCAAACCGGAACATCTGAACTGCTCAATACCCTGATCAGCAGTTTTGGCAACGTCATCATGTGGGCACAAGGCTTAGACAGTCAAGCTTTCCCACATAATACTCTGGCAGCAGGACACAGCACGTCGATTGAAGGCACAGCCGAATTTAACCAACGCTTTAAACTCGGGCTTTCGCTGAGCCCATGAGGCAAATATACAGACCAAGGCATTGCACTGTATTCAATGACGGGCAATCAACCCGTGACCAATCCCCTAGATGTCAGCGATGCCGCCATGAAAGCCTTGGATCTACTTTCTGCGAGCAAGGCTGGCGCAAATGATGGAATTGTGTCGGTATGTAGTGCCAAATTTGGTAAAACGATTCGTGATGATTACCCGTGGAATCATCTGGATGAAATCAACTTGTTGTTTGGCATTAAAGGTACCTTTGCGCCTGATCCAGTTGCTGCCTATCGTCAGCATGCCAACCGTTTAAAACTGCAAGGTTTATGATTTATTAAAATAGCCAGACATAAAAAAATGCGCCCAAAGGCGCATTTTTTCACTCGTATAAAACTTAAAATTAAGCTTTAGTTTTACGAGCTGGTAATTTTTCACGAATACGTGCAGCTTTACCAGACAATTCACGTAGGTAGTAAAGTTTAGCACGACGAACGTCACCACGACGTTTCACTTCGATACCAGCAACGATTGGAGAGTGAGTTTGGAATACACGCTCAACACCAACACCGCTAGAAATTTTACGTACTGTGAACGCAGAGTTCAAACCACGGTTTTTCTTAGCAATTACAACGCCTTCGAACGCCTGTAAACGCTCACGGTCGCCTTCTTTTACTTTAACTTGAACAATAACTGTATCACCTGGTGCAAAAGCAGGGATGTTTTGTTTCAATTGTGCGTTTTCAATTACTTGAACTAAAGGATGCTTACCGCTCATGGGGTATCTCCAATATGTGCGAGTCAGAAGAGGTCTGATCATCGCTGGGTATAGAGGCTAAAGCGCATACACCCGATTATCTTTCCCTTTATGGTTGACCATCTCAACCATAAAGAGCCTATTAAAGAATACTTAAATCATTTTAAGTACTTGCTTGAAGACAGAAATGATCACTCATCAATATCTTACAAATCTTTTAGCCATTTTTTCTGCTGCTTGGTCAACTCGACTTTTTCCACCAACTCTGGGCGGCGTTCAAGTGTACGCTGATATCGCTGCAAAAACCGCCATTTTTCAATATTGGCATGATGCCCGGACTTTAACACCTCAGGCACATCCAAACCTTCAAAATGATCTGGCTTGGTATATTGTGGGCAATCTAGAAGACCATCCACAAATGAGTCTTGCACGTGTGACTGTTCATCAGACATGGCACCCGGAAGTCTCCGGATAATACTGTCCAATAAAACCATCGCAGGCAGTTCACCACCCGACAAGACGTAATCTCCAATTGACCATTCCTGATCAACGTATTGCTGGATCAAACGTTCATCGACGCCTTCATAACGTCCGCACAGTACTATAATTCCGTCATATTTGACAAAATCCTGTACCGCAGTTTCGTTTAAGGTCTTTCCTTGCGGTGACATATACACCACAGGAACCTGAACTGCACCCGCTTGCGTTGCAAGCTCTTTGGCATGCTGGATTGCTTTTGCCAAAGGCTCAGCCATCATCACCATACCCGGACCACCGCCGAATGGACGTTCATCCACCCGTTTATAGTTGCCCGTCGTATAATCGCGAGGATTGATGCAATGAATTTGCATCAACTCACGTTTTGCTGCGCGCCCGCTAATACCATAGGCTGTAATCGCTTCAAACATTTCAGGAAAAAGCGTAATGACTGCAAAAAACATCGCAGACTCCCGTATTTCCGAAAAATTCTTAGTAGTCTACGCCCCAATTGACGTAGATACGACCAGCTTCAAGATCAACGCGTTGCACCACATCTTTATGCCATGGGATCATTCGCTCTTCGCCATCAATGCTGTCGGCAGTTGCGCGAACCACCATCACATCGTTAGCACCTGTTTCAAACAGCTCAAAAATTTGACCGAGATTGACTTCTTGTTCTTCATCATCCAGACCTAACACAGTTAGACCTTTTAAATCAGACCAATAGTACTCATCTACGCCTGCTTGAGGCAGTTGCGATTTAGAGATCCAGACATTGGAGCCAACCAGTTCGTCTGCACCAGTGCGATCACTCACACCTTTAAGCGAAACTACCAGGCCTTTACCATGTGGTTTCCAACGTTTTACATCGACAATTTGCCAACCTGCTTTGGTCTCAATGTACCAAGGCAGATAGTCAAATATGTTGCTCATAGGTTCTGTATTGGAATAGACCCAGAGCCACCCATTTAATCCATATGCTGAACGCAACTGTCCAATCTGAATACGATCTTCGGGAACATTCTGTGTTGGTGTCATGGGCAAGCTACTACCTAATTTATAGAAAAATTATGCAGCAACTGCAGCTTTTTTAGCTTGAGCAGCTAAAGAAGCAACACGATCAGAAGGTTGAGCACCTTGAGAAACCCAGTGAGCAAAACGTTCAGCATCTAAACGAAGTTTCTCTGCTTTACCTTGAGCTGTAGGGTTGAAGAAACCGATACGTTCGATGAAACGACCGTCACGTGCATTACGGCTATCAGTCACAATGATTTGATAGAACGGACGTTTTTTAGCACCACCGCGTGCAAGACGAATAACAACCATGATAGAACCTTATAGTTTTTACGGATTATCCTTGTACCGACCATCGATACAGCTCAAACCCCTTTCATAGAGGGCAATATTTTACGTTATATTTGCCCTGAAAGAAAGATCAAATTTTAGGTTATCCACAGTTTGAATTTATTTGCCTGACCAAGCCGAGCAAGTATCTAATGCCGTAGGAGAATCTTTGCCTTTATACCAACATTGAGTGCCAGTATGTGTAATTGTTAAAGCACCATCATCTTTCTGGATACTCGTTGAAATAGGTGTGGCTGTTAATGTCCAGGTTTGAGCTGCTGTTGTCAAAGTTAAATTAAAAACAGGTGAAGCACTAGGATAAGTTGCTATTCCTCCTACCCCCGTTAATGTCGCACTTGTATAATTAAAATTTACAGCCTTGTAACTTTGAAGACGTTGAGCAACACGCATCATTTCACTTTCTACATCGGCACGATTAGTGCGCAACTTGTATTGTATATAAGACGGATAAGCAATCGCTGCAAGAATAGCAATAACAGCTACGACAATCATGAGCTCAATTAACGAAAAACCTAATTTACCATTTTTCAGCATTTGCAATACATCCAGTGTAACTATTAATATTTGTTAGATCGCTAGCTATAAGATATTGATTTTTACATCGAATACCTGTGCTCGTGAATAAAAAAGCCTCATATTGGGTTTTAACTGGTACAGCATTGATTGCCCATTTCTGCCCAAGACCAGAACTCGTACTTAATAGACTGGTAGCAGTTGTCGCACTGATGTCTGCCAAAGTAATTGTATACTTTTTATTTGTACTGCTCGGAAAATCAATACTCGTCATAGATGATGATTGTCCATACAAGTATTTAGGGTCAAAACCATGATATGAAAAGTTACGACTTTTATATCGTTCCAATTGTTCCGCAAGCTTTTGAATTTCTTGCTGGACTGCTGCAGTATCTGATCGTCTAATTTGTGCCTGATAACTTGGAATTGCAATTGCTGCAAAGATCGCAACAATTACAATGACAAGCATCAATTCAATCAAAGTAAACCCTTTTGATTTGATCATTAAATCTCCCCTCTAACGTTCATACCAATTAGAGCTTTGGAATACTTTCGTCGTTTTATAGTTACGCCCCACATTTGGTAACAAAGTTACCAAATTATTAGTCCCATTATTAAAACCGCCTGCCTGAACTTTACTAATTCCATCTTTTGCATCACTATTGCTCTCCCTACTACTTGAAGTAAAGTTAGAATCAACTGTTAAATCATCTGCACATACACCATATGGTAGACATAATCGTTTTACAACACTTGAACCTGTAATACCTCCAGTACAAGCATTAGGCTGCTGTGATGAATTATGATTCGGGTTATATAATGAAACATACAAATCTGAAAATTTTGCAGTATTGGCGACAACTAAATAACCATTTAAAGCTTTAACTGTACCTGTATTAACTGCTTCATCTGCTGTCCCTGTTTTTCTTAAAGTGTAATACCATCCCTTTTTAGTATTGCCAGTTAATTGAGTAACATTCGCTTTTGCAATATCAGCCCAATTTAATAAACTTGCTTCTGTTAAATCACTTGTTTTTGTAAAAGTTGAATTGAATAAGTTACTAGAAGCAATATCATAGTCATAAAGTGCATATATTCTATTATCAGCACCATTGCTTACATTTAATGGAAAACTACGGTTTCCAGAAGCAATACTGATTACGCCAAAACGCTTTCCATTATTTTCATGAATACTCAAAGACGGCATTTCATAAAAACGTTGATTTAAACTGCTAAAATCTGCTAATCGATTAACACGACCAAAATCAGACGTTATAGTATTATAACTATTATTTAAATCTACACGGAAAATTTGCCCACCTAAATCACCAAAATAGAGATTATCTACCAAGCCATCTGCATCTCGGTCGAAAGATTTAATCTGACTTACCACGCTATATTTTAAGTTCGTATCTTTAACATCTGTTGTGGTTACATCGTTATTATTTATTCCTGCTCGTACATTCCATAATAAAGCACCTGTAGTTGCATCGAAAATATAGACACCGGCACCCTTATTAGATTGGGAAGGAACATTTTTTGTTACTGTAGTGATAGTACTTGTTGTTTTGGTCTTTGTAATCTTTTTGGTTTCTATCTTTGTCGTTTTAGTATTTTTATAGTATTTTCTATTGAATATACCCCCCTCTCTTCTATATATAATCTCAGTCTTAATGCTCGTAAGAATCTCTGTTTTTGTCTCTACCGTCTCTGTCACTTCTATCTTTGTAGTGGTATTTCCGTTAATACTAGTTTCAGAACGAGATATAGGCTCACTGACTTCTGTATCTTGAGTTGTAATTGGGCCAGTAGTATTTGAACTATCAGAACCAAAAAGATAATCTAAAGCACTTATTTCTTCTGAAACATTACCGAGTTCTTGTTCTATTGGACCACTTAGGAAAACATCTGGTGTACTCACCTGAACAACTGGTCCTGTCACTCTAGACTCAGTTATTGATCCTAGTGAAGTCTGCGGTACATAATTTGGGGTTTCATAAGCAGAATCATATCCTCCACCTACAATCATAACTTTTCTTATTTGATTATTAAAACGAATATTAGCCAGGGTAGGCTTAGACCAACTTTGCCCCATTGCTTGTATGGCAGCGTTCGCTGTAGTTGTATTTGCACTACTGGTACTACTTTTAATGGTTCCAGAAACTGGATCAATTTGAAACAGGAACTTAGGTGAAGTTGGGTCTTTTACATCCAATCCATAGTAACTACTACCTCCCATCCGCATTCCACCATAAATATTGGCAGTACTAGCAACAAACTTATCTCCTGTGCCCAGTTTATATTCAACCCAAGAGGCCCATGGAGCATCTACTCCATAGTATGGGTTTATAGTTGTATTTTGTGTGTTACTTACATCTAGCAAAGCATCTCGGCGATTAGTATCTTGTAAAATTTCATTAGGTAAGAAAGCGAACGCCTCTTCTCCTGTTTTTTGGTCTACCATATGCAGCAAGCCTTGCATTGTACCTGCGACAATATAATCTTTGCGATTATTAGACTCAGCAGTTGTATTTGCCAAGATTGCACCTGTTAATGGATCATATTTCCCTTCTAAGGTGATTAACAATGGGTCAGAGTGTATAATTCCGCCCATCTGTTGCATTACATTTAAATTTTTAACTTTATCTACTGTATCCCACTTATAATTATCATTTGATGTAGCGAGTTCTGTTGCTGTCAGCTTATACCCCAGAGCGGAAAGTAGATAAGGTTGGTAAAGATTCTTACGCCATCTTGTACTAGCACTTGTTGTAACAGTTGAATCAATAAAGCTTGCATCAAAAACTTTTGCAGTGGTCAGCTTGGTTAAACTAGTTGCAGCTACAATTTTATTTTTATCCGTACCATTGGTTGGTATAGTAGCATTAATCCAAAGTGGCCGTGTTTTAATATTTGCAGCGTCAGTTACTGTATTTAATGCAACAGTACCAGCATTAGGAATAGTTAACTGAGATCCCATTCCACCCTTTAAAGTAGAATCACCATCATTTAAGTTTGTTGCATTCCAGAAATCTTTTGTATTGGCATTTACTAATCCTTTCGTATTTAATAGAGCTCTACCATTACTATCAACTAATGTACCTGATGAATTTAAAGCATATTTTTTTAAATTTCCTGCCCAAAGCTGTTGAGTCGACTGAACGGCCTCACTACTACCACTAATTTTAGGTTGAAACTGTGGAGCAAATACATAATTATAAGACGAGCTAGTTGCAAACGGGTCAGCAGGAACGACATAAGTCCCAAAACTTGCTGATTCAAATGAACCTTGACCAACTTGTCCAGCAAACCTAATTAGCGCATCTGTCACCTTTTCACCTGTATCAGCAAAAACATAACCACCAATTGGGTTACTTGTTCCATATGTATCCCCTTGTCCAACCTTATCGCCAAGCATTTTCAAAGCATCAGCATTTAAAGTATTAGAGTAAGGACTTGTATTTCCCGTACCATTTTTTTTATCATTTGGCAACCAACAATGTATGTTTCTTCCTTCAGGATTAGTAATACATTGCTCACCAGCAGCTTTAGAGAATAATGGCCCATAACCTACCGTTGATAAATAAATCCTTTTTTTAGAAGTTTTTGTAGTATTTGCAGAAGCTCTTACCATATTGGCAATACATGACCAACCACTTCTATCTTGATAACCATTTACAGTATTATTTGTTGTTATTTCAGAAATAGATGGAGTAAGTTTCATTTCAAAGAACTCACCATTTGACGTGGCTGTACCTCTAGCATTACTATAATTATAGAACACGCTTGGAACGTCAACATCTTGGCAAGTCACATTATCTGCATTTTTCCCTCCTATATTTGCATTTGCCATAACATTTTCAATCATTGTCTGGCTATCTGAAGCGGGGATACCTGTAGGGGCTCCATCAGTTAAAAAGAAAATACCTTGAGTAGAGCATTGCTTATCATTTTCTGTTGGGAGACTCTCAATAGGGGCTATATATCGTTTGGATGTACCTGTACCTGATACCGTGCCCGCTACAGCTAAACTCATTCCTCTTAAATCATTCTGATAACCATTATTAAAATTCGAAATATTATTAGGGCTTTCCGTTGTACTTCCCAACAAATAAGCATATGTTTCAGCAAATATTGTAGGTGTAGGCGTACTGTCACTACTGCCAGCGGTCAAACCATTCAAGGTATCAATTAAAGTTTGTCGATGAGTTTTTCCACTTGTTGTTACATCTAATCTCTTTGCAGCAATCCAAATTTTTCCTCGTTTAGTATCAAATCTTGAAATGCCCATATACGTGATATCAGGAATCTTGTAACTACCATCAACATTTTTAGCTTGTAATGCATCTACTAAAGAAAGTTTCAAAGCTGCAATTCTAGTTCTTGTTACACCTTTATAGATTGCATCATTAATATCCATACTTGGTGAAGTATCAATCGCCAACATGATAATCGGATAATTCGTTGCAGAAGGATTCTGATAAATTTGTACATCACTAGCCTGAGTTACAGACATTGAAACCATACTCGTGATAATTGCTGATATAGCTAAAACCAACCCTTTTCTTTTTAGGCTAGTTATTTTTTTTTCTTTAAAATTTGCATTCATTTTAATCACCTAAATATCCTGGTTTCATGCTATGGTGCAACACTTTGGAATGTGTCCAGCGAAAAATCTTGGATTTGCGTGTTATACGGCACACCCAATCCCTCAAGACAACTCGATACCGTAGAAGCTGTTCCAGATAAAGGACGTTCATTTGGACGCTTTAAACAAGTTGTAATATTAGCTGCTGTTTCTGTAGATAAATTGGGTAAAAGTGAAGTCACATAAATCCGGATCTTTTTAGTTTGTTCTGTATCCAATTTCCCTAAACTCTCTAAATCACTTCCCAAATTTATGAACTGCAAGGGTTTAACTGTTGTATTGGAAACAGGGTTCACCGTTATTGCTACCTGCGTCAATTGCGCTTTACGCTTACTTGCATAATCATTGGATGTACTTAAATCACAAAAACCGGAAGTGCCATCAACCGTAATATCCGTATTACCATCATTCCACTTCAATAAACTTGTATTTGCCACAGAAAAAGTAGTGGCTGGATTTATCTGACTGCGGAAACAAAAAACAACTTCCTTTCCCTGATTCTGTAAGGCATAGCCAAGTAGACTTGTAGGACTACCACTCTTACTTGCAAAACCAACTGCCCCCAAACGATACAATACTGCATCCGAAGACTGCATCAATAACTGTTGCGCCTGACTATTTGTCGCAATATTTAAACTCATTAAACTTTGTCGAATTGCCAGCGTACCCACTACTGTAATAATCAATAGCAGCAGTAATACAACAATTAATGTTGAACCTTGTTCCTGTTTTCTTTTCATCACATCACCGCCGAATCATTTGAAGGTAAAGCATTACGCAAGGCAATTGTCTGGGTAACCACACGGCGTAAATATTTTGGAGGAGTTCCTGTGGGAACCTTTACAGTGACTGATTGATCTAAAACAGTAAAAGTTTGGTCATTTGCAATTAAACTTCCCGCATTTACACTTTCATTAGAGCGAACCAACATACCAACCTGAATTGAATTAATCCGAGGTCGCGGGTTTTTATTAATCGCAAGATATTTATCAATCGGAATATAATTTAGATTCTCACTATTCGCATCATTTGAAACCCCCAATAAAAAGTGCACATGATCGACACGGCGTATAATAATTTCCCCGTTAGTTGTGCCAAATACTGTAGTTGATGTGCTTGGATTTTTTAAAATTGTAGTTACTGAATCATCTACATATGAACCTGCTTCACATGCTAAAGCTAAAGCAGCATTAGGCTCTCCTGAAGCAGCATTGGTATCTGCTCTTAGAAAAAATCTTTCAATAACATAACGGTTTGCTGTATAGCTATTTCCTTCACAATCAATACCAGCTTGATCCGCATAGAATTGAATCACCAACTGATCACTTCCCCTATCTACCCCCCCAACCTGTATGTTGCTACTTCCTGTAGCATAAGTTGTTCGTGGAATATCAATACCTACTGGCGGCGTTGCACCGTTACTTATATTGATGTTTACTGGGATATTGGCATCGGTAAATGTAGCTGCTGCAGCTGGTCTTAAAGGGGCATGGCGCGTTGTAAGAATAACACCACCATTAGCCAAACGATCATTTACGATATTGACGTTTCCATAGTTTGTTTTACGAATATCATTAGTAATATAACGCAAACCAAAATTACCACTTTCCTGTAAATCTGCCATCCCTTTCTGTGTATTAAAAGAAAGTTGACCGGTAATAAATAATTGTATTGCTGCTGCAGTAATTAACAGCCCCAAAACTATTGCAACCATTAGCTCAACAAGCGTAAAACCTCGTTGTATGAAAATCTTATTTTTCATTTTTTAATACAACTCCATTACAACACATTTAGCTTGGGGCAGATAAGATCCACCATTAGTACATGCTTTAGCATCAGTAGAACTATTTATAGGCTTTGTCTCTCCCCATGCAATATAAACGCAATGTCTTGATTGAATATCTGTTGTCGTTTCTTTCCCATCGCTATCTAAAGTTTTAGCAACTTGGCAAGTTGGCAAGTTGATCGCCATACCTAAACCATCAGCTCGAGCGACAACCTGTGCAGTATCATAATTAGCCATTTGCGCCGCTGTTGTACATGGAGATGCTGTCGTAGTAGGCTTATAAATGCACTCTGGATTTGCAGTTTTACTTTGAGTCGCTGCTGTTAAATTTGTGACATAAGTGCTAAATCCACTGCGATTTGCACGAATACGCTCAGCCAGATCTCTACTGAGATTCATTGCCTCTATTTTCAGCATTGCTTCATCAGTTGCATCAACAGCCCTTAATTGCAAAGCAGTAAAGCCTAATATGCCTACAGCTAAAATAACCAATGCAACTAAGACCTCCATCATCCCCACGCCTTTTTGATTATTTTTCATTGACATATTCCATTCGGTTTTACATAAATCGTGCCCATTTTCGTTAACGCAAAAGCTCTAGTCATTTCAGCCTTAGAGTTACATATAACAAAGTCTGTATCTGCTGTAAGCCCAGAAGAAATTCCACCATCTCGACCAAAAACAATTTGAGTAATCGCTGTTGGAGCAGTCACCCTGTTACCCACAGCAGCACTCCAACAATAAACCGTTGGAGAAGGTGTACATATTGATGGATTAATATTCACTGTTGCATTAGATCTTAAAAGTACAGCTTGACTGCGAGCTTGTGACAATGTGGCCATTAACTCTCTTGAATTAGAGTTAAGCTTCTGCTTTGCCATCATTTGAGTAAAGGAAGGAGCAGCAATACTTGCTACAATCGCCAATACTGCAATCGTGACCATCAGCTCAATTAACGTGAATCCTTTTACTTTTTGCATCCTGCCCTCAAAGCAACAAAACTTTACCCCATTAAAGATAGTATATAATTAAATTACACAACTAACACAAATCAGGATAAATGGCATAAAAAAACAGATAACCGCAAAAAGCAGTTATCTGTTTTAAAAAAATTATAAATCAGGTGATAAATACGTCACATTTTAAGCTTGAGTGACTGGAATACGTAATTCTTTTGGCAGGCTAAAAGTTATATTCTCTTCTCTTCCATCTAATTCTTGCGGTGCCTGCGCACCCCAGTCCTGTAGCCGCTGAATCACCTGTTTAATTAGAATCTCTGGTGCGGAAGCTCCAGCAGTTACACCAATTTGAGACTTACCTGCAAACCATCCCTGCTTTAGCTCATCGGCATTATCGACTAGATAAGCAGCTTTACCCATGCGTTCAGCGAGCTCACGTAAGCGGTTTGAATTTGAAGAGTTTGGGGAACCTACTACTAGAACCACGTCACAACGTTCAGCCAAGTCGCGCACTGCATCCTGACGGTTTTGCGTGGCATAGCAAATATCGTCTTTACGTGGGCCTTGAATCAGAGGGAATTTCTGGCGAAGAGCATCAATCACTTTCGCCGTATCGTCAATTGATAAAGTGGTTTGCGTGACAAAAGCGACTTTTTCAGGATTGCGTACAGTTAAAGCAGCAACATCATCTTCATCTTCAACCAGATAAATTTCACCGCCATTTTTTTTGTCATATTGCCCCATGGTGCCTTCAACTTCCGGATGGCCTTCATGACCAATCAAGATCGCTTCAACCCCTTCACGAGCATATTTGGTCACTTCAATATGCACCTTGGTTACCAAGGGGCAAGTGGCATCAAAAACTTTCAGACCACGGCGTTCAGCCTCTTGCTGGACTGCTTTAGAAACACCATGTGCACTAAAAATCACAATATTATCATCAGGAACTTCATCCAGTTCATCGACAAAAATTGCACCGCGTTGGCGTAAGTCATCTACAACAAATTTATTATGCACGACTTCATGACGCACATAGATCGGTGGATTGAAACATTCTAAGGCACGATTCACGATCGCAATGGCACGATCCACACCGGCACAGAAACCACGCGGGTTGGCTAAAACAATTTCCATAGAATCCTCAATACTCACTCAATTTATGCTGCAACAATTGAAATAAATGTAAAACAATCGACGTACAACTATTTAGTTTAAAGTCGCTCTACTCTAAAATAGAGAAGATATTTTATCATATCAGGAAAAATATCATGTCGGGTCTCTTGTTTGTCGTTTCTGCTGCGTCTGGAACAGGCAAAACATCCCTCGTTAAAGCATTACTTGAACGTGTCAACAATCTTCATGTTTCTGTTTCTCATACGACACGCGGTCAACGACCTGGCGAACTCGATGGTGTGCATTACCACTTCTCTACCAAAGAAGATTTTCTCAATCTGGTCAATGAAGGTGGCTTTATTGAATATGCTGAAGTCTTTGGTAACTATTATGGTACTGCGCAAGCGACTGTAAAAGAACAACTGGCCAAAGGTCATGATGTTCTGCTCGAGATTGACTGGCAGGGTGCACAGCAGGTCCGTCGCTTATTTCCTGAATCCAAACAAATTTTCATTTTGCCGCCGAGCCAGTTTGACTTGCGTCAACGTCTATCGAACCGTGGTACAGACTCTGTTGAAGTGATTGAGCATCGTTTGAGCTGTGCGGTAGAAGATATGCAGCAATATGTGAACTTTGATTATGTCATTATCAATGATGACTTCAATAAAGCGCTGCATGATCTGGAAGCCGTGATTATTGCCAACCGATTGGTACTTCATCAACAAGCTAATCGTCATGAAAAACTGATTCAGGCTTTAATTACGCCAAGCGAAGAGTGATTAAAACTTGAGTCTACAGGCAAAGCCTTTTATACTTCGCAGTCTGTTAAAATATTATTCAAACGAGAATTCTTATGGCACGCGTAACCGTTGAAGATTGTTTAGACCATGTAGACAACCGCTTTGAGCTTGTACTAGTGGCAAGCAAACGCGCGCGTCAATTGGCACGTCAAGGCATTGAACCAACTGTAGAATGGGACAATGACAAACCGACTGTTGTTGCTTTACGTGAAATCGCTTCAGGTCATGTATCAAAAGACATTTTGAAACAACGTGATCAAGACTATCAAACATCAAGCTTGGATCTTGCACTTTCTGCAAATAATCTAAACTTAGACGGTTTTTCTTTCCAATAAAAGATCGTCACTCAAAAAGCCTAGTTCTAAACTAGGCTTTTTTTGTTATGTGACTTTTATATTTATGCCAGAACGGTTATAACATAAGGGTTAGCTATCAAGTTTGTATTGGTTTTCTGCTCTGTAGCAGCAAAAAACCATCAAGCCAGGAAATTCACATTTCTAGAATGCTTTCACGTTTTATTTGTAAAAAATTCAGTTGAAAAAGGTGTTTTATGCCAGGCCCACAGGTCAGTCAAGCCAAGCAGCAGTTAGAGATCATTATCGATGCGTATTTAAGTGAAAGCGATGTCGAACGTGTGCTTGCGGCCTGTGATTATGCAGATATGGCGCATGACGGGATTGTGCGTAAAAGTGGTGAACCTTATATTTTACATCCGATTGCGGTCAGCTGTATCTTGGCGCATATGCGTTTGGACACTGAAACCTTAATGGCTGCTCTGCTGCATGATGTGATTGAGGATACTGAATTCAACAAAGATGATATTAGCAAGATTTTTGGTTTTACCGTCGCTGAACTAGTCGATGGTGTCACCAAACTCAGTCATTCCAGCGATAAAGAATATAATAAAGCGGCTTCTTTCCGGAAAATCCTGCAAGCGACGCTACAAGATCCACGTGTCATTATTGTGAAACTGGCCGACCGTTATCACAACATGACCACTTTGGACGCACTGCGCCCTGACAAACGCGCGCGTATTGCCCGCGAAACCTTTGAAATCTTTGTTCCCATGGCACGTATTGTCGGCATGAATGAAATGGCCGATAACCTGGAACATCTTTGTTATCAGAATCTAGATCTGGACATGTACAATAACGTTCAGACCGCACTACAGGAAACCAAGCCGAAACGCTGTGAATATCAGGCCAAATGGGAAAAGAACTTGACTGAACTGCTGCAACAGCATGCCATTCAAGGCCGGATCAAAAAGAAAAACAACAATATTGAGCTACTGCGCCACTTCGTCAAAAATGATATCGACCTGCAAGAGCTGACGCATAGCCATGCTTTTGAGATTATTTTACAGAGCATCGCGGACTGTGACCGACTGGCAGAAATTCTGACCCAAAGCTTTAAAATCCAGAGTTATGAAGATCATATCCGCCGTCCATTACCGGGGGGCAACCAGTCCTTGATGATGCGCTTGAAAGGCGAAGAGACGACCCTGTCGCTCACCATTCAAACCGAACTGATGCGTAAAGCAGCACGTTTTGGCGTCGTACTCGGTGAAAGTGCCCCGCAGGCCTGCCGCTCTGCGATTCAGGCCTCGATGCAGAATCTGAATGTCCTGGTCGATGGTGAATGTGCCAAAACCACTTTTAGTGAATTACTGGACTATCTGCACCAAGAAAAAATCTGGGTCTATACCCCGCACGGCCATTTACATGAATTGCCACAAGGCGCCACGGCGGTTGACTTTGCTTATGCCGCGAGTTTATTCCTAGGCAATCATGCGGTGGGTGCAAAAATTAATAATGAAACCAAACCACTGTCGACTCCTTTAGTCAGTGGTCAGGTAGTCGAAATCATTACTGATGTCCTCGCCACCCCGAATCCGGATTGGCTCAGTTTTATTAATACCCAGAAAGCTCGTCGTGCTATTCAGAATATTCTGCGCGATCAGGATCCAGACGAGCAGCGTCTGGTCGGACAACAGGCACTCAATCGTGCACTAAAACTGTTTCATCGTTCGATTCGCGATCTGACTGAAGCAGACTGGAAAAACCTCTTGGAGTGGCGCCATGTTTCCAGCAAGGAACAGCTATTTGAACAGATTGCAGTCGGTGATTTATTACCGCAACTGGTGGCCAACCATTTATTTGCCCAGGACCAGCATCAGAATATTGCCAGCTCAGACCGTCTGATTCAGGGAACCGAAGGTGTCGATGTCAAATATGCCCATTGCTGTAATCCTGTGCTGGGTGATCCGATTCAGGGTCATTTGACCCGTCGTGGTCTGATTGTACATCGTGCGCGCTGCCACAACCTGCTGCATGAACAGCATCAGCATCCAGAAAATATCATGTTGTTGCAGTGGACCTCTGATGATCTGGAAGACATCAGCTTTACTGCCTATCTCAGCATTGACCTAGACATGAATGACGAACAGATTTCCGACCTGATTTACCAATGTCGTAAAGCGCATTCTGGGGTGGAAATGGTGCGTACTCAGGATGACAAAACCTATGTCAATATCGTGGTGCATAACCGTAAACAGATTGCGCAGATTATCCGAGATTTACGTATGTATTTCGGTTTCCCGCGAATTATCCGCCTGGCTCAGCCCGTCGTTTTCAGTGAAGCCTCTAAAGCGAGTTAATCATTTAAAACGATAGTGCTTTGATCGGCCGAATTGATCGAATATGATGTATGTCGATGATAAAAGGAGAAATTAATGTCGCGCCAAGTAATCCATACTGAAAATGCCCCTGCTGCGATTGGTACTTATTCGCAAGCCATTTTAGTGGGTGATACTTTATATCTATCAGGTCAAATTGGTCTGGATCCTTATAGTATGGAACTGGTTGAAGGCATTGAAGCTCAAATTCGCCGGGTGTTTGATAACTTAAAAGCAGTCTGTGAAGCCGCTGGTGGCTCTTTGGCAGATATTGCCAAACTGAATATTTTCCTGACCGACTTATCTCACTTTCAACTGGTCAATCAAATTATGGGGGAGTATTTTGCCCAACCCTATCCAGCACGTGCCGCTTTAGGTGTGGCCAGCCTGCCTAAAGATGCCTTGGTTGAAATGGATGGCATTGTCATCATTAATCAATAAGTTATAAAAATTACTCAATCCCCACCCTGCAATATCTCATTCTAAATCATGAATCGCTTTTGTGTGGAAATCCGAGCAGTACTTGGGTTTCCGCTCAGGTGGTACTTTTTTATCTAAATCATCAATCATGATAAAAGCTATTTCAAATGATTTTTATTGACAAACGATAACAATTATCAATAATATTACTTATCTTATTTAATCATTGTGGTTGTGTCCTATGTACGTTTGTCTATGCCGTGGCATTACAGATCAAGACATCAAAGATGCTATTGCAAATGGCGCTGAAAGTTATCGTGATGTTCGCGATATGTTGGACTTAGGGACTTGCTGTGGCCGCTGTGCACCAGAAGCTCGTATGATCATCAGTGATGAAGTTTCACAAATTGCAGCACGGCTGGCCGTTGCAGCATAAATTTAGAAAGATTTATCCCTATAAGCATAATGAAAAACAATGATCTTTGATCATTACTCCTCCCCCGCCTTTGACTCTGGCGGGTTTTTATTGCCGTTGATCCAAGCTTGGATCGAGTCGATTGCGATTTTCATTTGCTGTTCCTTGACATCCTCACCTCTCTAAATAGAGCTGATTTCTCCTGCGAGACGCTTATGCCCAAGCGCAAGTATGTTCTTAGCACTGTTCAAGTCCCGATCCAGAACACTTGAACAGTTTTCACATTCCCATACTCTTATTCGCAAATCTGCTCTACCTTTCGGACTGCTTGCAGTGACCTCACCACAGCACGAACACATTTGGGTTGTGAAACTTTCACTAACTTCTTCAAACCATACTCCTGCGTTCTCGCATTTATACTTGAGCATGGCCTTGAATGCTGAAAATCCGGTATCCAGAACAGACTTCGCCATCTTGGTTTTCACCAGTTTTTTCGCACTCAGATCGCCTACAACAATTAGTGCATTTTTCTTTATAAGCATCGTACTTGCTTTGTGTAAATGGTCTTTACGACAGTTTGCAATCTTGGCGTGTAATGCACGGACACGTTTTCTATTTTTAGCTCGTTGAGCAATCCCTAATTTCTGTTCATATTGACGGTAGAACTTGGGATTTGAAATTATCGTACCATCCGAACAAGTGGCTATATCCTTTAAGCCCAGATCAATCCCAATCAAATTAGTCGCAGTCGATTTCTCAATTTTAGGGCTATTCACAACTAAGCAGACATACCAACGGCCACGCGCATCCTCGACAAACGAACCGGTCTTGATACTGTAATTTGACAGTCCATAGCTATCCCATATCTTAAACTGATGCTTGCCATACTGGATATGACCATTAGCATACTTGATTGCTACTTTCTTGAAGGGGATCCAACCTAGTGATCTTCTGGCTGATTTCTTATGACTGACCCGCCATTTTAGTTTAGTCTTCTTGAATTGCTTTCTGCGTATGACTAATTCTTCGGTAACAGCCTGAATGGTTTGACTATGTAACCCACAAAGCCTAGATGTACCTTTCGTATATTTAACAATATCGTAAGCACTGAAAAATTCACCTTTTCTTTTAAGGTGTTTAAAGCTTAAATCATTGACATAATTCCAGACGAAATTCACTTCAGATGCTAATTGCTCTAATATCTTGGAATGTTTATCTTTAATGCGTAATTTAAGTGTTTTCATACGATTATTTTATCAATGAAAATAACCAATAGAATATCCAAAGTTAAAAATGTTAATTTGAAACGACATTTCATGTCGTATGGCTTAGGTCACTCATTTATATCCCTGCCTTGAAAACGAGGTTTTACTTTTGATTTGATAAATTACTCGCCATTTGCCCCTGACTTGCTTTACTATCAGTATTAGAGCGCTTTCTTAGAAAGATAAAACAGGTCCAAATGGAGTTATGCGATGAAAGGCAATCGTGATGTGATTAATCAGCTCAATCAGGTGTTGTATCACCACTTAACTGCCATTAACCAGTATTTCCTGCATTCGCGCATGTTTAATGACTGGGGCATTGAGAAACTGGGCTCGGCAGAATATAAAGAATCCATTGTTCAGATGAAACATGCCGATAAAATTATTGAACGTATTTTATTTTTGGAAGGTCTGCCGAATTTACAGAATCTGGGCAAACTGTATATCGGCCAGCATACTCAAGAAGTGCTGCATTGTGATGTGCGCAAAGTCAAAGAAAATATCGAAGCTATCCAGAAAGCTGTCGCATTGGCTGAAACCCAAATGGATTATGTGACGCGTGATCTGGTTCGGGAAATCCTGGAAAAAGAAGAAAATTATCTGGACTGGACGACAACGCAGATTGATCTGATCGAAAGTATTGGTATCGAAAACTATATTCAAAGTCAGCTCTAAACTCAAAATTAAGATAAGAAAAAGCCAGCATTTGCTGGCTTTTTCTTATCTTTAGCGAGGCATATTCTGCGTTAATTCCTCATAACTCATTTCAGTTTTCTGGATCACTTTCAAGCGCTGCAGCTGATGCTTAGCCTCAGTCTCGTAACCATTAAATGCTAAAAGTTTGGCATATTTGATCAGGTTATATTTGGTAGGGTAAGTTAATACCATCTTCTCCCCTTCGTCTATCTGCTCAGCAGAGACTTTGCTATAAGGATTCAGACGAATCCAGGCGATGCGATGATTAAATTCGGTCAGCAGATAAATCGGTTTTTCATTGGTGATTTTTTCCGGCTGTTTTTCATAATGAATACTTTGCCCGAGTTTTGGTACTGCAACGTCATAATCCCGATAAATCAGCAGTAAGATTACGAAACCAATTCCCCAAGTCAGTTGCAAAGCAAATGCCGGTAAAGTAATGGTTTTGATCTTCGGATTTTGCGCCAAAACTGTACCTAGAATAAAACCTACAGGTAACAGGAAATAGGCATAGTGCTGCGGAAACTCAAACATGGCATGTGTCACAAAAGCCCCGATCATCAAGATTCCGATGACAGATTCTGGCGTATGCACCCAGCGTTGTAACTGATAGCCTAAATAACCAAAATATGCCAAGAAAGGCAGACCGATGATCAGTCCATTCCAGAGCAAAAAGTCCAGAATAAAATTATGTGCGCTACGAATCCAGACCGGGCCTTGAACGGTATCACTAATCGAGACAAAAGCGACGCTGGTCTGATACCAGCCATAGCCAAACCATGGCTGCGCCTGAATTGCAGCCAGCATTTGCTGCCAGATCGCGAGGCGTGACATATCGCCGGTGGCACGAGATACCACATCCCTGCTTTGTACCACGTCCGTATCCATCGCTTGAGCAGCCAACTGACTGAGTAATGGAAAAGTGACAATACATGCAATAAAGAAAATGAACCAAGCGATGCTGTAATACCATTTCAGGCGAATAATTCCTTTATATTGATAGAAAGCTAAATACAGCATGATGGCGATGGCAGCAACCCAAGCAGTACGTGACTGGCTTAAAGCCACTCCCATAACAATCACAGCAGCGCAGGCAAACAACCATTTGGTCTGGATTTTTTTCTTTTCATAGAGGTACAAACAGCTCATCAATGCCATGACTAAAAAAGTCGCCATATTATTCGGTTGAGCAAAGTTGGCATAAGGTCGCTGGTTGCCGCTAATATTCACCATACCTGGCAATATTGCATCCAGATTTGTCCATTGGCAAATTGCGATAATGCCTGTGGCGGTACCTGAAGCCAGAAACACATAGCTCAGATTAATAAAGGTTTCTTCCCGGCTATAGTTTCCTGTTGAAAGGTGATAACCCAGTACACTGGCCAGCCAAAAACTAAACACGAAAATAAAGCCCATCATGGCGATGCTAAAGAAAAACACCTGCCCTGCCAACAAATGTACAAGGGGCACACAGGCGAGTAGTAATAATGGCAAACTTACTACAGGCAATTTTATTTTTTCTTTTAAGCAAATTGCGGCTAATGCAAATAGTGCAAAAAAAGCATATAGCTCACCTGTATAAGTGACCCATGGACGGTAATGAATAGGCATAAGCCATGCCAGGGAGATCAGGATTGCTGCAATGAGGGCGAGCGTGAATTTCATGGAAATATCAGGCAGTGAAAGTTTGGCATATGATAAACAAAAAGCAGATTGAAGAGTAATCTGCTTTTTTAGATTTTCTCGTAAATACTAATCCCAAGGACGGAGGTCGACGATTTTAATGATTTCCGCAGTGTCTTTATTAATTAAGACGACCATATCGATAGCATTGGCTTTAAGTGGTAACCAAGCATCTGCATTGGGATATTTTGCTAAAGTTTTTTTAACTTCTGTTTTTGAGTTGTACTGTTCCAATTCTTCAACTGGCACTGCACGTTTTTGGATTTGGGTTTTAGCTTGAGTCAGCTCTATATATCGTTCTGGCTGTTGAGCAATAGAAATACCACCCAATACCTCTGTAAACATATCATCTTGGCGTTGCTCTGTACTAGTTGCCGACTTTACTGCAACAAATTCTGGTTTAGTCCATGATACATATTGAAATTGGGGCTGAGCCTGATCAATACTATCTAGAATAATGTTATTTTTTCGAACTAATTCAAAACGATCTGCATGAAATACTAACCATGCAGGACGACCTTGCTCAATAGCAAATAATCCATAACATAAAGCAGAAATTTGAATAGTAATAATTACCACAAGGTCAAATTTTAGAGTTTTTTTACCTTCTTTATAGACCAATAAACCCAAGACTGGACCAACAATCACATCGATTGCCAATAGCATTAAAAAAATATGGGTAACGCCAACCGCGCTTACGAGAGGCGATGGATACCAGATGAAAAATACCAGTCCAACTACGAGTAAAGCAATCAAAAATGAAATAGATAAATGGCTTAGAAAAAATTTTAGGGGTTTGGACATATTACTTTTGCTCTATTTGCTGCCAAATTGCAATATATTCATTTGCTATTAAATTTAAAATATTATTTATATCTAAAATCGGAAAATTTAAATTAGAAGTATTTTCAAAACTTTGTTGAAGAAAAACTAATAAATTTTTCCCGTGAGTATCAAAACTTGTTATTCTGTACACAAAATATAAATACCCTAACTTTTCCTCATTTTCATTTTTCACCGCATTTAATATACTTTTTATATCTTTTGGTTTTTTAAGATCTTTCCAGTCACTCTGAGGAACCGCTAATTCTTCTTTAAATGGTAGTTCAGACTCATTATATAATTTTAAATAATCCTGTTTAAAACCATTCAATATCTCATTAAATCTTGTTTCAGAATCATTTACAGAGTCAAAAACGTAAATCATAATAAAAAAGTTTTCAATTAGGCTTCTTGTCAATATATGACTAAAATATCGAGCATCTACACTTTGAGGATTATTTGATAATCCATTTTCCTTCAATGTCCCTGCAATTGAAAGAAAACGTAAAACTTCTTGTTGATAAAATTCAACAGCACAATTTATAGTGTTATATTGATGAATTCTACTTTTTTTCTCATAAAGCTGTTCGAATTTACCATTCATATTAATTTAAGCTCTAATTACATTCTAAAAATTAAAAAAAAGACTGGCGAACCAGTCTTTTTAAATTAACTAAATTATGAAGTAGCAGGAGTTGCATCGTCAGTAGTAGCAATAGTTTCCTGACATGTACCTGGTAAATATTTTTTAGGCATGGCATCTGTGCCAGAACCAGGACCACATTTCCAGCCAGTCACTGTTCCAACTCCTGTTGCTGTAACTTGTGAACCTGCTGTAGAACCTGCTTGTAAAGGTACCATTGCAATAGTTTTCTCAGCTGCAGCAGTAGGCAAAGCACTTGATGAAGTCACTACAATCGTTCCTATACCATTCGTTGCAACCGATTTTACATACTTAGTTGGATTAGTAGTTTCACAGCCCCATTTGCCTGCTGCAGGTAAAGAACTAGCACTTTGATATACTTCAGACACATTGGTACGACAAGCAGATGCAGCTAACAATACCTCTGAAACTTTTGCCTTAACTGTATAATCCTGATAGGCAGGTAAAGCGACTGCTGCTAATACACCAATAATTGCAACAACAATCATTAATTAAATACATTCCATAAGTCACTTTATATGGACACGCTCCAAACTGTTGAATTCTATTTATTTACTCAATTTTATATTTTGTCCATATAGACATGCTTTTATAACGACAAATTTTTCACGTTTGTCCATATCCTCAAAAAATGCGTAAGGTGTTAAAAACGTGTTTTAGTCCGCCTAATTAAAAATGAGCGATCTCCAAAAGAGACTTTTTGTATTCATACCGACCTTAAAATTTTATGTTTGTTATGCGTCATGCGAAATATAAAAAATTTTATGCTCAAAAATAGATGAATGATGACCAACAATGAATGTATAGAAATACATCTAGATGCTGAAACAAAGCAATTGGCATAACGAACTGCCGCTACTCTAGGCTACGCTACACTCACCGAGTTTTTTATTTATTTAATTCAAAATCACGCACCGCAAGTTTTACAAGAACACTCTCATATTCAGTTAAGTCATGCTCAGTTCGAGCAATTTGTTGAAGTATGTCAAACTCAAAATAAGGTCCCTACCCGATTAAAACAGACTACCCAGCTTTTAGATAAAGAAAATTTTTAAGGAGCAGAAATGAAAGTCATTACATGTGCTGAGCTGCAAGACAATTTAGCGGATATACTCGATTACGTTATAGACGATCATGCACCTGTACTTATTAATAAACCCGAATCCTGCTTAAGGAAATGAGATCATTCATGTTAAGACTTATCCATCATTTTGATCATAAAAAAGTCTATCTTTGATCTGATAACGCTAAAAACTAATCATAGAATTACGTTTATCTTATGATTTTAAAGAAAATCCTTATCCGCGATTCGGGTTAATAAAGAAGATAAACAAGCCGTGGTGCTAATCAGTCTAGATGATTGTAATGCCTTTAAAGAAACAGCGTACTTACTTTAAAGTCCTGCCAATGCAAAATGGTTACGCGACTCAAACGCGCAAATTGAAGCAACTGAAATAACGTGTCATAAACTCAGTAAAGAGTGAGATTGAGATGCACAGACGATGGTAGAAATAGCGCCCTACTATACCCCGAAAATTTCAAGCGATAGACTCCAACATAAAGAACGACATCACAACACCTAAAAAAGAACAAGCAAATATATGTGATACGCATCACATAATGACAATATTTGTCCAAAGTATAAAAATTCAAACTGACAAAATATGTCACTTTTTAACAAAAATGCACAGTCAAATTAAAAGACTTAAATTTTTTATGTGTAAGGTGCTGTTTTTCTGTGTAAATTGTCTATAATAAAAGTTGGCACGTTTAGTGCTAATATTAAAATAGCTTACAAAGCTTATAACTAAATTAACAACATTTGTGGAGAATGTTATGAATACAATGCAGAAGGGCTTCACGCTCATCGAGCTTATGATTGTTGTTGCTATTATCGGTATTTTGGCTGCGATTGCGATTCCTGCGTACCAAAACTACACCAAACGTGCTCACGTTACTGAGGGCTTGAACTTAGCTGGTGGAGCCAAAGCTGGCGTCGCTGACTTTTATGCGACAAATAATCGTTACCCATCAAATAACCAAAGTGCTGGATTAGATGCTACAGCTACTAATATTAAAGGTAATGCAGTAACTTCTGTAACGGTTACCAATGGTCTAATTTCTATCCTATATAATAATAAAGTTGGTACAGGGGCTGCTACGGATACACTAGTTCTAAGTCCAACTGCAGCTACAGGCTCTATTGAATGGAAATGTAAAAAACCTAGTAATTCTACTTTAACTGATCAATTATTACCAGCAAATTGCCGCTCTTAATGATTTAGTATCATGGTCGTATAACGCCTATCTTATGATAGGCGTTATTGTATTTATGGATTATTACAATAATGATGAAAACCTGCCTGCCCATTATTACGCTATATTTATTTCTGCTTCTGTGTTTTTTACTTTATATAGTAGGGCTAGATGGTAATTTTCTTTTTGATGATTATCCTAATTTAAAGCCTCTCGGCACTTATGGAACAATTAATAATTGGGACAAAGTACGTGCTTTTGTAAGTTCAGGCTTTGCTGGACCGACAGGTCGTCCGATTTCACTTGCCAGTTTTCTAATAGATGCCAATACATGGCCAACCAGTCCTTATCCATTTAAATATACCAATCTGCTAATTCATCTGCTCAATGGGGTGTTGCTGTGCTGGGCAATCTTATTATTACTGAAAAATTATGCCTATAAAGAACAAAAAGCAGTTTGGATTGCTATTTTAGCAACCGCTTGTTGGTTGTTACATCCATATATGGTGTCCACCACGCTGTATATTGTGCAGCGTATGGCACAGCTTGCTACGCTATTTAGTCTGGTCGGGATTATTGGTTATTTAAAAGCAAGGCAAGCTTTAGCCACTCGCCCGATAATAGCTTATTTGGGTATGATGATTGCCATAGGTGCAGGTACGATACTGGCAACCTATAGCAAAGAAAATGGGGCATTATTGCCACTTTTAATCCTAGTGATTGAGTTTTGTAATCCCAATAAAATCCATAAACCAATATGGCAATGGCGAGCGATTTGCTTATGGCTACCGTCATTAGCAGTGCTTTGTCTCATTTTTCGAGAGTTAAATTTTTCTGAACATTTATGGCCAAACCGTAACTTTAATCAGGTTGAACGCTTATTTAGTGAAGCTCGTATTGTCACGGAATATCTGTATAACCTATATATTCCACAGATTGAGCTAAAAGGGCTGTATCAAGATGGCTACAATATTTCCAAAGGGTTATTGCAACCCATCAGTACATTAGGGTCAATTTTATTCTTAGCGGCTTTATCACTCAGTGCATTCATTGCTCGTAAGAAATTCCCACTCTTTAGTGTCGCTATTTTATTTTTCTTTGCTGCACATCTAATGGAATCGACTGTACTGGGATTGGAACTCTACTTTGAGCATCGTAATTATTTAGCGGCATTGTTTTTATTCCTGCCTATCGCCAGTGGATTATATTTATTGCAAGAAAAAATGAATCCTAAACTGGTGATATTGATTACACTGGTGATTTTTTCAATACTTAGCTTTTTTACTTATGAACGTGCCAAACTTTGGGGGAAAACGGCTGAATTGGAAATCTATTGGGCAAAAATAAGCCCCAACTCACCACGAGCACAAAATGCGATTGCAGGTGTGCTGATGAATCAAGGGCGAGTACAAGAAGCCAATCATTTTTTAGAGCAGGCTATGCAGCGTATGCCTGACAGTGCTTTACTTAATTTGCAGTTATTATTACAAAAAGTCTATGCACAAATCGCAACCGAACAAGACTTTATTGATACTGCCCAACGATTACAAAAGCAACCTTTTGATGCACAAGCAGTCAAAGCCATACGAGTATTGACAGAATACGTCAGTGAACACCAAATACATGCTTATACTGATTTAAGCTTAGAACTGATTCAGGAGATGGATCACAATCCACAATATCATCAGTTTTCAGTATATCAGCGTGTATCACCTTATCTTAAAGCAAAACTGTATCTTGTAAAAAAACAACCTGATGATGCTTTGGCACAATATCTGATTGCCTTGCCCCGTTATAATGATGTCGAAGCAGGAATGATGATGGTGGCAGAAATAGGCTCGGCAGGCTATACAACACAAGCTCTGACACTGCTTGAAAAGACCAAAGTTGTGTATCAACATCAGACCAAATTTCAACGTACTAAACGAGAATATGACTTTGAAGTACAACGTGTAGAAGAGATATTAAAGGAACAATTACAAGAAAAGAGTACATTATCACCTAAAAATGGATGAAGTGTAAAAATGTTAAAATACAGCAATTTATTAAAATGGTAAGGGCAATCAATTGAAAATTAGCATAGTTCTCCCTGCAAAAAATGAATCTGCTGCAATTGGTCAAACCCTTGCACAGATTCAACAATTACAGCTTGCTCATGAAATTATTGTGGTAAATGATGGTTCTACAGACCAAACAAAACAAGTTGCAGAAACTGCTGGTGCTAAAGTAGTCACTCATCCTTACTCAAAAGGTAATGGTGCAGCCATTAAAACAGGGGCACGCACTGCAACAGGTGACATCATTGTATTTATGGATGCAGATGGGCAGCATGATCCGCAAGATATCCCCCGCTTGATTGAGAAAATTGAACAAGGCTATGATTTGGTGGTAGGTGCAAGACAAAAAGGCTCTCAAGCCAGTATTGGTCGTGGTGTTGCCAATGCACTCTATAACAACCTTGCGACTTATATGACTGAACAGAAAGTGCAAGACTTAACTTCAGGGTTCCGCGCAGTTCGTGCAGACAAATTTCGTGAGTTTTTATATTTGCTACCGAATGGATTTTCATACCCTACCACCAGTACTATGGCATTTTTCCGCGCAGGTTACTCAGTAACTTATGTTCCAATACATGCTGCAAAACGCATAGGTAAAAGTCATATTCAACCATTAAAAGATGGTATCCGCTTCTTTCTAATTATTTTTAAAATTGCTACGTTATTCTCACCTTTAAAAATGTTTCTTCCAATCGCGATTCTCCTATTTATGATTGGAACGGGCTGGTATGGCTATACTTTGTGGGATGCAGGTCGTTTTACCAATATGAGTGCACTGCTTTATACAGGTAGCATCATGATTTTTTTAATGGGGCTGATTTCAGAACAGATAACCGCCTTAATGTATAAGGATAGTGAGTAATCGTAGTTAAAGATTATGATTCTACATCTTGAAAATTATATTGTTAAGTTTATTGGATAATAAGTTAACTCAATGAATACACAAGAGTCAAAATTTAAAATTCTTATTACTGGCGGTGCTGGATTTATTGGTTCAGCTGTCATTCGTCATATCCTCCAAAACACACAAAACAGCATTATTAATCTCGATAAACTCACCTATGCGAGCAATTTAGAATCTTTAGCCCGTGTAAGTAATAATTCTCGCTATGACTTTGAACAGGTCGATATTTGTAATTGTTCAGAGCTTAATCGTATTTTTATTCAATATAAGCCTGATGTCGTCATGCACCTAGCTGCTGAGAGTCATGTTGATAGATCCATTGACTGTCCTGCTGAATTTATTCAAACCAATATCATCGGTACATATAACTTACTTGAGGTTGCTTATTCTTATTGGCAATCGCTCTCTAGACAAAAGAAGCAGAGTTTTCGTTTTCATCACATCAGTACTGATGAGGTTTATGGTGATTTAATAGGAACTTCTGATTTATTCTCAGAAACTACAGCTTACGCCCCAAGTTCACCTTATTCCGCCAGTAAAGCCAGCTCTGATCATCTTGTTCGTGCTTGGCACAGAACCTATGGTTTACCGACAATAATTACCAATTGCTCTAATAACTATGGCCCATACCATTTTCCTGAAAAGCTTATTCCTTTAATTATTCTTAACGCACTAGAAGAAAAACCTTTACCGATTTATGGTAAAGGTGATCAAATTCGAGATTGGTTGTATGTGGAGGATCATGCTCGCGCACTTTATCAAGTACTTACACAAGGTAAGGTAGGGGAAACGTATAACATTGGGGGATACAATGAAAAGCAAAATATTGACGTGGTCAAAAAGATTTGCCAAATTCTAGACCAATTATCACCACGTAAAAATGGACAACCTTACCAAGATTTAATTACTTTTGTAGCAGATAGACCAGGTCACGATAAGCGTTACGCCATTAATGCTTCAAAAATTACCAAAGAGCTTGGTTGGAAACCACAAGAAACTTTTGAAACAGGTATCTACAAGACTATAGAGTGGTATTTGAATCATCTAGATTGGTGTCGAAGAATACAAAATAGTTCCTTCCATAGAGAACGATTAGGATTATCCCACCATGTCAATTAAAGGAATTGTTTTAGCAGGCGGTTCAGGGACGAGATTATATCCCATCACAAAAGGTATATCAAAGCAACTCTTGCCAATTTATGACAAACCAATGATTTATTACCCATTATCAGTGCTGATGTTGGCTGAAATACGTAATATTTTAATTATTTCCACACATGAAGATATAGATAGTTTTAAACGGCTTTTAGGCAATGGGGAGCAATTTGGTGTTCAACTAGAATATGCCATTCAGCCTAGTCCCGATGGTCTAGCACAAGCTTTTATTATTGGTGAACAATTTATTGGTAATGATCAAGTTTGCTTAGTCCTAGGCGATAATATCTTTTATGGTCAAGGTTTTACCCCCATGTTACGTCTAGCCGCAAAACGCAAAAAAGGTGCAACTATTTTTGGTTATCAAGTGAAAGATCCTGAACGTTTTGGTGTAGTAGAGTTTGATAAGCAAAAATGTGCAATTTCTATTGAAGAAAAGCCTCAGCAACCAAAGTCTAATTTCGCAGTAACAGGTTTATATTTTTACGATAATGATGTGATCCAACTTGCTAAAAATGTTAAGCCCTCTCAGCGTGGCGAACTTGAAATCACCAGTATTAATCAAATGTACCTTGAGCGTGGTGATTTAAGTGTAGAGTTACTTGGGCGAGGGTTTGCATGGCTTGATACAGGAACGCATGCAAGTCTGATGGAAGCTGGGATGTTTGTAGAAACAATTGAAAAACGCCAAGGCTTTAAAATCGCTTGTTTAGAAGAAATAGGTTACAACAATGGTTGGTTAACAAAGGACTCTCTTATACAGCAAGGCAAATTACTGAGTAAGAATAGTTATGGACAGTATTTGTTAGAGTTGGTTGATACAAAAATATGATTCCAGTTACTCGCTCTTATTTGCCGAATAAAGAAAAATTTAAAGCCTATATAGACCAAATCTATGATAGTGGTTGGTTGACTAACCGTGGCAATCTTTTATTAGAATTGGAAAGGCGTTTGTCTGCTTATCTGGGTGTTAAGCATCTTATTCTTGTAGCCAATGGTTCTTTGGCACTACAAGTAGCTTATAAAGCCTTAAATCTAAAAGGTGAAGTAATTACCACACCATTTAGCTTTGCCGCCACCACCAATACCTTAGTATGGGAAGGATTGAACCCTATTTTTGTTGATATTGACCCACACAGTTTTAACCTAAATCCTACTAATATTGAACAACTCATTACCACAAAAACCAGTGCTATAGTCCCCGTACATGTATTTGGTAATCCTTGCGAAGTCGAAGCTATTCAAATAATTGCTAATAAGCACAATTTAAAAGTGATTTACGACGCTGCGCATGCTTTTGGCAGCCAATATAAAGGGCAAAGTGTTTTGAATTATGGTGATATCAGTACGTTGAGTTTTCATGCCACTAAACTTTTTCATACCATTGAAGGAGGTGCTGTGATTACCAATGATAATGAATTGGCGAAGAAAATACGTTTATTAATTAATTTTGGTATTACTGGCCCAACATCTATCGAGTCGATAGGAATCAACGCCAAAATGAATGAATTTGAAGCTGCTATGGGACTATGTGTGCTTGATGAAATAGAAACCATTAATGCAGGACGCAAGCAAGTATGGCAAACTTACCAAGAATCATTACAGGATAAAATAGTATTTCAGCAATGGAATAAACATAGCCAAAATAACTATGCTTATGCTCCTGTGCTATTCAAAAGCGAAGCTGAATTATTAAAAGTTGAAGCGAAGTTGAAAGAAAACGATATAGTACCCCGCAGATATTTTTACCCAAGTCTAGATACTTTAGATTATTTAGCGAGTGGGCAGATATGCAAGTATTCAAGGGATAGAGCTAGCAGAGTATTGTGTTTGCCGATGTTTCCTAGCTTAGAAAAAAATTCACAAGATAAAATCTGTGAAATCCTATCCAATACATTATGAAAATTGACCTAAACATGAATATTTTAATAACCGCATTAGGTTCGATGTCTGCTGAGGCTGTGATTACCAGCTTAATAAAAATACCGACAGTAAAACTTGTAGGATGTAATTTGTATCCTTCCACTTGGACCCCTGCCTCACGTTTGGTAAATAGCTTTTATCAAGTTAGCTCCGCAAAAGACGAGGATAACTATATCCAAGATATATTATTAATTTGCCAAAATCACCAAATTAACTACGTTATCCCTCTAACAGATCCAGAAGTTGATGTGCTGGCAAAAAACTATAGTACATTCACACAAAAAGGTATTACCATTTGTATCTCCAATCCAACATCCATAAAAATAGCTAGAGACAAATATAAAGTTTATAAAACGTTTAAAAAAAACTCCCATATAGTAGCAATACAGAGTACTAAACTAAAAGTAGATACTTTAAGTTTTATAGAATTTCCTGCTATTTTAAAACCACGTTACGGACGCAGTAGTGAAGGAATTCAGTATGCACAAAACTATTCTGACCTAAAGTTTTGGCAACAACGCTTCAAAGGCTGTGAATATATTATTCAGCCATTTTTTAATGGTACAATTGTTGTTGTAGATGTCATCCGTCAATCTAATGGAGAAAAGTGCATTGCTATAGCTCGGGAGGAGTTACTGCGCACATCAAATGGAGCAGGCATAACTGTACGTACTTTACCTCAGCATATATGTGAATCTTTAGCAATAGAAGTAGCTCATTCACTTAAAATGGTAGGTTGTTTCAATGTTGAGTTTATAATAGTTGATGAGCAAGTATTTTTAATGGACATCAACCCAAGATTTTCAGCTGGTATTGCCTTTAGCAATAAGTCAGGATACGACATGGTTTTAAATCATATAAATTGTTTTATCACGGGAGAGATTGAATCTGATATTAACAATAATAGAGTAGAGAAAATATATACTAGAGGTTATGTTGAATATGAACTATAGGGATCCAAATGAAACTAAATAAACTAACCCCCTTATCCGAAAGTAAAGATTGGAATGAAAAATGGGTGGATATTTTCGATCACTATCAACAAGATTTACGGCACGCTTATTATATTCATGCAATTCTTAACCCCGATGAGGAGAAATTACTAGAAATCGGTGCGGGCAGTTTTCGTGATATGGCTGAACTTCGTCGACGTGAGCTTAATTGCGAAGGTATGGACTTTTCTGAAGAAGCAGTTCATCGAGCGAAACAAAAATTTTCAGAATTTTCAAACGTAATCCGCCAAATGAGTGCATTTGAATTTTCATATCCTGACAAATCGTTTGATCTTAGTTATCACAATGGGTTTTGGGTACTATTTGACGATGAACAGATAAAAAACCTAATTGCGGAACAAGTTAGAATTACAAAGAAGAGAATAGTAGCTACGGTTCACAATGCTCATAATCAACAATTTGTTGAGTACTTTAATAGTTTGAAAATTAATGACCCTCTTTATGATATTCGTTTTTTTACAATGGATAAAATGATTGAATTGATGGGAGATTTCTGTAGTAGTATTGAAATAATTCCTGTTGGCAAAGGCAAAAAACACCATGAAGATTTATTAATTAAAGATAACATAACCGAGCCTAAAAAAATTAGAGAAGTTTTTTCTAGAAATGGTTTAGAGTATTTAGAAAGTAGCGAAAGGCTTATGTGTGTTGGGGTTGTTAAATAGTTTATTTAATTTTAACTTAACGAAAAATAGCTAAAATATATTAGGTAGGGTGAGTTAAATATCAATTTACAGAAATAGATCTCTTACGAAAGTATCATTTTTAACTATTTTAGGCTTGATATTTCTTTAAAAATTAAAACTTATCCCTGATTAAATGTTGACTAACACAAAAGATTAATATATTCATAAATAAAATTCTTAGGCAACTGCAAGAGAATAATTTAGCTATTTTTGCTGGAACAGTACTTTCAATTCCCGCCGGTCACTTAAGTTGTAGTGACTTATTAAGATTATTTTTATACAGCATATAACACTGATTCCCATTGAACGGGTGTATGATGCCCAAAATAAAATTTATAGTTAGGATTAATTTGTTGAATTAGCTCCCTTAACACCCATAAATCATCAGGACGATGATAGACTGAGATCATTAGTCTTGGCTGGAATTCACGCAGTGTATTTTCTGCCCCTTTTAATGCGTCGTATTCCCCCCCTTCAATATCCATTTTAATGACATTCACTCGAATATTATGTTCATGCACATAGTCATCAATTGATATAAATGGAAAAGAAGTATTGGTTATTGCATTGGGTTGAATTTCAGCGGAAGCGGAAGTGGATGCCGATAAAGGCTCCTGATTATTACTGATTGCTCCAACAGCCATTGGCACAACATGCATTCGATTTTTCAGGTGCGGATTCAATATTTTTTGCTGGTTACAAAACGCCACATGCACAGGCATAGGGTCAAATAAATGTACCTGTCCAGTCTCCCCTACATGCATGGCAAATATAGTAGCAATTTCACCAACACATGCACCGCAATCTAAAACGACTTCACCATTCTGTGGCGCAAAATTAATGCCATCGCGTTCCACAAAATATTGTCGATAAAGATTAAGTGACTCTACAAGTCCTAGGGTAGCAATTATTTTGGCACGCTCGTTTTTATGTACATCAAAGATATGTAAGGGTGTACCCATATAGCTGTGAGGCAGGTTGGGGTGTGAGAATGGTTGTGACTCACTCATTACTTCTAAATAGGTATCGAAAGCCTCAGGGGGATAAAATGCACGACGATAGCCTACAATTTTAAGTACGATTGCATCATCAAACAAACGACGACTCAGAGCATCTGTAAGTAGCACTCGGGTTTGCCATAAATTTAAGTAGTTATCTTGCAGCCATTGAGTAGTATACCCTTTAGGTGGCTTGCCCCAAACCTGATGCAGTACTCTTCGTACATACCGTCGTGCATCAATAAAATGAGCTGTTGGTAATTTTCTAAACCATTCCCAATCAAAGTTATTGTCTTTACGTCCGCGATCACCACCTCGAAGCTGAAAATCAATTTGATCTAAAAGTCCAGATAACCAACGTTGTTCAACACTAAAAGTACTCATATATGCTCATTATTTAAAATAAATATTATTACTGTATCGGTTTTGATAAATAAATAAAGACATCACCAGCGTGACGAATACCTCAGTTACTAATAGGGCGATTATAGCTGCTTCAGCACCAAATTGAGGCAATAGCACAAAGTTTAGTACAGCGACCAAAACTAAACCCATGGCTTCAACCCAAGATCGCCAACGCTGTCTTTTTTGAGCAGTTAGCCTAGCAGCTAATACTTGACGTAAACCAAATAACATTGGCCACACCGCAAAAAGCTGTAAATAATACAACGAGTCCTCGTAACCTACACCAAATACCCAAGGTAAAAATGGAGTAACAACTAATATACCTATGCCAGCTAAAACACCATAAATTAAAGCAACTAACATGATAATACGATAAGTGTTTTTACTTTTTTCCCTTTCGTTATATTGATTCATCATACGAGGTAAAAATACACCTATCAATGCAGATAGTGGTAAAACAAAAATACTAGCAACCCTAAATGCAACCGTATAAGAACCAACTGTCGCTGCTCCTAATAGCAGTAACATGATGATTTTATCTACTTCTTGATAGCTCGTACCTGCTACATTACTCACTGCATACGCTGTACCCTGTCGTGTTGCAGATATAAATGCTAATCTTTGCTTCCATGCAGGTAATCCATCTACCCACGCCACCAAACCAAACGCCACCGCAAAACCAATTACTGTTCCTAAAAAATGTGCTAATACAGCAAGCTCGGGCGTTGCTCCCCATGGAGCTACAACAGCAAGCAACAGAATAGATAATCTACCAAATGGGATAAGACTTACAGATAACGCTGCTGCACCACCTCGTTCTAAAGCAAAACATTGACTACTCGCTGCGTGGCTTGCTGGTAATAAAATGAGTTCTGAGACGGCCAATAATAATAATGACCAAATAGCAATTTTTTGAGGTAAAAATAATAAAGTAACACTGAGTAACAGAGTGACCAATAGTATCCCGATAATCCCCGATTGTACCAAGGCAGTTGCCCACATTCCTCGTGAGTGCCGTTTATCCTGTGCAATATATTGTGTAAGTAATAGACTACTACCCCAGTTTGCTAAAGGGGTGGCGAGACTAAAAAAAGCGACTATGCCAGCAAATAATCCGTAACCCTCAGCTCCTAACCAGCGAGATATCAATAAAAGATAAGCTGCTTGAATTAGTGCCCTTATACCCAATCCTGCACTACTTAAAATAGTACTTTTCCCTAAGCGTCCAAGCCGATAATGGAAAATATTATTCCATTTATTCATGATTTACTTATGCCATAAGGCTTTTTATTAGGTATCGCTCTATGTTGACGTTGTAGTGTAGGAACTCGCATAAAAAGGCTTTGGCAACCTATTTTAATAAATTCAAATAAACTAAAATTTCTTCTAAAATCAATCAAACCATCTTTGACTGCAGACCAATCACGTGCACGCAATCCCCATAAGATTAAACTAGCAGTATTATCCCAGCGATAACCTTTAGAATAATCAATTTGTATTGGTATACAAAACTGCTGTGCTGCATTATCAAATTCTAATGCAGATCGATAAAATGCTATTCTTGCAGCATTGCCAGAACGTAAAGCTGAATTTGAACTTACCCTGTAAACAGCCGTAACTGCTGGTAAATAAGCAACTGCTCCTTGCAATGTTATCCAATAATTTAGCACACTATCTCCAAAATGATATTTATTATTCATGATTCCAGAGTCGTACCAAGCTTGCATACTACTTTTGTGCAAGAGAATAGTGCAAGTGCGTAAGATTTTTGGATAATGCCAAGTGGGAGCAAGATCCCCTTGTAAATATTTGTTATCTACACGACAGTGTACAGATTCTTGGTAATCATATTGCCAAGTATTATCTATGAAATGTGCACGAGTCCAATCACTATGAACAATGCAAACTTTAGGATCATTTTCTATTAATGCCACTTGTTGTGCTAGTTTAGTTCTGTCACACCAAAAATCATCTCCCTCACAATAGGCAACATATTTCCCTTTGGCCTGATCAAAAATTCTTCGAGAGTTTGCATTCATACCTACATTTTTATCAGAATATACGACACGAATAATATCAGGATATTGCCTTTCATAATCTAAAGCAATTTGGCGCGTGGCATCTTGAGAGCAATCCTCGCCAATAATTAATTCAAACTCAAAATCACATATTTGATTTATCACCCCCTGAATTGCATCAGCTAAATAATGCTCATGGTTGTATGTAATCATGAGTATTGTAACGAAGGGCGGAGACTGGGAAATTATTGACAAACTAAACTCCTGTAGTCTTTGAATGAGGTATCGCAAAAACCAACGAGTATTTATGAGTGTGTAAGTGCTGAATGGGTTTTAGTTGATATCTAGCACCAATAATAGTGAGTAACAGTACCCGTAGTATTGGATTCTTTATACTAGGCTTGGTATCTAAGGCTAAGAACTTATCATAACCAACACTTTTCATAAACGCCAACAGTTGCTCATTGCGATCGAGATCATTTGCTTCAAAGGCTACCACAGGTTGATCTTCAATAAGCAGTTCCTTCAGACCTTGCATTACCATTAGTTCATGACCTTCAACATCCATTTTTATGAATGATACTTTACTACTTTTTAATTGATTGATTACCGTTGATGCATGTTTGATTTTAACCGTATAGCTTAAACCCGAACCTTGATGTTCTAAACTTGAACCACCTACATTTTTAGTTGGTTCATATAATTTTGCTTCGGTATCGACATTTGATAGACCGTAGGGCTGTACGATGAGGTTATCAAAACCATTTATCGCTTTATTTAAACTTAATACCTGATTAACCACAGGATGAGGTTCAAACGCTAAAACATTTTTAAATCTTGCAGACAGCGCCAAGCTATAAGTACCGATATTAGCTCCGACATCAACAAAAGTACAATTACGGGAATCTTTAATACGACTTTGATCACAGAGCCATTCAACTGCTGCAACACCAGCTTCTTCATACGCTCCTGACACGGCAAAAGAACGTCCAATCAGGTCATTACTCAAGACACATACCTTGTATTTAGGTTGTTTTTTTTCTAAGAGGGCTGTGCCATTTAGAAAGTTTCGCAATATATAGGATGTGTATCTTTCTTTATAAAAAAAATTCATTTTATGCTCAATTTAAAGCTATATACATAATGTTTTGTGACTTTTTCTTCCAAAACTTTCCCAAGCAAATTTTTTTGAAAACATTTGGATCATTTGTCGATCTAAAGGATTATTTAAAACAAATAAGACTTGTTGAGTTAACTCTACATAATTATCTTTTTCTACCAAATAGCCTGAAACACCATTTTCTACTGCATCCACAATACCACCTGTAGCAAAGGCTACTGTAAGTAAACCATGTGCTGCGGCTTCAATAGCCACCATACCAAAATTCTCTGGGTATTTAGGGAATATGTTTGACTGGGAAATGGTGGTTGATGAGTTTAATATATTCATTAAGTCATTCCTGTATTCAATATCTTATGATCTAAAGTAATTAGCAATTATTTCACTGGGTGAGGACGTTAGATTCAGTTTTTGTTTTTGTAGACGAGTGTATTCTCTGGACATAATAAATTTAACAATATTCAATGGTTCATTAATTAAAATAGCATTTTCACCTATACCATCTTGCCTCTCAGTCGTCTTTCTTAAGATAATAGTAGGATGACCAAAATATGCTAACTCTTCCTGATTTGAACCACCATCAGTAATAACAATTTCATTTGATAATGCAAAGTTTAGAAATTTCTGATAAACCATCCTTGGCAATAAATTAATTCTATTTTTTTTTAGTATTTCTAACAAGCCATATTGAGATAACTTTTTCTGTGTTGCTGGATGAAGAACAAAATTGATCGTATATTCTTCACTTAAAGTAATAAGCATTTCCACAATAGACAGCAATCTTTCTTTATTATAAATATTATGAAAGCGATGTAATGATACTAGAATTGTCTTAGGCTCTTTTTTTGTATTCTCTCCAATTTTCAAATAGATAATGCTATCTAAAATGGTATTACCATGAGTATAAATAATTTTAGCTTTAGGGTATTTTTTCATGTGCTGAGCATCTTGTTCACTAGGGCAGCAAGCAACATCTGTACATCGAAAGACAATTCTTCGTATTATTTCTTCTGGAAATGGATTAAAAATATTATTAGATGTCAAGCCACTTTCCAAATGGATAACAGAATGACCAGTTAGCTTTGCGGCTAATGTACTCATCAAGGTTGTCAATGTATCACCATGAACAAAAATATTTGATTTCTTATAATTTTTTAATGTAAGAATAATTAATAAAAAAATACGAGGTAACCATAACAATAAAGCTAAAATTGAAGAGTGCTCTTTATTTTTAATTAATGGTATTGCAAGGGTTTCTATTCCAAATTCTTCAATGATATCGTCCATAGTATCATTATGCTGCCCCGTCAAGATAAATTTTAATGGAAGACCTTGTTTTTCAAATACCCTTAAGGTTGGTGCAACTTTTATTAATTGGGCACGAGTTCCAATTATGAAAATATTATATTTAGTCATAATTCCTCTAAATAAATATGGAATGAATGGATACATTAATACACAATTTCACCTGCTCACCCCCAATCAGTGGAGCAGATTCCAAATCACAACAAGAATTTTTTATTTATGCTAGTTGACGTGGTAGATTGAAAATTTAGCTATATTACCCTGAATTATGAATAAAATATAGAATCGACTATTCGTTATGGTATAGATCAAGGCAAACAATAGTAATATCCGAAAATATCCATGCCCCCTTAAAAAAACCTAGCCATTTCAAATTATTATAAAATTTTAGCAATAAATTCATCTTTTTGTAAGGCGAATTAAAATCAAATAGCCACTAAATTACAAAATTTAGTGGCTATCTCAATTATAAAGTCCGAGTACTTTGCCTCAACTCAAAATTTTCCAGCAACAGCGAATTGCACTTTTCCAGCAGTTTTTCATAATCTTCTTTCAGCTGCTCATAATCACTTTTCACCGCTTTGGTCTTAGTTTTCGCTTGCTCAATTTGCTGGGCAGGCGAAAGAAGATTTTGCCCTGCTGCCTGTGCAGCTTGCTCAATTGCCTCAATTAATGCTGCATGACGGCTCTTTTTAATCGAGCCTCGTTTACGTCCAGCCTCCATTGCAACCGTATCGTTATTAATGGCAGAGCCTTTCGGTAGAACAATCGGTTTGTTGGCTTTTAATCGCTCTAAAGCAGCGTAATAATCATTAAGTGCACTCATATTTTACACCTCAATATTAATCGTTTTAATTTTTTGAATCATTTTGTTTAAAGCCAAAATCTCACTGTCCATTTGCCCGTATAGCAGACTGTTCTGTACTTGCATATCTCGCTGCCGTTGTAGTCGATGAACCGCTTTTTGCATTTTTTCAGCACTTGTTGCATCAAACACAGCATGGGCACAACTCAAACAACTGGTAATCGCAGTAAATGAAATTTTTTCGCAAGAATCAGGATTAGTACAAGCACCAAACAGGCTAGTCTTGCAAGCAATTTCCCCTTTTTTCATGCGCTTAATGGTTTCATCACGATTTGGGAAAACCTTCAGCAATTGCTCACGGTCTTTTTGTAGCTGCAAATAGGTTCCTGCCCCACCAAGTAAACGGCTAGCACTATTAATTACACCATCTTCAAACTGAGCATAAGAATGCACCAAGCGCTGATATTCCAGTTCTTGAATAAACTCTTTTTGACTGTCACTCACTAAAATATTTGGTGCAAATACCGCATTATTACGGTAATACAACGTCATAGACTCTGTTAGATGCTTAAATTGGACTGACAAAGCGCCAAGTCCGATCATGCCTGAACGAGCGCCATAAACTGCAAGCGAACGTCTAAATTGATGGGTACAGATATTCCAGTACTCACCAACTTGGCAGTCTTTTTCTTCTCGCCAATTGCGGAAACCATCAAAAGCTTCAAGCTCGGCGATATCACTTTCTGTGATTTTCACCCCCTCTCCAAGCAAGACAGAAATACGGCTTAAATACTGATTAAAATTAGACTGTGTTCGAGTCGGAGCACCCTCAAAATTAGAGATAAAATCCGTTTCATGCTCAATATTGCGGTTATTTTTATTTCGATGCCTTTGCGAGTTTAGCGTTGGGAATAATGGGTATTCAGCAGGATTAGACATATCATAATGTGGGTTGAGCAGGGCGTATATTTCACCAATACTTTGTGCTGCATGTACGCCTACTTGAATATCTTCAAACGTGATCCAATAGGTAGACTTGTTGCCACCCCCATGTAATTTTGATGTATAGCCCATAATGACATGCACAAGATGCTCATTACTTTGAATAGTTTGATAGCAATCAGAAGACAGCTGATTCACTTCATTATCACGCATCCCTGTAAACAGATGAATCCACAACTTGCCCATACCTTGAATCAGCGTCATATAACGGGTGAGGTTGGCATGTTTTTGAATCTGGTTATTTTCAAACAGTGCCGTTAAACCGAGTAAATCTCGAGCATCAGCAAAACTTACCGCATTTTTTTTACGCTTAAATTCTGTCGGCATCAAAGCAAAATTTGCATCCTGCTGCTTGCGCTGAAACCATTTCAGAAGTGCTGATGCATTTTGATTAAATTCATTCAATTTATCTGCTAAAGCATTAATTAAGGCTATATAAAGCCGTGAAGGAACAACTTTGGTTTGTGGGCCTACTTTGCCTGACTGCAACCTGAGTTGAGCAGCCAACTTTGCTAAATGCTCTATTGGCTTATATGTACTAAACGCAGGAATGAGCAATGGGTATTGCTGTTGTAAGGCAAAACAATCCGTTAAAAATGCTTTAATGTGAATGGCTTTTTGATAGCTCACACCAACATAAGCATCATTTACTTTTGACATATAAGCAACATCGCTAAATAACTGCTGCAATGTACAGCCATTCTTATATGCAATTGCTGCAAACTGGCGTAAAACCGTATGCCGCTGTTCGATACTTTTAATAATCGACTTACCAGATTTTATATAAAGCAAAGCAAAACTGATTTTTTTCATTTCTGCCCGAATTTGACAGTAAAGAAAGTCATTTTCTCGGGCATTATCAAGCCAACTATCAAAATTCAGGCGACAATCACACTTCGGTAAATATGGAGAAAGATCCCAGATATTGTCTGAATAAACTGACAATATCTCACCACTCTTCATTCGCGATAATACAAAAGTACCTGGAACAGTCAGTTGATTATTCTTTAAATTATATTCATCAGGTAAAAACTGCTCAGCAATACCCAATGAATATAGATATGAATTAAATGAACTCATGATATCCACCCCAAATCAATTAGCAATTCAAAATGATTCAGCCAATACGCATCTAAATCACCGCTTTCTACTTCTTCTTGAATTGAAAAAATACGATTACGTAAATTTTCATAAGTATTTGATAAATCGTTGAGTACTTCGTCAATTCGGTGTAGTACAACCCCAAACTGCTGTTCCCACTTGATTAAGTCCGTGGCTTTTTGTTTTACATAGCCGAGTAGACTTTTCAGTGATAACAGCTTACGCACATCTTCGTCATCAGCATGAACTGCATAATGCTGGCAAAATAAACAGTGCTCAAATTGCTGACAGTTTGGAGTTGGAGCTTGCGCGGTAAAACCTGTTGCTTTTTCAGGTTGTAGACTGATAGTCGTACAAGCCCCGACAGGTAAGGTTTGAACATCAGCAGTCTCATCTAACGTTTGTACAGGAATACGCTCAACGGTTCGAGTTTGTGAAACTGCAACTTCTCGCAGTTCATAAAAGAATTGTGAAATCTGTTGGCTTGCATCTTTAAATGAAGTTCGACTGTAGTTTTTCTTCGCAGTATCGAGTGAGTGTCCCATTTTTTCGACTTCAAGCAATAAATCGCCATCGCTCAATTCAACATATTGACTGCTAACATGCTTGCGCCACTCTTGTGGGGTGATCCAAGCCATTTTCGGGAAAATACGCTGCAAAAATCTTTTAAGTAATTGAAGTTTATTATTTCCAATTGCGCTTAATTTTCTCACTTCATTACGTAGCGGAAATACAAAATCACATGACTCATCTTGAATATACCAAGCGCGAAGTTCTAAAATTTTTCTAAAAATCGGCTCAAATTTAACTCCAAACTCTGGCCGTACTGTCTTGCCTCTTGCACGGCTTTTCGTTCCTGAAAAGCGTCGGCCTTGTGTACTCGGTAGGATTTCCATCGTATCAAGGTGTAACTGTTGAGCAGTGTCTAGATTTGCTCCAGTTTGTGCAATAAATAACAGCATGCCGATGGTCAGGCCGTAGGATGCAAGTCTTTCACGCTCTAAATGCCGCTTATTTTTGTTGCGTTCTTCAAGTTTACGAATCGCTTGATTGCGGTTTTCACGTACACGCTTTCGATGCTCACTATCTTCTTCTAACTCAAAATCAGCTAGCATTTTTGACAAAGATGGAATAGCCGTATATTTAGCTAGATACCTCTGCATATCGAACTGAATATGCTGTTTTTCAATTTGATGATGAAAGCCCGAGTAAAAATTAAAATCTTCTTCATCTACAGATTGAAAATGCGCAGGAAAGTCATTTTCTTGTACAACAATACGATGAATTTCAAGAAAGACATTCAACAAAGTTGCATAAGTTTTTTCATGATCTTCTTTAGCGATTGGCAAAATAGGCACATCATAACGCTGAGACTGTACTTGCATCGCTTGACTAGAAATATCAATTTCATGACAATCAAATACATATGCTATCAGTTTTGCAACATAACGCTGATACTGCTTTGCGGTATGCGCAGCCAAGTTATCTTCATCAGTGTCCGCAAGCAAAGTCCGATCAACCAGAGATTTACTATAGCGACGATAGGCATCGATAATGCTGTCCTTATCGGATAAATCAAAAATTTTCTTTTGTTGATCAATCCAATCCAAAAACATCTTGATGATGCAATAGAACAACCCTTTTGATAGGTCCGATCCATCCATTTGCAGTAGATAATCTGTAAAACATTTTAAAAAATAGCGTCTTTTTTCATCAAAAGAAGCGACAAGCTCATTGTCTGATACATCGAAAGAACATGCTCTTTTAGCAAAAAAGAATGTACCAATATCTAAAGTTCTAAAAGAAAATGAGGCCGTTTTATCTTTGAGCACGAGTATTAAACGCTCATGCTCAGTAATCTGTTTATGAATATCAGTGATATGTACAAACAACGGGGTACGAATAAAACTCATGACAAATCTCCTGCTAAATCCACAGAGGACTTGACGTATTTCATCAAGCTAGACTCATACTCATGCTGAATTTTACTGCGCCATTGCAACCGTGATTGATAGTTCAAATACTGTAAAGTCGTGCTGATGTTGCGATGTCCCATCCGAGCTTGCACATACTCAACAGCGGTCATAGCAGAATGCCCTGCAGGTAGATGCTGTAACTGACTTTCCAGCAGATTCATCCCAAAACTGGCACGTAAGTCATGCAATTTGAAACTTTTAAATTGTGGATCAATTAGACGAATTTCAGGCAATAACACCATTTTTAAATAACTACGTACTGCTTCACCTTCATAGATTTTCAGTCGAGTCTCAAAGGAGTCAGATGCTTTGATCTTTTCAGTTAACTTCTGCTGTTCAGCTTTGCTGGTGTAGAAAGGTGTACCAAGCTTGGTGAGAAACACATAGTTTTCATCCGAGTCGCCATAATTTGATTTCTGTCTACGCAGACGCGCTTTCTCACTATTGATATAGATTTTAAGATCTTGTACTAACCAATTTGGAATCAAAAGTGTCATCGGCTTTTGAAATTTAGTGTCCACACCTGTACCCGCTCCAACGGGCAGACGAATAAAGCCATGACTATCAAGCTCACAACCAATTAAGTTTTTGATTCGCAAAGTACAAATCGTTTGTAAACGAGCACCTGTAAACAATGCAAGATAAAACATCAATTGATATTCACGTGATGATTTTTGCAGTGCTTTTAATATAACAACCTGCTCTTCAACAGTAAGTGGACTTAATTCACCACCGTCAATAATGGCTTCAGAATTCGGAGCCTTGGCTGGAACATGTATCGCAAGATCATGCGACTTAATTGCCATTTTTCGACGTGCGCCAAACTCATTATCCACGGCAATATATTTGTAGACATCTTTAAACGGTATGCCATAGCGCTGATGATCAACTAAGTCTTCTGTAACGAGAAATCGATAAAAATTCACTACCGCATTAATTCGATTACTCGCAGAGCGAGCTGAAATTAGACCTGCATTCGCTTGCTCAATAAGACGAGTGCGATATTTAAAAATCGCATTTGACTGTTTTAGTTTGTGAAATTTCAAACAGTCCAGTTGCTCATCTTCTAAAAAACGCTGAAAATCAACCAACTGATTGGCAATAGATGCAAATGTTTTAAAATCATACTGTATTGTTTGCTCAAGTTTTTTCAGCAAATACAGATTAAAAACGTCAGAAGGGCTACCATCTCCCTGAACAATTACAGGGAATTCAAGGTAAGCATCACCATGTTTTTCAAACGCTGCATCATTTAAACAACGGGTTGCATTAACCAACGTCAATAACTGAAATTTTTTGATGCTCACAACTTTGGCTTTAGACTGGTAGCGTGACTGACCATTTTTAAGTTTAGTGCTCATTTTGAGCCTCCTGTTTATTAAAAAAACAGGCAAAAAGTGATCTTGAGATAGGATTGACAAAAATGCCCCTATTCATCAAAATACAAATGTCTGATCAGCAATGAAGACATTCATAAGAGCTCATGTTCCCGCATGGGCTTTTATACTTTTTGCCGAATGAAAATAATTACTTTTTTGTCAATTCTCTCTGTTCCTCTTTTCTTAATCGTTCCAATTCCGTAATAAAAAAAGCATTCATTGACTGATGTCTTTGCTTTGCCATTTGTTTGACCCAAGAAACTAAATCTATGGGTAAACGGAGATTCGTCTGTTTCATGTGCATCATACCGATTGATAGCATATTGCTAACATAGCAATATGCTAACACTTATGTCAACTTTTTTTTTATAGCATAATGCTAGTGCTATTTTTTACCGACTAAAGAATGTATGAGTAAGAAAGATATCCAATTTAATCTTCGTATTCCTGAAGAGCTAAAAGCTAAAATTGATGCTGCAGCGAAAGCGAATCAACGCTCTATCAATGCAGAAGCGACCTCTCGACTTTACGATTCATTCGTCATGAATGACAATATTCAAGTTGAAGCAGCAAAAATCGTTGAAAACTTTCTTCGAGCTCGATCTCCGACAGAGCGAAAAAAAGTGGTAGCTGAACGTTTAAATTTTGTATTAAGTGAATTGAAAAAAATTTATCATTTCAATGAATTTACAATTGCTGAATTAGCTTTTGAGATCAATGAAGATACGGCTGATGAGGCTGAAGCATGGTTTAGAGCAGAATTAGAACCCACCTTCGGACAATTGGAAAAAATAGCGCAACATACTTCAGTGAATCCAAACTGGTTACTCTTTGGTAAACAGACTCCCTATGATATTCAGCACATACGTTTAAATGAGTATTTAGATCAAGATATAAAACTGCTCGTAGGCTCAAATCCAAATAATGAATATTTAAATAATTCAAAAGTGAAAGAAATAAAGTTTATTCGAGAATTATCAGAAGCGGGGCAATTAATTATTCTTAAAATTTATGAAAATTACGCAGTTGAGACTTTTTATCCCCCATATCATATCAGTGACGTAAATGGTGTTGGTGGATATAACTCATTGTTATATTTCTGTTTATTGACAAAAGTACTGTTGCGTTATTATAAATCTAAGGTGAATGTATATAGTCATCTGCTTTCAGAAGAGCAGTTTAAACTTATTTTGACTGGAACAGTTCATCCCTTAACAATTGCAGAAAAATTACATCATATTCCTTGGGTTGATGATTTAGCAGATAGACTCCCAAATATAAATTTAGATTATTGGGATGGTTTTGATACGTTAAGAGCAAGAATACTACGAGACTTTGCAGCGAAAGAATACATTCAGGAAATTTGGAATGATCCTGAGTTGTATTTAAAGCATCCTATTGAGTTTTAAAAAAGGGATGACATTTTACTAAGTGCCATCCCTTTTTCTAGGCTCACTGGTATATTCAAATAAATCTTGCATATTACAATTAAAATATTCACATAAGGTATCAGCGACTGAAAGTTCAATTCGTACTGCACGATCATAGTAAAGACTTGTGAGCGTATTACGATTAATACCAGTCGCTTGAGCTACCTCACTTAACTTTAAAATTTTTCGCTCACCCATCAAATTTGACAACCTACATCTAATCATAACAACCTTCAAATTAAAAAAACAACCTACAGCAGGTCAATTCAACTTGATAAATAACTTTTACCATGATAATTTAACCTGCAGCAGGTTATATTGTTTTATTAAAAAACAAATTAGCCGTTCTAAATTTCATTATATAGTTTTTTAAGGAAGTTCAGCTATGAATAACTATTTTTCTCCAAAATTCTCTGTTTCAGAGGAAGTTCGTTCAACTGCTGTTGCACTAATCAAAGAGTTTAATATTGACCGTACATTTGATTTAGCTTTGTTTCTGAATGTTAACCCTAACTTAAATGACCAAGATGCGACTTTAGCCTGGGTGAATTATTTTGAAAAAAATCAACATGATCTCAGTGACTTCAATCATGTTAGACGCCACTTTATGAAAAATTTTCCTAAAATTATGTTTGCAAATTTCAGTGAATAAAATAATCAAAGGGAGATATCAAATATCTCCCTTAATTTTTATAGCAATGCTCTTATGGTAATCTCAACAAAAAGTGAAATTCAATTTAATTGGTTGTAAAAATATGGAATTATTTATAAAAGCAGGCCATATTGAGCCTTCAGTCATTATTTTTGACGTGTTTGGTACACTTGTAAAAATAGAGGAAAGACGTTCCCCATATAGAAAATTAATGAAATGGCTAAAAGAAAATGGGCGACAACCAAAACCTGATGATGCCAAATTTATTATGTCCCACAATTTGAATTTGGCAGAGCTTACAAAGCGATTAGCAGTAAATATTCCAGACCAATTTCTGCAAGAACTTGAGCATGATTTAGATGAAGAGTTACGCTCTATTAGACTGTATGAAGATACCTTATCAACTTTGGAAGAATTAAAAAAACTGGGATTCAGATTGGCAGTATGCTCAAATTTAGCGATGCCATATGGAAAAGTTGTTTCTTCATTTTTACCTTCTCTTGATGCTTATGCTTGGAGTTATGAGGTTGGAGCAATTAAACCAGAGTCACAAATTTATCAATATTTAATTGATAAATTACAATGTCATGCCAAAGACATTTTGTTTATTGGAGATACTCTTTTAGCTGATTACAGTGGTCCAACTGAATTTGGTATGTCAGCACGTTTAATTGATCGTAAGAGTGGGCAAAAGCTGGCAGATGTTTTAAGCGACATACTTTAACAACTCGTGGACGCCACCTAATAGTGAATACTCACAGCTCCTCATCTTTCCATTTTTTAAATTCTGCAATTCGTTCTTCAAGCTCCAGAACCCATGCTGGTTTTATATGTGGCACATTTAGGCGCTCAACACCTTGATGGTCAAAAAACTTATACACCTTTGCCGCCAACTTGATAAACGCCTGTTCAAACGTATTTGCCCAAACATCTAAACGATAATCATGATAATGCTCTTGGTATAATTTACCACCATCTTCTACTTTATTGAGATGTGAGCCAGTTTCTAAATAAATCACTAATTGCCCATTATCTTCATCATTATATGCACCGTGATAAACATTTTGGCAGTGCCCCCATGTATTCCAGTGCCATGATGGTACATCACCAATAACCGTCCAGAAAGCTGGGTGTGTATCAATAAAATGATAGGCAGTTAAAAAGTCTGTTGGATTTGCGAGATATGCTTGCTCATTTTCAAAGGCAGTCTGTAAAGCAGATTGTAAATGCTCAAATTTATTTTTATCGGTGTAGGAAAACAAACTACTAGAAAGATGCTCAGAGGTTTTAAAAAATAAGCCTCCACTCTCTTTATCCTTACCAAAATATTGATAAACCTCTGGTAAAATCTGTAAATCTGTAGGTTTGACATGATGGATCTGGTGTTGTACGTCTTTTAAGCTTTCATGAATTGCTTCCATACGATCAGGGTAAGTGACGACAAGTTTCGTATCTCGCAGTGATAAAATTGCTGGTTCAGTTATTTGGGGTAACTGTTCTAACAACCAGTCTGGTAATTGTTTTAATTCAGTCGGTTGCATTTTTAGTTATCCTTTTTTAAATAATTCCAACTTGTTACATGCGTTACACAACATAATTTGTGAAAGTTGATTGTAAGTTAGTCCATAGGAGTATATTGTCACTCAAGGGCTTCAACAAAATTAAGAACAGAAATCAAGCCACTCATCGTTTCTATTTGATGAATTGGGATACCGCTAGTGACTCTATTTTCGGACGTTAAAAAAATCTTCATCGCAGCCTGATCACCACCTGTCAAAGCATGTAAAGCCTGGTATAGACGAATCAGCAACAGTGCTAATTTCCCCTGTTTAGAATTTGGATCTAATTCAGGTTGGTTTTGCAATTGAGTGATTGCCTCAACATCCATATCTAGCACTATTGCGAGCTGAGACTGACTAAGGGAAAGCAGTTTGGCAGCCCTAAGTACTGACTTTCCCAATACAGCTGCTGGTACTACCTGCTGTTCCAATAACGTCATAGCATCACCTCAAGCTCTAATTTTACTGATCAAGCCTTAAATCTAACAATATCACACAAATTACTAGATAAAACGATCACCTATTCCTGTTCGTAGCATACCAGTTATTCTTACTTGTTAGACGACAAGAAATAGTCACATAAGCTAATTTTGCCGACACCTGATGATTCATACTTACACCACGCCCTGCTGCTTCCAAGGCAAGTTTTTGATGAAAAATGATGGAACACGAACAATAAATCGACCACTATATTAACTAAGGGGGCAGTTTTTAAATGCCGTTAGGGGGGGCATTTTTACACTGCCGCTAACACAGCTATCTTCCTATTTTTTTTAAAATAGGTTTCACATTTTGAAGCGGGGCCAAAATTATATTTTAAAGCGGTATTGGCTCTAGCTGTTGCATATTCAATACCTTGAATTTCACGCTGCTGAGCAAAAACTTGAATCGCAGGATGTAACTGTTCTGAGCAACTGGCATCGTTGCTAAAGTATTTTAAAGTCTTGGTATTGGAAAAATATATTGCAGCAAACAATCGCCCATCTTTAAACACAATCGCGGATGAAGCATCTAAAGTGCTTCCAGACCGACCTTCATAATACAGCGCCTCATCTGTTTTCAGTAAATATGGCGCTGAGTAATTGTCAAAATTAGATTGAAATTTTAGATAATCATGCTTTAACAATGTTTGAAGTTCTGTTTGGATTTTTGGATTCAAAACAATTTGAGGAATTGATGAAATATCTGAATATTGAATGAAGTCTAGTTCTTGAGCATGAGTAAAAACGGAGATTGAAAAAAGTAGAAAAAGATAATAGTGATTCTTCATATCTAATTTATTATTTTTATGTCCATATTGACTTACTTATGGATTGTTCATTTTATATGGACACTTATGGAGTATCAATAAGGGTAAAACCCTTTTGTATTGTATTCATAACATTCTCCACAAATGTTTTTTGTTTATTTATAAGCCTAAAGAAAAAGCTCATTTAGCTTAATTTTATATTTAGCACTAAGTGTGCCAAGTTTTATTATAATAAAATTGATAGAAAAAACAGCAATTTAAAAAAATAATTTTATTTTTGTAACCATTATGTTTTATTTTGTGTAACTAACTGACAAAAAATGTCAGTTAGTTGACTAAAATCACCCCAGAATAATCGGTTTATTCCCTAATTCATTTTCTAAATCTGCTATTGTCCGATCATAGTACTCATCTAATACTTCTCCAATCTGCTTTATTCCCTCAATCACACCCTCTTTAAACCTCTGCTGAGCCAGATTTTGAATGATGTTTTGACAGATTTCATCCCAGACTTGTTGGGTCGTTGCATTCTTAATTCCCCGGTCAATCACAATTTCAACCTTGTGCTCGCAGAGGTTCAAATACAGGAGTACCCCACTGTTATATTGGGTATCCCAAACCCCAATTTCAGCAAATAACTGACGGGCACGACAAAGTGTATCCTGATAATAAGCAGATCGTGAAGGCAGACAGCCTTCAATCACCACCTGAATCTCCCCGACATGTCCATGCTCAGCTTCTTCCACCGCGACTGCAATCGCATGCTGATCCTGCTTGGAGAAAAAACGCTTGGTGGCCGGCATATAAAAGAAATGCTTGAGCCAGCGCTTAAAGCTCGGCTGCGCATGCTCTTCCAGCTTCGGTCGCGTGACAATTTCTGTCGTATCTGTCGTTGTTACCATGAGCCTGATGCTCCTCCCCCACCAAATCCACCACCGCCACCGCCGAAGCCGCCGCCCCCAAAACCACCACGACCACTGCCGCCGCGGCCACCACCTGCCATAAAGGCATGTAAAATCAGCTGCGCAAGCGAGGTGACCAGTAAAAAGAATACCCCGGCACCTATCATTAAGCTGGCGATTAAACCCATGCCATTGACTAGACCGGCAGCTGTGCCTGCAACCGCGGCAGTTGCAGCGCTGAGTTTTCTGCCAAAAATCATGGAGCCGACGACACCAGCAACAATAATAAACAGTACGCTACTGAACGTCGCTTTACTGGCTTTTTGTGCCTGATAAGCCTGTTCCTGACGTTCTTTCAGTTCATCCGCCGCCTGTGCTGCAATTTCAGGATCAAGATTTAAAATCCGTTCTATTTCAGCCAGTCCTGAGTCGATCCCTTGCGCATATTGGCCCTGTTTAAAGTACGGCGTGATCTTGTCATTGATAATCCGGCCTGCCACGATATCGGGCAGCACCCCTTCCAGACCATAACCAGTCAGAATTTGTATACGGCGATCATTGATGGCAATGGTCATCAATAAACCATTATCGCGTTTGGCTGAACCGAGCTGCCAGGCATCAGCCACGCGCATGGAATAATCAAAAATATCTTCCTGCCCCGTGGTCGGAACAATCACGACACCAATCTGGCCTTTACCGGCATTATGCAAATTTAAAATGCGTTGACTAATCGCCTGCTTCTCAGCTGGACTAAGTAAATTCGCCTGATCAATCACCGGTTCATTCAGACTGGGTAAATCACGCTGAATCTGGCCTTCAGCCATATCATCGGCAATTTGTGGCTGCTGGGCTGGTGTTACTTCAGTATCCGTTTGGGCTGTTTGAGAATTAGTCACAGCTTGCTTTTGTAATATTTCGCGCGCCACAATGACTTCTTCAGTATCCGTAGCTGTGGTAGTTTCTGCTGATACAGGCACTACCATCCCCATGGCCAACATGAGGAGCAACCCGGCACAGTATTTCAGCAGTATCTCAGACATCTGATTTCTCGCTTATTTACAAGTCAGTCATTATTCAAAGGAGACCGTTGGAGCTTTTTGGGCACTTTGCTCGGCACTAAAGTTTGGTTTGGTATCCATGCCAATCACTTTGGCTGTCATGACTTGCGGGAACTGACGCGCATAAGAGTTGAAGTCCTGTACTGTAGTGATATAACGGTTACGTGCCACAGCGATTCTATTTTCAGTACCTTCCAGCTGCACCTGCAAATCACGGAACTGCTGATTGGCTTTCAGGTCTGGATAATTCTCAGTCACCGCCAATAAACGCGACAAAGCACTGGTCATTTGCGACTGCGCTTCCTGATAACGCTGGAATAATTCAGGATCTTCTAGTACTTCACGATCTACTTTTAAACCGGCAACATTGGCACGTGCTTGAGTCACTTCGGTCAATACCTGCTCTTCATGCGCGGCATAGCCTTTGACTACATTGACCAGATTCGGCACCAGATCGGCACGACGCTGATACTGGTTCTGAACTTCAGACCAGGCTGCCGTTACTGCTTCATCTTTGACTTGCAAGGTGTTATAGCCACAGCCACTCAGTGTTAAGGTACTGACCAGCATCAAAGCTATGAGAGATTGTTTTAATACACGCATGATGTCTTGTCCTCAATTCTTTATTGATATTTATATAAATAACTTGATTTTAAACAGTATTTTCTAAAGTTTTGTTACTTTTTATAATCTTTTTTAATGGCCTCTCTTTAAGTTAGACAATATCCAAAAATAAAAAACCCGCCATAGCGGGTTGTTTGAATGATTTCAGTGAATTTTCAACTGTTAAACATCTAGATAATCCAGAATTCCTTCAGCTGCCTGACGGCCTTCCCAGATTGCAGTTACCACAAGATCAGAACCACGAACCATGTCACCACCAGCGAAGATTTTTGGATTCGAAGTCTGGAATTTGTATTGCTGCTGCTCAGCGGCAACGACACGACCTGATCCATCCAGATTGATTTCTACATCGGTAAACCAGTCTGCTGGGCTGGTACGGAAACCAAATGCCAGCAGGACTGCATCCGCTGGAAGAATTTCTTCTGAACCCGGAATCGGCTCTGGACTACGGCGACCGCGGCTGTCCGGCTCACCCAGCTGAGTAGTAATAAATTTCACACCGGTCACTTTACCATTTTCACCGACAATTTCGATCGGCTGACGGTTGAACTGGAAACTCACCCCTTCTTCACGCGCATTTTGCACTTCACGGCGTGAACCGGGCATATTTTCTTCATCACGACGGTAAGCACAAACTACCGATTCAGCACCTTGACGGATCGAAGTACGGTTACAGTCCATGGCCGTATCACCACCGCCTAAAACGATGACCTTTTTACCTTCCACGCTAATATATTCAGCCGGATCTTTTTCCCAGCCTTGGCAACGGTTGACATTGGCAATCAGGAAATCCAGCGCATCATGGACACCGTCCAGCTCTTCACCGGCAAAACCACCTTTCATATAAGTATAGGTGCCCATGCCCATGAATACCGCATCATAATCTGCAAGTAACTGGTCGATGGTCACATCTGTGCCAATTTCAGTATTCAGACGGAATTCCACGCCCATACCGGTGAAAATTTCACGGCGGCGCTTCATTACGTCTTTTTCCATTTTGAATTCTGGAATACCAAAAGTCAGCAAACCACCAATTTCCGGACGTTTATCAAAGACCACAGGTTTTACCCCGTTACGCACCAGAATATCTGCACAGCCAAGTCCTGCAGGACCTGCACCAATGATTGCGACTTTTTTATTGGTCCATTGCACATTGGACATATCTGGACGCCAGCCCAATGCAAAGGCGGTATCGTTGATATATTTTTCTGCATTCCCGATCGTCACCGCACCGAAACCGTCGTTGAGGGTACACGCCCCTTCACACAGACGGTCTTGCGGACAGACACGACCACAGACTTCTGGTAGGGTGTTGGTCTGGTGACACAGTTCAGCCGCCTGGAACAGACGTCCTTCAGACACCAGTTTCAACCAGTTGGGAATATAGTTATGTACCGGACATTTCCACTCACAATACGGATTACCACAACCTAGGCAGCGATGCGTCTGGTTGGCTGCAATTTCCGCGGTATAAGGCTTATAAATTTCCACAAATTCTGCTTTGCGGACATCAATCTCTTTTTTCTCTGGATCTTGGCGTGCGACATCCAGGAATTGAAAGTCATTATTCAGGCGTTCTGCCATGTCTCTCTCCGTGGGGAGATGTAAGGGGGTTCACAGTTGCCTTACATCTGCCTATGTTTCTGCAGTAGTGGAATTATTGTGGATCAGCTTGAGTTGTTTTTAACAGCGTTTGCAAGTTGGCTGCTTTTGGTTTTACCAACCAGAACTTGCGGCTGTAGAAGTCAAACTCATGGCGGATCTTGTACGCCCAAGCACTACCCGTTTCTTTAATATGTTCATCGAGAATACGACCCAAGAAGGCTTTGTGCTCTTCCATCGCTTCGGTTGAAATACGGTTCAGCTCAATCAGTTCGTGGTTATAATGATCAACGAAGTCATTATCCAGATCAAGTACATAAGCAAAACCACCAGTCATACCCGCACCGAAGTTATGTCCGACTTTACCCAGCACTGTCACAATGCCACCGGTCATATATTCACAGCAGTGATCACCTGCACCTTCAATCACGGCAAATGCACCCGAATTACGCACCGCGAAACGCTCGCCCGCTGTACCCGCTGCATATAACTTACCGCCAGTCGCACCGTACAAACAGGTGTTCCCAATAATCGCGGTATTTTGCGTCTGGAATGGCGAACCTTTTGGCGGGAAGATCGAGATGCGACCACCGGCCATACCTTTACCAACATAGTCATTGGCATCGCCTTCCAGGCTAATATGCAGACCACCGGCATTCCAGACACCTAGCGACTGACCCGCAGTACCATTCAGGTGAACTTTCACTGGATGGGCTTCCATGCTCAGGTTGCCATAGCGTTTCGCAATTTCACCAGACAGGCGTGCACCAATCGAACGGTCACAGTTACCGATCGTGAAGCTATATTCGCCGCCAGTTCCCGCTTCAATCGCAGGCAGAATCTCATCTACCATCTTTTCAGCCAGAATGCCTTTATCAAATGGCGCATTGCCCTGTACTTCGCAGTACTGTGCTTTACCTTCTGCAGCAGGATGTGATTCCAGTAATTTACTTAAATCAAGATGTGCATGCTTTGCAGTTTCACCTGGCAAGACTTCCAGCAGATCCGTACGGCCAATCAGGTCTTTCAGACTCGATACACCAAGTGCTGCCAGCCATTCACGGGTTTCTTCAGCAATAAAGGTGAAGAAGTTAATCAGCATTTGCGGCTCGCCAATATAATGCTCTTGACGTAAATGATCTTGTTGAGTCGCAACACCGGTCGCACAGTTATTCAAGTGACAGATACGCAGATATTTACAACCTAATGCGATCATCGGAGTCGAACCAAAGCCAAAGCTTTCAGCACCGAGAATTGCTGCTTTTACGACATCCAGACCGGTTTTTAAACCGCCATCTGTCTGTACGCGAACTTTACCACGCAGGTCATTCACACGAAGGGCCTGATGTGCCTCAGAAAGACCCAGTTCCCACGGTGAACCTGCATGATGAATTGAAGAAAGTGGAGAAGCCGCTGTCCCGCCATCATAACCAGAAATGGTAATGAAATCGGCATACGCTTTCGCTACACCTGCCGCAATCGTACCGACACCTGGTTCAGAAACCAGCTTAACTGACACCATCGCCTGTGGGTTAACCTGTTTTAAATCAAAGATCAACTGTGATAAATCTTCAATTGAATAGATGTCATGATGCGGAGGTGGCGAAATCAGGGTAACGCCCGGCACAGAGTAACGTAAACGGGCAATGAGACCATTCACTTTACCACCCGGCAACTGACCACCTTCACCTGGTTTTGCACCTTGCGCGACTTTAATCTGGAGAACTTCTGCTGATGTTAAATAAGCAGGCGTTACACCAAAGCGGCCCGATGCAATTTGTTTGATTTTCGAGTTACGGATGGTGCCGTAACGCGCTGGATCTTCACCGCCCTCACCTGAGTTCGAGCGACCACCAATCGTGTTCATGGCAATCGCAATCGCTTCATGTGCTTCAGGTGACAGTGCACCTAAAGACATGCCGGCAGAATCAAAGCGAGGCAGGATCTCTTCCACAGATTCCACTTGTTCAACTGGAATCGAATTGTCTGTTTTGAGCTTGAATAGGTCACGGATCGTGGCAATCGGACGGTTGTTCACCAGTTCCGCATATTCTTTAAAATCTGCGTAGTTCCCAGAACGTACTGCTTTATGCAGTGAGTTGATCACATCCGGGTTAAAGGCATGATATTCCTTGCCAAAGACAAATTTCAGCAGGCCTCCCTGATCGATTGGCTTACGGTTTTTCCAGGCAATATCCGCCAACTGTTTCTGGTCATTTTCAAGATCAATAAAGGTTGCACCCTGAATACGGCTTGGTACGCCGATGAAGCATTTATCCACCACTTCATTAGATAAACCCACTGCTTCAAACAACTGACCACCACGATAAGAAGCAACCGTAGAAATCCCCATTTTCGAAAGAACTTTCAATAAGCCTTTCTCAATCCCCTTACGGAAATTGTTTTGTGCATAGATTGGGTCACCCAATAACTCGCCTTTGGCGACCAGATCATTGATCACGTCATAAGCCAGATATGGGTAGATGGCTGTTGCACCAAAGCCAAGGAGTACCGCAAATTGGTGTGGATCACGAGCAAAACCGGTTTCAATAATCAGGTTGGCATCAGTACGCAAACCTGTATTAATCAGGTGATGATGCACTGCACCAGTAATCATGAAAGCATTGGCAGGCAAGTAACCTTCACGGATTTTCTTGTCTGAAAGCACCAGTAAGGTTTTACCATCACGAATGGCTTGTGCAGATTCTTCACAAATACGCGCAATCGCTGCTTCCAGACCTTCGGTTTCAGCATAGTTCAAGTCAATATCTGCAATTTCATAACCGGCACGACCCAGCGTACGGATCTGATGCATTTTCGAATTAGAAAGTACAGGACTGGAAATGATCAAGCGGTCTGCATGCTCAGGCCCTTGCTCAAAGACGTTTTGTTCACGACCTAAACAGGTTTCCAGTGACATCACAATCGATTCACGTAGCGGATCGATCGGCGGGTTGGTCACCTGTGCAAACTGCTGGCGGAAATAATCCGACACATGGCGCACCTGACGAGACAATACTGCCATTGGGGTATCATCACCCATTGAACCTACAGCTTCCTGACCGCTTTCAGCAATCGGACGCAATAACTGGTCACGCTCTTCAAAGGTCACCATGAACATTTTTTGTGCCGCTTTCAGGCCATCACCTTTTAAGCCTTGATCACATAAATATTCTTCCAGCTCTGGACTGCCTTGCAAACGCACAGAATTTTCACGTAACCATTCACGGTATGGACGCATACGTTTCAGATGATTATTGACATCTTGCGTATCCAGTACCTTGCCAGTCTGCGTGTCGATGACCAGCATCTGGCCTGGGCCGACACGGCCTTTAGAAATCACATCTTCAGGTTGGTAACCCCATACGCCAATTTCAGACGCCAACGTGATATAGCCATTTTTGGTAATCACCCAACGCGCAGGACGCAGACCGTTGCGATCCAGCATACAGATCGCATGACGACCATCCTGAATCACCAGACCAGCCGGACCGTCCCAAGCTTCCATATGTTTTGAGTTGAATTCATAGAAAGCACGAAGATCAGCATCAAGTGTTTCCACGTTCTGCCAGGCAGGCGGAACCAGCATACGGAGTGCACGGAACAGATCCATGCCACCGCCAACCAGAATCTCCAGCATGTTATCCAGGCTTGAAGAATCTGAACCGGTACGGTTCACAATTGGATTCAGTTCAGTTAAACCCGGTAATAACGGATTTTCAAATTTTGGTACACGCGCCATGGCCCAGTTACGATTCGCAGTAATGGTATTGATTTCACCATTGTGTGCCAGGTAACGGAACGGTTGTGCCAAAGGCCAGCGTGGCAAGGTATTGGTCGAGAAGCGCTGATGGAAGACCACAATATGTGATTCCAAACGTGGATCAGCCAGATCTGTATAAAAATCTGCAATCGCTTCCGGCATCATCAAGCCTTTATAGCTGATCACCGTTGAACATAAGGTCGTGACGTAGAAAGATGTATCATTTACCAACAATTGCTCTGCACGACGGCGTGCCAGGAATAACTTACGGTTAAATTCAACCTCAGTCACACCCATTGGACAATTAACAATAATCTGTTCAAATGCCGGCATTGACCGCAACGCAATTTCACCCAACGCATCTACATTGGTCGGAATCACACGCCACGCCAAAACGATTAAACCTTCAGCTTCAATCTCTTTGTTTAAAACCTGTTTGGCATGCGCAGCGAGCGCCGGATCAAGATTTAGAAACACCGAACCCACAGCAAATACTTCACTCAAGGTGGTATCACTTAAGCGTTTCGCTTCTTCACGGAAGAATTTTTTCGGCATTGCTAAGAGCAGACCACAACCATCTCCCGTCTTGCCATCCGCGGCAATACCACCACGATGAGTCATACAACTCAAACTATGAATCGCGGTCTTGACGAGATCATGGCTAGCATCGCCCTGCATATGGGCAATTAAACCGAAACCACAGTTATCTTTAAACTCATCCGGTTGGTATAAACCTTGAGCGGGAGCTACATTGTTAGGCGATGGCATGTGCATAGCGTACCCTTCTTTCACGAAGCCTCAACAGGCTATTAAACAATCTAAATTTTTCTCTGCGCTGGCGTCTAATGGACTTTCGAAGACCGTCTTGGTAGAGCAAAAGCATTTTTCTTTATTTCTTCAGACTAGTCCTTTTTTAGACTAAATGCATAACAAATAAAGTTTATTCTGCTCATGAATAACATAAAAATCTGGAATAAATATGACATTCATACGGTGTCATCGAATCATTTTTCGCGCTAAAACAGGGAGATTAATTCAATTCATGCACCAATAAAGCAAATTCCATGCCAACAAACAGCGCATAAATTAAAACAATACAGATGACAAAGATTTAGCGCAGAACAGCATTCTAAGGGTTAATTTTAATGTGCATTTTTTGCACCAAAAGCGCCCATTTTTAATTCTGTAATTTTTTGGATGCGCTATTTTAGACCAGACTAATTAAATGGATCACTAATCTCGTTATTTTGAGGACGCGGATTACTGCCCTGAGCAGGTCGATTATTGTTATTTTGTGGTTGAGGTGTACCTTCTACAGCACTTTCAGATTTCTGTACATCAACTACATTTCCCGATGAATCACGGCGCACAATTGTGGTACTGGTAGTCGCAGCATCAGAGCTACGCGGCTTGGACTCAGTTTGGGTTTGCTGCTGTCTAAGTCGTACCGATTCATCTACTTTCGGCAAAGGCACATTTTTCAAACGAATTTCGTAAAGCTTTTGATTACTGGCCAACTCCTCTGAACCCAGATTATTGACCAGACTGACATATTGCTGCATTGCTACAACTTCAGGCTTGACTGAGGCCGGTAAATTTAACTTCAGTGTAGAGAGTGCCTGATTAGCTTGCGCCGCCGTCTTATATTGACCATATAACAATACATATTGTTCTGGCTGATTTTCACCCGAGATTCTTAAATAAATAAAAGGTTTACGATCGAACTGTTTCTTAAGAAAACTTTTTAAAATGGCTTCATTGGTCACACGAAATAATTCAATGGCGTGCTGGTTTTTCGCTTCATTGACAAATTTGGTACCGCGAAATTCCGGCTCATGACTGGCATTCACGACGGTACGCGTATTTAGGTCCAATGGTTTCACTTCCTGAAAAAGTGCACCAAGATGGGTCATTGTGGCTACTTTTTCCGGCTGAATCTGCAACTGAACTTCAGTTTCAGGCTTTTTTTCAATTTCGATGACATCATCTGAATCAGTCACCACCCAAAAGACTAAGGCAGCAAATAGGCAGCCTACTCCACAGACCAGCCAGAAATAATGCTGAATCTTTTGCCAAGGAGTATGTAATGCTGCCATAAAACTAAACCTATGCTTGACTGGCTAAAATTGCCTGTTTCATTAACTCGAGATCAAAGTCCCGGGTAATCACTGCTTCGCCTAATTGCTTTAATAACACCAGACGCAATTGTCCATTTAAGACTTTTTTGTCATGTGCCATATAGGCCAGAAAATCATCCAGAGGGATTTTAGGACAAACCACAGGAAGTTTGGCACGAGAAATGATTTTTTTTGTACGTTCTAAATCTTCTTGAGAAATCCAACCCATACGCTGTGACAGATCCGCAGCCATCACCATACCGGTGGCAACAGCCTCGCCATGTAACCACACCCCATAACCCAGGTAGGATTCAATCGCATGACCAAAGGTATGACCTAAATTAAGTAAAGCACGTTCCCCTTGCTCCTTCTCATCATTGGCCACGATCCGTGCCTTATGCGCACAGGAACGATAAACGGCTTCAGCCAATAATTTCTCATCACGAGCGACCAGAGCATCTATATTCTCTTCAAGCCAGACTAAAAATTTTTCATCACCGAGTAGGGCATATTTAATCACTTCAGCCAAGCCTGCTGAAAGTTCGCGATCAGGCAAAGTAGCAAGCTGCGACATATCCGCTAGTACCACTTGCGGTTGCTGGAAAGCCCCAATCATATTTTTACCCAATGGATGATTAATCCCGGTTTTACCACCGACACTTGAATCTACTTGCGACAGCAAAGTCGTCGGTACTTGGATAAAATAGACACCGCGCTGGAAACAGGCCGAAGCAAACCCGGCCATATCTCCAATCACACCACCACCCAACGCAAGCACAGTACAGTCCCGGTTAAACCCGGCTTCAAGCAGTGCATCAAAAATCAGATTCAGATACTGGCTATCTTTATATTTTTCACCATCAGGCAAAACACAGTTCGCGACACGCTTATCCAAAGCCTCAATCGCCGTTTGATAACGCTGCAAATAAAGTGGTGCAACCGTAGTATTGCTCACAATCATCACTTGCTTGCCATGAATATAGGGTGCCAATAAGGCTTGTGGATCCAGATCGCTCCCGATAAAAATAGGGTAACGGCGTTCTCCGAGTTCTACATATAAGGTTTGCATGCTTGATTAACCACTTTATTCAATGAACTTAGTTTTTAGAAGTAATGAGATTGAGAATCCGTTGCGCCAGATCTCGTGCAGCACCCTGATTGGTCTCAATAATATGATGCGCCACTTCCCGATACAAGGGATCACGGACTGCCAATAAATCCCGTAACTTTTGTTCCGGATTTTCGACTTGGAGGAGGGGACGGTTTTTATCGCGATAGGTACGTTGCAGTTGAATTTCAACCGGCGTATAGAGATAGACAACAATTCCGCGCTGTTTCAGATAATCCCGATTTAAGGTCTGAGTAATGGCCCCACCACCAGTGGCTAAAACCAGATGGGGACGTGAGGTAAGGTCATTAATGACAGCAGTTTCACGGTCACGAAACCCCTGCTCCCCTTCTTTTTCAAAAATCCAGGGAATGGTCGCTCCTGTTTTACGTTCAATTTCATGATCACTGTCTAGAAATTCACGTCCTAACAATTCTGCGAGATGTCGTCCTACTGTTGTTTTACCGGCCCCCATCGGCCCTACCAAATAAATATTTGGTAGGGTTTCAAACTCTTTGCTTGGCAAGGAGTCACCTATTCGTTTTGTTAAATTCAAAATATATTAATGATTTCTTGAAACACTGTCATTAACAATTCGAGGTGTAACGAAAATCAGCAACTCACGTTTGTTATCCGCCTTTAAATCTTTACGGAATAAACGACCTACATAAGGGATATCTCCCAAGAATGGCACCTTGGTTTGCGCATTACGAGTTTCCTGCTCAAAAATACCACCTAAAACGACTGTTTCACCATTATCCACCAAAACATTGGTGTTGATCTGGTTTTTGTTAATAGTGAGTTGTCCGGTCGGTGTCGGGTTGCCTGGAGAGTCACTGGTAATATTGAGTTCCATCTGCACTTTACCATCTGGCGTAATACTTGGCGTAACATCCAGACTTAAGGTGGCATCAATAAATTCCGTGGTAGACACTGCATTCGCACCACCACCCTCTGCTGACTGGTATGGAATTTGTGAACCAGATGCAACAGTCGCTTTTTGCTTGTCCGCTGTCAGTACTTTAGGGGTAGAAATCACCTCGCCATAACCATCTGCCTGAAGTGCAGAAAGCTCAAGATCAAGCATAAAATCAGAGAGACTGATTAAACCAAAGGCAATACGGCTTGCACCCTGACTAGTAACCCCCAAGTCCACATTAAGATTATCCGGTCGTTGAATCGTATACTTACCATCATCATCAGGTGTTTTTAAATCCCATAATGTAGTATCACTACCACCTACCAATAAATGATTATTATCAGTTATACCTTGAGACAGAAGCCCCCATTTCACCCCCATCTCTTTGGTGAAGTCAGTGGTAGCTCGCACAATACGTGCTTCGACCATCACCTGCTTGACCTGTACATCAAGTAGATCCACCATATTCCGGATTTTATCAATAAAGAGCTGAGTATCATTCACAATAATGGTATTAGTTCGTGCATCAACAGATACTGAACCACGTGAACTTAATAAACTTTCTCCACCCTCATTATTATTCGTGCTACTCGAACCACCTGAGCCAGATGCCCCTTTATTCTGTGTAATCAGTTTTTCAATATCAGCGGCTTTGGCATAACTGAGCTGCATATATTCAGTTTGGATAGGGGCAAGTGCAACACTCTGTTTAATAGCCTTAGCTTCTTCCTCTTCAGCCTTAATCAGCTCTGCAACTGGTGCGATCCAGATCACATTGCCATTACGGCGTTTATCCAGATTTTTGGTTTTTAGCACAATATCCAGCGCCTGATCCCACGGTACCTCTTTCAAGCGCAAGGTAATGTTACCTTGTACACTATCTGCAGCCACCATATTGATATCGGTAAAATCAGCCAGGAGCTGTAGTACACGACGGACTTCGATGTCCTGAAAATCTAAAGAAATTTTCTTACCCGTATAGGCAACGGTTTTAGGACGCAATGGACTCTTGGCTTCTGGTCGTTTCAAACTGATGGTCAGCTTGTTATCAGTCTGATAAGCCATATATTCATAACTTTCCGCAGACTGAATCGTAATGACTCCTGAACCATTTTGATTCACAGCATCCACACTCGATACCGGAGTCGCGAAATCTGTCACATTAAGACGGCGGGTCAAATGTGCAGGAATCTTGCTCCCTAAAGTGCGTACAATGACTTTGGTACCCTGCTGCTGTACATCGACTGGTGTATTATTTCCCGCTAGATCAATGACCACCTGACCTTCACCTTGCACACCGCGCTGGAAACCAATATTACTGATACCCTGAGCTGACTGTTGCTGCACAGGTTGAGCTATGGCTACAGGAGTTGCCGAGTTAATTTTAAGAATAAAGGTATTGCCTTCCACGCGAGTCGTAAAGGCTCCAGCCTCGGTCAGATTTACCGTTAGACGTGCCCGCTGAGCATCCGAAGTGACATCCACTGAACTGGCTTCACGTGTTGCCACCGGAATACTGCTTTGTTTTAAATTCTGTTGTGCTTTGTCAAAGTCCAGAATCAAACGTGACGGCGATTCTAATTGATAGGCTTGTGGTTGTGGTGGCAAACCATTGAACATCACCCGAATCTCAGTTCCTTGTCCAGGAAGCTGCATGGGTACTACATTGGTCATTGAAACCTGCGCACTGGCCGCTTGCATCACCGCAATCGCAACAGCACCCATTGAAAACTGACGAAACACACGATTCATTGTATTAACATCCCCAAAAATAAATTCTTTAATACTCTTATTCATTGTTATTCCTTTAAAACTTATGGCGCCGGCCCGATAAGAACCAGACTTCGCGGACGTTCCACATATCCCTCACGGCCATCTGGAATAATCTCAATCAAATCGATCTGTGTTGGTGTAATTCCAACCACACGACCATGATTAAGTCCCATATAGCTACCACGTTGAATCCGCTCAACCTCACCATCAGGTGTCTGGATTAAAGCCAGAATCTGTCCTGCCTGATTGCGCATGCTGCCTTTCATGGTTAACGTTTCCAGCGGATAACTTTCTAGCGGTTGCAATTGACGTGATAGGTTTGGATAAACCCGTTTCCCCGCCATAATTTTCAGTTCGGCAGCCAGAGAGCTTGGTAAAAAAGGACTTTTGATCTGATGTGCTGCATAGTTGAAGGTTTCAACTGGCATAAAATCAGGCGCAGGTTCAATCGGTAAAGGCGGCTGATTACGAATATTGGCCATTTCCTGATTGACTGCATCAATGCGTGAATCACATCCCAATAATAAAAACCCAAGCGTTAAAGCTGAAGTAATTTTAATGTTCTTCATTACTGCGCCCCCTGAGTAGTGCTATTAGCTTCAGGCTGTGCTGCAGCGCCTTCCGCATTACCAACATAACGATAAGTTTTGGCTTTCACCACATAATCAATGACCGGAATTTCAGATTTTTTCTCTTTATTTTCAGTACCGGTAATGGTGAAATCATGCAGCGTGACAATACGCGATAAGCCGGCAATACTGCTAACAAAAGAGCCAAAAGCGTGATAATCCCCAGTGGCTTCAATCGCAATCGGCTGTTCAATAAAGAATTCTTGCTTAATTTCAGGTTCCAGACGGATATTTTTAAACTTTAGGCCTGAATTCACACCGCTCAGGTTGATATCTTCAACCAGACCCGGAATTTCAGTTTCTTTTGGCAATTGTTCTAACTGCTGGTTAAAACGAGCTTCCATTTCCTGAAGCTGGATTTGATATTGTTGTAAGTTGCGTAATTTGGATTCTTTTTCACGGAATTCATTCAGCAGGTTTTGTTCTTGGGCACTGGCTTGTGAAATCGATTCAATCGTGCTTCTGATCATAACGAAATAAATCACCGCAAATGCCAGCGCGGCAATAAAAATCCAGCAGGTAATTTTGACCGACAAAGGCCAGCTACCATAGTTATTTGGATCCAATGTATTGAATTGCTGAAAAAACTTTTCAACAGTCATTTTATTTTTGGGTACAGCGACGACATCCTGGCTGAACTCATCGAATTCTTCATTACTCATGATGATGCCCCCGTAGTTGTAGCGACTGCTTGTTGTTCTTCATTAAGTACTGGCTGAGCGATCTGATCCAGATCTACCGTCACAGTAAAACTGCCATAAGACTCTTCCACACGTGGAATAATCGAGCTTGGTGCCTTTTCTTTTGCTTCTTCAGCCACCAGGAAAGCGTTCATAAAGGCATTTCGATACCAAGATGAAGCTTCCAAATTACGGAGCAGTTCTGCTACCGTATTTGGACTTTCAGCCCGACCTTCAATGGTAAACTTGTCGCCAGTACGCTGGAATTTGGTGATATACATATTGCTTGGGGTCACCCGTACAATTTCATCAATCAGATGCACTGCAATCGGACGTTGGGTTTGTAAGCCTTGAATGAGCTTCATCCGTTCGACAATCGCATTACGCTGCTCTTGCAAACCTTCTAGTGCCTTTAACTGCACATCCAGATTCTGGTTGGTACTTTGAATCAGCTGATTGGCCTGCTCCTGATCCTGAAGTTTGTGATCATAATAAAACCAGGTTGAACCTGCTGCCGCTAATCCTAAGAAAAGTGCTCCCACGCAGATTGCCACGAATTCATTATTTCTTTTAATTCTTAGCTCATCACGCCAAGGAAGTAAGTTAATTCTTGCCATTAATCAAAACTCCTTAAGGCTAAACCGCATGCAACCATGAGTGATGACGCGTCATTTTCAATTTTTTTAATATCAATTTGAGGAGAAAAGCCCATTTGCAAAAATGGATTCGCGATCGTGACACGGTAACCGAGTTTTTGTTGTAATAATTTTGCCAGACCTGGAATATTGGCATTCCCGCCGGCCAGTAAAATATGGTCAATCTCATTAAACTGAGAAGATGAAAAGAAGAATTGTAATGAACGGGCTGCCTGTTGCACCACGGCATCCAGAAATGGCTCTAGGACTTCAATATCATAATCATCAGGCAAGGCACGGGTTTTTTTAGCACGCCCAGCTTCTTCAAAGGACAATCCATAACGATTCTGAATTTCCTGAGTCAATTGCTTGCCGCCAAACACCTGCTCACGGGTATAAATAATCTTGTTGTTCTGCATCACTGACAAGGTCGTCATACTATGACCAATATCTAAAATACCAACCGTATTGACCCCCATCGGCAAAGTATCCGAAAATACTTTAAAGGCATTTTCCAGCGCAAAACTTTCTACATCTGCAATCTTAGGCGTTAGGCTACTAATCTCTAAAACCTCAGAACGTGCTTCGACATTTTCGATTCGTGTTGCCACCAGCAGCACATTGACCCGGTTCGGATTGGAAAGACGATCTGACAGAACCTCAAAGTCCAGACTCGCTTCATCGAGTGGAAAAGGAATGTATTGTTCCGCATCTTCACGAATCTGAACTTCACGTTCATCATCTGACATGTCTGCATCCATCTCAATGATTTTGGTGATGACCATTGAAGTAGGAATTGCAAAAGCGGCCTGATTCGACTGGGTATTACCCAAATTAATTGCACGCCCAAGGGCATCAGCGACTGCTTCTGGGTTTAAAATGTTTTTTTCAACAACACTGTTTTCCGATAATGGGATCAAAGCATAGCTCTCTACCCAGTAACGGCCACTTTTTACAGAAAGTTCTAAAACCTTAACAGAAGTCGAACTAATATCGACTCCTATTAACCCCTTATTTGGTTTACGATATAACCTGCGCACAATACACTTCCTATTATTTTTTTGTCCCCAATTTAATCTAACTTACCAATTGGTCCAGTCTATAATTTTATATAGATACAATAACTCATCTAACAATATGGATATCGACAGGATATACTGACCGGTAATTAGTTTGCCATTAGCTCTTATTAAAACTTACTTGTTATGAAAAAGCTATCTTGTTCAGGCCTTGTTCATCCATTTTTTTTGATCATTATCATTATACTGATCTCAATTCCGATGGGTTTCTATGGCATGTATCTCTATATTGCCCCATCTTTGCCTGAAATGTCTACGCTTAAAAAGGCACCTTTATTAAAGCCTTTACAAGTATTTAGTTCAGATAATGAATTAATTGCCGAATATGGAGGCAAGCTTTCTGTTCCTGTGAAATATGAACAAATTCCACCCGAATTTATTCATGCTTTTCTCGCTGCCGAAGATTCCAGCTTTTTTGAGCATAGCGGAATCAGCTTTAAAAGTTTGGGACGCGCACTCAGTGAGACGGTGACCGGCTCGGATGTACAGACCGGTGGTTCGACCATTACCATGCAAGTGGCAAAAAACTATTACCTTAGTCCTGAACGGACGCTGAAGCGCAAACTGACGGAAATTTTTCTGGCCCGTAAAATTGAGCAAAACTTAAGTAAGGAAGAAATTCTGACCTTGTATGTCAATAAAATTTTCTTGGGAAAAAATGCTTACGGCATCGCAGCAGCAGCTAAAATTTACTATAACAAGAGTTTAGAAGAGCTTTCAATTGCACAAATGGCCATGATCTCTGGTCTGCCTAAAGCCCCCTCTCGATACAATCCGGTCGCCAATCCCAAGCGCGCCTTGGAACGTCGTAACTGGATTTTGGGGCGTATGCTGCAATTGGGCTATTTAAATCAAAGCCAGTATCAGCAAGCCATTGCTGAACCGGTAAATTTAGATATGCCTGATCGGAGTACCCGTAATAAATTCCCGTATGTCGGCGAAATGGTACGTTCTGAACTGGTACAAAACTTTGGTGAACAGGCGGTAGATTCTGGTTATAAAGTCTATACTACCATTCATAGTGTACGTCAGGCCTATGCGGAGCAAGCGGTACAGGAAGGCCTAGAGGCTTATGACCGTCGACATGGCTGGCGTGGTGCTGAAGCACATGATCAACCTCTCGACAAGTTCCGTGCCTATGCCAATACCTATCCTGCGCAAGTAACTCAGGTAGGTAATTCCAGTTTTGAAGCACTCATGCAGGACGGAAGCAGCGTGACTGTTCCCTGGTCAGGTATGTCTTGGGCACGTCGCTTTCGTAACGTCAACAGTGTAGGTGGTGCACCGAGCAAAGCGTCCGAGATTGTCAAAGTCAAAGACATTGTTCGTTTAAGACCCAATGAAAATAAAACCTCTTGGTCATTGGTGCAGATCCCCAATGTGCAAGGACAATTGATTGCCATCAATCCAAATAATGGTGCGATTGAAGCCATTGTCGGGGGATATAACTTTTATCAGTCGAAATTTAACCGTGCAATCCAAGGCTGGCGTCAACCCGGCTCTACCATTAAGCCTTTTGTTTATGCCCTGGCTTTAGAACGTGGCATGACGCCGCATACTATGGTCAATGATGCACCCATTACCATTGGCAAATGGACGCCACGTAACTCGGATGGCCGTTATCTGGGCATGATCCCCCTACGTCGTGCACTTTATCTGTCACGTAATACAGTCTCAGTGCGCTTATTACAGGCCGTCGGGATTGAACGTACACGTCAGTTATTCATGGATTTTGGTTTACAAGACAGTCAGATTCCACGTAACTATACTATTGCATTAGGCACCCCGCAGGTCCTCCCGATTCAGATGGCGACTGGCTATGCTACCTTTGCCAATGGCGGTTACCGAATTCAGCCGCACTTTATTACCCGTATTGAAGATGCCTATGGCAATACCATCTTTGAAGCCAAGCCTGAATATGCCTGTATTTCATGTATTAATGAAAAAGAAGAAACAGTTCAAGCCACTGACCCTATTACCGCAGATGATGAAGCAATTGCAATCAACAATACAACTTTAGAGCAAAAACAGGCTGCACCTAAAGTCTCTGCCGAAGACAGTAATTATCGTCAGGCACAGCGTATTTTAAAATCCAGCTCTGCCTATGACATGGCTAACATTTTGCGTGATGTGATTCAGCATGGTACTGGCCGTGCTGCATTAAGAATTGGTCGTAGTGATATCGGCGGGAAGACCGGTACCACGAACGATGCCAAAGACGCCTGGTTTGCTGGCTTCAATGGCAAGTTAGTCACCGTGACCTGGGTAGGCTTCGACCAGCCAACCACGTTAGGTCGCCGTGAATATGGTGGTGTGGCAGCTCTACCGATCTGGACCGATTTTATGGGCAAGGCATTAAAAGGCCAGCCGGAAGCATGGGTCCGTTTAGACCGCAATGCCAAAGCACCGGTAAATCGTAATAAGGTGGTTCAGGCTGATGAGCAGCAGAATGATCCGTCTTCTCCACCTATGGCGACAGCACTTTACCGTCCTGCACCTGTGGTCGTCCCGAAACGCACAGAAACTGACTTTGAGGATTTACCAGATCAACCGATTCGTTTACCAGATGATGAAGGTTCTGCACCTCAAGAACAGCCTCTTCAGCCGAACCGGGTAGATTCTCTGGAAAATCTGATCGAAGAAGTCCAGTAATCTGAAGATATAAAAAAGCCCTCAGTTGAGGGCTTTTTTTATATGCATTTTTTATTTTTTCTGAAACAGGTAAATCTGATATTGAGCCAGTAATTCAAACTGATCCTGCTGTTCAAGTGCTAAACGACGTTCAGGTTTGGCCTTATAAGCATATGGCGTCATCGCAATCAGGTTTTTTAAATCAGCCTGTGGCAAAACCATTGGCGCATCAATCACCTGCTCACTAACCAGATTAAATTCATCTTGTAACTGCCCAACAAACTTCTGCGGCTCATGTGGTTTCACTTCTTCAAACAGCGCTTCACGCATAGCATATAAATGTTGTGGGGCTGGTGTCACCACCATCAAATAAGATTTTGGTTTTAGAACTCGCAGGATTTCCTGTTTGGGAATTGGACTAAACAAGCTGGTACACAGATCAATCAACTCATCTAATACTGGTAAAGTCGCTCCGGTTCCCACGACCCAAGTCACCTCTTTATTCAGTTTGGCTGCGACCTGAACCGCATTCTTGGCAATATCGACCCCAACACATTGCAGCACTTCGGCCTGCATGGCATCGGTATAGTAGCCTTCCCCACAACCAATATCCAAGAGGTTCTCAATCCGCAACTCGCGAATCTTCTCTACGACAGCCTGTTGCAAAGGCGCATAATAACCTGCACTGAGAAATGCGCGACGTGCCTGCACAGACTCAGGCGTATCTCCCGGATTTTTACTATGCTTGTGCTGAACCACATGCAGGTTCACATAGCCTTGTTTGGCAACATCGTAACTATGATGATTCTCACATCGCCATGTTCTTTCATTTAAGCTCAACTGCTGGCGACAGACTGGGCACATGAGTAAATTCATCATTTTCTCCAAAACAAAAAAGCCGGCATGCGCCGACTTTTTCTCATGCATTTCTTAACGCAATTTTAAGGTCATTAGACCCAAAACTACCAGCATAATCGTAATAATCCAGAAACGGATCACCACCTGGGTTTCACGCCAGCCTTTCTTTTCATAATGATGATGTAGCGGCGCCATCAGGAATACACGTTTATTACGCATTCTTAATGAACCGATTTGCAAGAACACTGAAACCGCTTCCACCACAAAGACACCGGCCATAATCGCAAATACGATTTCCTGACGAACCATGACGGCAATCGTACCGAGCATTGCACCGAGAGATAAAGCACCGACATCACCCATAAATACTTGAGCCGGATGGGCGTTGTACCACAGGAATGCCAGACCGGCACCAATCATCGCCGCACAGATCACTACCAGTTCAGAGGAGTACTTTACATAGGGAATATGCAGATAATTGGCAAAACGCACATCACCTGCCAGATAGGCAAATACACCCAGACCTGCTGCGACCAGCACGATTGGCATGATTGCCAGACCATCCAGGCCATCGGTCAGGTTCACAGCATTAGATGCACCATTAATCACAAAGTAAGTGAAAATAATGAAGCCAATACCCAGTGGAATAGCCGACAGTGGAATGGTCAAATCTTTGAAAAATGGAATCAATAGATCCAGCATATTCGCGGTATGCACCGGATTGGTCTGTTGCTGCGCAATTACATACAAGGCAATACCAGCACCTAATGAACCCACTGAAGTCCAGAAGAATTTTTTCTTCGCAGGCAAACCCGCATTGTCTTTATAACGGATTTTAATCCAGTCATCAGCCCAGCCTACTGCACCGAAAATTACCATCACACCCAGCACAATCCAGACATAAGGATTGGAAAGATCTGCCCAGAGTAGAGTTGAGATACCAATCGAAAGCAGGATCAGCACCCCCCCCATGGTCGGTGTACCCATTTTCTTGGCATGGTTTTCAGGAGCATATGAGCTGACTGCCTGACCATATTTGAGTGCTTGAAGCTTGCGAATCATTATAGGACCGAGCACCAGACCAATGGTCAGCGCCGTCAAGACACTGAGCAAAGCACGTAAAGTTAAATAGCGAACCACCTGAAACGTGCTGTCAAAGCCCGCCAAATGTTCAAAGAGCCATAACAGCATTTAGAGTTTCTCCATCAATGCAGCCATCAATGTTTCCATATGGGTAAAACGCGACCCTTTAAACAGGAATGACATCGGCTGAGGTTGATGTGTTTCAATCAAATCAATTAAAAATGACAAGGCCTGTTCCTGATTCAGGAAAGCCTGCATTTTTTTACCATATTGTGTACTACGAGCACCTTCTTGTGCGGCAGGCGCAAATTCACCTACAGCCACCACAAAATTAATGCCTTTTACCGAGACCAGATCCCGACCGAGCTTGTAATGCTCGATTGCGGCAGATGAACCGAGTTCACCGATATCGCCGGTGACCATCACCCGAATGCCCTGCTGCTGCGCCAGAACTTCAGCCGCTGCACGCATCGAACCCGGATTGGCATTGTAGGTGTCGTCAATAAATAAATAGTCTTTGTGCGGAATAAAGTTCAGACGACCTTTCGCACCCACGGCCTGTTCCAGACCGGCTACGATATCATCAAGACCAATACCGATCGCCAAGGCGAAAGCTGCTGCTGCGGTCGCATTTTCGACATTATGCTCACCGGCAAACGGCAACTGAACTGTTTTCGAGCCTTGCGCTGTATTCAGGGTAAAGGTTGATGATTGCGCATCCAATACCACGTCGCTGGCATACACATCCCCACCAGCACCAAAACTCAAGCTTTTTTCAGTTGTTACTGCGGCATGAATGGTTTCAGCAAAATCATCTGCAGCAGGAATAATTGAGGTTTCAGAGATATGTGCATAAATCTCGGATTTTGCACGGCAAATTCCGTCACGACCGCCAAATTCACCTAAATGTGCCGTCCCAATATTAATGATCCCAGCCACGTGCGGCTGCACCATTTTCGAGGTGTAATCAATTTCACCCTGATGACTTGCACCGAGTTCCATCACTGCATATTGATGTTCAGGACGTAGCTCCAGCAACATTACCGGCACGCCAAGGTCATTATTCAAATTACCACGCGTAACCAAGGTCGGTGCCAGACGCGACAGAATGCTTCCCAGCATTTCTTTAGTCGTGGTCTTGCCACTACTGCCGGTCAAGGCAATAACTTTGAGTTGAGGATTCTGCTGACGGCGATAAGCACCTAACTGTCCCAATGCCAGACGAGTATCTTCTACCACCAGTTGGCAAATATCGGCATCCACCGGACGGCTGACAATGGCAATTTCACAACCTTGAGCCGCGACTTGCGCAATAAAGTCATGCGCGTCAAAACGCTCGCCTTTCAGCGCAAGAAAAGCATCACCTGCTTCTGCATCACGTGAATCAGTCAAAATCCGCTTGATCTGGTCTACAGGCTTTTTATCATTCAGCCAATAGCCTTGGGTGGCCTGCTGTAATTGTTCTATGCTCCACGGCTCCAGCGCCGCAGTACTTGTTGTTGAGGTATGCATATCTGAATCCTAATGCGCTGAATAGGCTGAATCTGTGTTGCAATACTGGGCATCAATCGCAGCTTGCACTTCGATCACGTCATCAAACCAGTGACGTACGCCATCAATTTCCTGATAATTTTCGTGCCCCTTCCCTGCAATCACGACAATATCACCCACCTGTGCATGTTTAACCGCAAACTTGATCGCTTCACGACGGTCATGAATTTCATGATAAATTTTGCCGGAAAAGTCGATATCATTTTTCATATCAGCAAAAATTTGTGCCGGATCTTCGGTCCGCGGGTTATCAGAAGTGAGTACCGCGATATCTGAACCCTCCAATGCTGCCTGAGTCATGAGTGGACGTTTACCACGGTCACGATCACCGCCACAGCCGAAAACAGCCCAGAGATTTTGTGAAACATGACGTTTCAAGGTCACCAGAACCTGAGTCAAGGCATCCGGGGTATGGGCATAATCCACCACAAACAGGCGCTCGCCATCACGCAGCACCTGCATCCGGCCCGGTGCACCTTTGAGCTGTGGTACAGTTGCCATCAAACTTTCCAAGTCAAATCCAGCCTGCTCCGCCATGATCAGACTGGCAACCAGATTTTCAATATTAAAATGGCCCAGCAATGGACTGTTAACAATATATTCAGCAGAAACAGTATTTAGTTTAAAGGTCGCACCTGAAATGCTGTATTGAATATCCTGAACCTGATAATCCGCTTTTTGTGTGGTGGAATAAGTCAAAATTTTAGGCTGTGCCGGATTATTTTTCGCAGCATCCAGCATGATCTTTGCATGCTCATCATCGATATTGATGACAGCGACTTTTAAAGATTCAAACTGAAATAAGCGTGATTTCGCTTCCGCATAAGCTTGCAATGTTCCGTGATAATCCAGATGATCACGACTCAAATTGCTGTAACCCGCAATCTCGATATCACAACCATTCAAGCGACCTTGTTCCAGACCATGGGAGCTGGCTTCAATCGAAGCAAATTCTGCACCGGCCTGCGCATAGCCATGCAAAGCATTTTGCAATTGCAAGGCATCCAGGGTGGTATGCGAAGATGCTTCCAGATTTGGCAGAATGCCGTTACCAGTGGTGCCCATTACCGCACAGGCTTTACCTTGCAGCATGATGAATTCAGCCACCAAGCGAGAAATCGTGGTTTTACCATTGGTGCCGGTAACTGCAAGAATACGCGCAGCTTGAACAGGTTGAGTAGCTTGCAAATACTGCTTTTGCCACTGCCCCATCAGATGACGTACATCTGCTATCACCAAATTTGGAGATACATCCAGTTCAGTTTCTGAAATCACAGCTAATGCACCCTGCTCTAAGGCTTTCTGGGCAAATTGAGTAGTTTTTTCCGGTTGTGACAGACTGGTCAGGGCAATAAAAATTTGTCCCGGTTTAACTTTACGACTATCCAGCTCGAAGCCCTGAAAGGATTGCTTCATCCAGTCAGCGACATCGTGAGGGGTGTAGATATCTTGAAATGTAATAGACATTGATCACCTATTTACTGGACTTTGGGAGGTTCTAAAGGTTTGTCCAGAGGGACATTCAGCAGACGCAAGGATTCCTGCATCACGCGGGCAAAGACTGGTGCAGATACCGTACCACCATAGTAAGTGCCTTGTGGGTTTTCTACCACCACCACCATAGCAATGCGTGGATCACTGACTGGTGCCACACCGGCAAACAATGCACGGTATTCACTGGTTGAATAACCTTTACGGTCGGCACGCAATTTATGTGCAGTACCAGTTTTACCCGCCACGCGATAACCGGGAATGGTGGCACGAGTCGCCGTACCCCCCGGCAAGGTTGCAGTTTCCATCATCAGCAGGACCTGATCGGCAATCTTGGCATCGATCATCTGTTCACCCTGCGGCTGCTCTTCCAGCTTGTACAGGCTCAGCGGCATTTTTACGCCTTTATTGGCCAACATGGCATAGGCATCGGCCAGTTGTAACACGGTGGCGTTCAGACCATAGCCATAAGACATAGTCGCCACTTCTGATACATTCCATTTGCTTGGTGGAAGAATCAAACCGGCACTTTCACCCGGGAATTTCACCGCTGAACGCTGACCAAAACCCAGACGTTTATAGAAGGTTGGTAAGGTTTCATACGGCAACGATAAGGCCAGTTTTGCCACACCAACGTTAGAGGATTTCTGGATAATGCCACCCAAGGTCAACTGACCATAGTTATGCGTATCACGAATGGTATGATTACCGACCCGCATACTGCCCGGTGTGGTATTCACCACTGAATTCGCCGTATATTCGCCACTTTCCAGCGCCATTGCCACGGTCAGCGGCTTCATAGTCGAACCCGGCTCGAAAGAATCGACTGCACCACGATTACGCATGGCATCCTTGTTGAGCAGGCTATTTTTATCATTCGGGTTATAGGAGGGCCATGATGATAGCGCCAGAATTTCACCGGTTTTGACATCAACAGCGATCGCAGTCGCTGAACGGGCATTATTGGCGACACCGGCCGCGGTCAGCTCACGGTACATAATATATTGCAGACGCGAATCGATACTCAGGGTAATATTTTCGCCCGGCTCAACTTCTTTAATCACTTCAGGTTCTTTGACCCGGTTGCCTTTTTTATCGCGAATGATCTGCTGCTCGCCATCCTTTCCGGAAAGACGGCTATTCAGCTGCATTTCCAGACCTTCAATGCCGCTGCCTTCGCTATTGGTCAGGCCAATAATCTGAGAGTTTGGCTGCGGCTGCGGATAATAACGTTTATAGTTTTTCTCGGTATATACGCCCTGAAAATTACGTTTCATGATCAGTTCGGCCTGTTGTGGCGGAACTTCTTTTTTCAGGATCAGATAACGTGAACGCGGACGTTCTTCCATTTTTTTGCGCAGTTCTGCCCGATCCATACCGACTGCATCAGCCAGCTCATCCAGATTCAGGTTTTTATCAGGTAGCTGACGTTTGAGCTTGCGGCTATTCGGTTCTTTTTCCAGCGCCAGCATGGTCTCGTCATAGAGCTTTTTATTGTCAAAATAATCACGTGGATCAATCACAATTTTCATGATCGGGGTACTGATCGCCAATGGAATGCCATTACGATCATAAATCACGCCACGCATCGCCTTGATGGTATTGGTTCTTAAAATATTGGCATTGGCTTTATTCTGCAAAAAATCTTTATTAATAATCTGCACATAGAAAGCACGGCAAATTAGTGTCACAAAACACAGCAGCACCACCGCCCACATGATGTAAAAACGATTGATATAAACATTTGAGGCATTTTTGTCGGTGACCGATTGTTTTTTACGTACCGGTTGCTTCTTTCTCTTGTCTACCATGTCGGAACGCTAGCCTTATTTTTTCTCATCTGAAGTTTGTGGTAAGGAAATCACGACACTTTGTGAAACTGGAGGTGAATACATACGCAGCTGTGTCACTGCACGCGTACCGATCTGTGCCGTCGCGCCAAAAGTTTGCTGTTCAATCAGCAAACGCCCCCACTCTGCATTCAGGTCATCCCTTTCACGCAGATAGGTACTCAGCTTTCTGTTATCCTGACGGTATTCAAATACCTGAAATACCACAAATACTGCACTGATGAAGACCATCAATATCAGCATGAGATAGATTGTAACTTTTTTTAGCCACAATTTTTCTGTTTTTTTATCAACCACTTCCGTTTTCATGATCTGCCTATTAAGCTAAACGTTCTGCTACCCGAAGCCATGCGCTACGTGAACGAGGATTGGCTTTGACCTCCTCATCACTGGCTTTAACACGAGAAACTTTCTTTAAACGTCGCGTATCTTTCTGTTGTTGTGGCATTCCCCAGCCTGAATCCTCTTCAAGCGTTGACTCTTTTTGAATAAATTGTTTAATTAAACGGTCTTCCAGTGAATGGAAGCTAATTACCGCCAAACGTGCTTCAGGCTTCAAGATTTCAACGGCCTGAGGCAAGAAGATTTCAATATCTTCTAATTCCTTATTAATAGCAATACGAATCGCCTGAAAAGTACGGGTCGCAGCATGCTTATTTTTTTCCCATTTCGGGTGCGCTACTTTCACAATCTCAGCCAGCTTCGCCGTGGTATCAATATATCCCGCAGCTTTAATCGCTTTGGCAATACGGCGACTATAACGCTCTTCACCATATTTAAAAATGATATTCGCCAGTGCTTCTTCTTCAATCTGGGTCAGCCATTCTGCTGCAGTTGGACCTTGTGAGTTATCCATACGCATATCCAGCGGGCCATCTTTCATAAAACTGAAACCACGTTCAGCCTGATCCAGCTGCGGTGAAGAAACACCGAGATCCGCCATCACCCCATCGACCTGTTCAATGCCCAGTTCAGCCAAGGCATCTTTCAGATCGGCAAAGCTGGCATGAATAATTTTAAAACGTGAATCTTCTTGTTCGAGTTCAGCCGCCACCGCCAGTGCCTGTGGATCTTTATCAAAGGCATAAACGCGTGCATTTTCATCTAATTTGGACAGCAATAAACGTGTATGTCCACCACGGCCAAAGGTCCCATCCACATAAGTTCCCGTATTGCGACCCGCCAACAAGGCATCAATCGTTTCGTGAAGTAATACAGAAATATGTGACATAAAAACTCAATCAATAGGGGGAAAAATTTAACTGCACATTATCACCCTGTTTAGGCAAAGCTCCAAACGACTTTTTGTAGATAAATATTACTTTCCATAGAGAAAACCGTTTTAGCGTTTTTCTCATACAAAAAAGCCTCCAGTTTTGGAGGCTTTTTTCAATCCAGATGACTTCGCAGATCAATTAACGTTTGCTGTTATAAATCTGGTCGAAAATTGCACCATTCACAAAATGGGTTTTCTGTGCATTGGCCCAACCACCAAAGACTTCATCAATGGTAAAGGTTTTGATTTTCGGGAACTGTGCCGAATATTTAGCTAATACTTTTTCATTACGTGGACGATAGAAATGCTTAGCCGCCATTTCCTGACCCAACGGTGAATACAGGTAATTGATATAACCTGTTGCTAACCATTTATTGCCATTTTTCTCCACGGTACGATCCACAATCGCCACTGACGGTTCAGTCAAAATCGTAATCGATGGATAAACGATATCAAACTTGTTTTTACCCAAGGTTTTTTGCGTGACCAAGGCTTCATTTTCCCAAGTCAGCAATACATCGCCAATCCCACGCTCGGCAAAGGTGGTCATTGAAGCACGTGCAGCAGAATCCATCACTTTCACGTTCTTATAAAGCTTGCCGACAAAGTCCTGTGCTTTGGCTTTATTGCCACCTGGCTGTTTCTCGGCATAACCCCATGCAGACAGATACACCCAACGCGGCAAACCACCCGTTTTCGGGTTCGGCGTAATAATTTGCACGCCTGGTTTAGTTAAGTCATTCCAGTCCTTGATGCCTTTCGGATTGCCCTTGCGTACCATGAATACAATCGTCGAGGTATAAGGTGCCGAGTTATGTGGGAATTCCTTTTGCCAGCCCGGCTGAATCTGACCAGATTTCACAATTTCTTCGATGTCATTGGCCAGCGCCAAAGTCACCACATCACCTTTCAAGCCATCGACCACAGAACGTGCCTGTTTGCCCGAACCGCCATGTGACTGCTTGAAATTCACATCCAGACCGGTGCGGTTTTTCCAGTAAGCGCCAAATGATTTATTAAATTCATCATAGAACTCACGCGTAGCATCATAGGATACATTCAGAAACTGACGGTCTGCTGCTTGTGAAGCAGTCGCGGTCATGCCTAAACCAGTCGCCAATAAGGCAGCACTAAATAACGATTTTAATTGAATTTTCATGGCAGCACAGAGTTTATCTTCATTAGATATAACTATATGAAATAAAATCATTTATCGCAATTCACCCTACAACATCACAACACGATAAAATGAAAGGTTTTTCTATATTAATATTCTGTTTTTAAAGGGAAAATACTATTTATTATTCTACTTATATCTAATATATAGAATTTTATGCATTAGATATAAAGAAAATGGATAACACTTTAGCCATTTTCTTTATTTTATTTAGACTACCGCTTACTTATCTTTTTTCATTGTAAATCTGGTCATAAATCGCCCCATTCACAAAATGTGTTTTTTGCGCTTTGGCCCAACCACCAAAGACTTTATCAATGGTAAAGGTCTGGATTTTCGGAAACTGGGCTGAATATTTGGCAGCCACTTTGGCGTCCCGCGGACGGAAGAAATATTTCGCAGCAAGCTCCTGCCCTTTCGGTGAATACAAATAGTTCAAATAACCTTTGGCCAGATGGATATTGCCATTTTTATTCACGTTTTTATCGACAATCGCTACTGATGGCTCGGCCAGAATGGAAATCGATGGATAGACGATATCGTATTTGTCTTTACCCAGCCCTTGCGTCGCCAGCAAGGCTTCATTTTCCCAGGATAAAAGCACATCGCCAATGCCGCGCTCGGCAAACGTCGTCAGTGAACCACGAGCACCGGAGTCGAGCACTTTGACATTTTGATAAAGTTTTTTCACCAGCTCTTTGGCTTTCGCATCATTCCCGCCAGGCTGTTTCAGCGCATAACCCCAAGCAGACAGGTAGATCCAACGCGGTGCGCCACCGGTTTTTGGGTTTGGGGTAATAATGTCCACACCCGCTTTGGTCAGATCATTCCAGTCTTTGATTTGCTTTGGATTCCCTTTACGCACCAAGAATACAATCGTAGAGGTATAAGGTGCCGAATTACTCGGAAACTCTTTTTGCTAGTCTTTCTCGATTAAACCTGCATTGACGATTTCTTCGATATCATTGGCCAAGGCCAAGGTTACGACATTGGCCTGCAAACCATCGACCACCGAACGTGCCTGCTTGCCTGAACCGCCATGCGACTGTTTAAAATTAACCGTTTGTCCGGTTTTCTGCTTCCAGAACTTGCCAAATTCTTCATTATATTCCTGATAAAATTCACGGGTCGGGTCATAAGAGACATTCAGGAAATGTTTGGCAATAGAATCCTGTACTGCTGTTCCCACTAAAATTGTCAAGATTGCGGATGCTATTATTTTTTTCATCTGATGTAACTCATTGTTTATATGACCCGCACTATACAAATCAAAAATAAACATAACAATCATACATTTATAACAATATCTACAATCTATTGCTGATTTTGAGATATCTTCTAACAATTAAATTCGGATACATATTCTGCTAGAAAAGTAATCTTCTGCTACAATATAAGACAGTTCTTCACGTTCTCTTCACAGTTGTCTGTTAAAAATAGGCCACCAAAACAGGAAATTACGATTTTTGGTAATTTTCCACAGAGTTATATTATTTATTTTGTAAAAAATGTGACTTGGTTCTACTTCTTTATGATCAATTGTGATTAAATTGTAGACAGAGTATTAAAAAAACATTTTTAACAAAATAAAACCAACCAGAAGTAAGGAGGAAGTTTGGATATGAAATTTACATTATTCACAGCCAGCATCCTAAGCCTGATTATTTTGTTCTCGATTCAACTCGGTCATGCCGTCGTTGTGAAGACAGACTTGCCGAAGCCTACAGTAAGCACTGTTGAAAGCAAGACTTCGCCGATTGAAAAAGCGATTCAGCAACAAAAAACTGAAAAAACACTTCAAACAGAAGATAATCTAAAAGTCTTGACTGCATTTAAAGTCGCACCTTCGCAAAATTTCTTTGCAGAACAGAATTACCGCTTCACCCGCTTTGTCCAAAGTATTTTTTCGAGTGCTCATTCTTAATCAGCATCAACAGCGCTGAATATTCCCGGATTTAAAAGCCACATCATTCAATGTTGAATAAAGCATTAAGTGATGTGGCTTTTTCGCTATAATAGCTGCAATTTTATATCTAAGATTAGATCCGGCTATGACTGTTCGTACTCGTATTGCACCTTCTCCTACTGGTTTTCCGCATGTAGGTACTGCCTATATCGCCTTGTTTAACTTATGTTTTGCTAAACAGCATGGTGGTGAATTCATTCTTCGTATTGAAGATACTGACCAACTGCGCTCAACGTCTGAATCTGAAAAAATGATCCTAGATTCATTGCGCTGGTTGGGTCTGAACTGGTCTGAAGGTCCTGATGTCGGTGGCCCGCATGCGCCGTATCGCCAGTCAGAACGTATGGATATCTATAAAAATTATGCCTTGGAACTGGTAGAGAAAGGCCATGCTTTCTACTGTTTTGCAACTGCAGAAGAACTAGATCAAATGCGTGCAGAACAGCAGGCACGTGGTGAGTCGCCACGTTATGATGGTCGCGGTCTGAATCTCACTCAAGAAGAAGTTGAGCGTCGTTTGGCCGCTGGTGAACCACACGTCATCCGTATGAAAGTACCAACCGAAGGCGTATGTAAATTCAATGACATGCTGCGTGGCGAAGTGGAAATTCCATGGGCGCAAGTAGACATGCAAATCCTGCTAAAAACCGATGGCCTCCCAACCTACCATTTAGCAAACGTAGTAGATGATCATTTGATGCAAATCACCCACGTAATTCGTGGTGAAGAATGGATTCCATCTGCGCCGAAACATCAGTTACTGTATCAATATTTCGGTTGGGACATGCCGGTACTATGCCACATGCCACTGCTGCGTAACCCGGATAAATCTAAGCTGTCTAAACGTAAAAACCCGACCTCAATTAACTACTATAGAGACATCGGTGTACTACCTGAAGCCTTGTTGAACTACCTAGGTCGTATGGGCTGGTCAATGCCAGATGAAAGTGAAAAATTCACTCTGGCAGAAATGATTGAACATTTTGATATCAAACGTGTATCACTTGGTGGTCCGATCTTTGATGTCGAGAAACTAAACTGGTTAAACGGTCAATGGATCAAGGCACTCAGCCCGGCTGAACTTCTAGACACATTATTGGCCTGGAAAGCAGATCGTGCCAAGTTAGAAGAAATTGCGGCTGCGATTCAACCACGTATTAACCTGCTGTCTGAAGCAGTAAATTGGTCTGCGCATTACTTCAACCACTTCCCGACCCTGTCTAAAGAACAGTTTGAAAGCAAGAAACTGTCGGATGAACAGGTACGTCAAAGTCTTCAATTCGCAATTTGGCGTTTAGAAAGCCTGTTTACTTGGAATAACGACACGGTGAGCCAGACCTTGATGGACTTGGCGACACAGATGGAAATCAAGTTACGTGATTTCATGCCTGCGTTCTTTATTGCGATCGCCGGTTCGACTGCGTCTACACCCGTGATGCAAACGATGGTGACCATTGGTCCTGATTTAACCTTTGCACGTTTACGTCATGCGCTGGAAATTGTCGGTGGTCCAAGCAAAAAAGAGTTGAAAGTCTGGGAAAAACTCAATGAAAGCTTAAAGTTGCCGAAAAATGAAGCAGTTGATCAAGCTTAATTAATTTTTGTGTTGACGTGTGAGTGCGATATCCCTAATATAGCGCTCACACAGACTGGGGTCATAGCTCAGTTGGTAGAGCGCTACAATGGCATTGTAGAGGTCAGGAGTTCGATCCTCCTTGACTCCACCAAATCAAGTCTTGCTTTAGCTGTGTTATTTGCCTCAATTGTCCCTATCGTCTAGAGGCCTAGGACATCGCCCTTTCACGGCGGTAACCGGGGTTCGAATCCCCGTAGGGACGCCATATTCAAGATGACCATAATATATTATGGTCATCTTATAAAAAACCCAAGCATTACGACTTGGGTTTTTTATTGCCTGTATATTTTATGTTGGGCAATATTTCGGTTTCTTCGCATCTTCCGATAAAATAATCAGTAATTTAGAATTTTGGAGTTGTAATGCAATATCGTTGCCCTAAGTGTCAAAGCCCGAAAATCATGCCAGTGGCCCAGCCAGGTCAAGCAGCTCCACGTCCAGTGGTTCCTAAAAGCTTAATGTTTCTGGTCCCTGCCCTGTTCCTGTTGTTATTGCTGGTGATTATTAGTATCGCGATGTGGATTTTTGGCGATGGTGCAGGTACCACTTTACAGACTGCGACTGTGATCGTCTTTATTCTTTCTTTGATCGCAGGCTTTATGTTCTATAAGGACTTACCTGATTTTAAAATTTCAATGCAGGCATTCATGCAAACACAAAAGAAATGGAAATGCCGTGAATGTAATCATGAGTGGGAAATCTAATTTACCCTTCACCATATAATAAACATAAAAAAACCAGCCTTGAGGCTGGTTTTTTTATTTACAAAAGTCGGAGATGATTAAACACCGATTTTGCGATATTTTTGACGCTTCGCTACAAGATCATCACCATCACGCTTACGGCGATATTCTTCAAACTCAGCATAGTTACCGGTGAAGAATTCAGGTGTTTCACCTTCAAATGACAAGATGTGCGTTGCAATACGGTCCAAGAACCAACGGTCATGCGAGATCACCATCACAGTACCCGGGAATACCAAAATGGCATCCTCAAGTGCACGCAAGGTTTCGATGTCCAAGTCGTTCGATGGTTCATCCAGCAAGATCACGTTTGCACCCATTTGCAGGATTTTCGCAAGTTGTAAACGGTTACGCTCACCACCTGACAATTGACCTACGCGCTTTTGCTGATCTTGGCCTTTAAAGTTAAAGCGACCGATATACGCACGAGATGCGATTTCGTAATCACCAATCTTCAAGATATCTAAACCACCAGACACTTCTTCCCAGACAGTTTTGTTGTTGTCTAGCGTGTCACGGATCTGACCGACATAAGCCACTTTAACCGATTCACCCAGCGTTACCGTACCGGTATCTGGTTGCTGTTCGCCAGTCATCATACGGAATAGCGTGGTTTTACCTGCACCGTTCTCACCCACGATACCCACAATGGCAGCAGGTGGTACTGTGAACGTTAAATCTTTGTACAGTAAGCGATCACCAAACGATTTGCTGATGCCTTCAACTTCTACAACCTTGTTGCCCAGACGTGGACCAGGTGGAATGTAGATTTCAGAGGTTTCGTTACGCTGCTGGAATTCGCGTGAGTTAAGCTCTTCAAAACGCTCCATACGCGCTTTGTTTTTCTTTTGCTGACCTTTGGCATTTGAACGAACCCATTCAAGTTCTTTTTTCAATGCTTTAGCAAAAGATTCTTCCTGCTTGTTCTCTTGCTCTAAACGGGCATTTTTCTGCTCAAGCCAAGAAGAATAGTTACCTTGATACGGAATACCCATGCCACGGTCAAGCTCAAGAATCCATTCAGCTACGTTATCCAGGAAGTAACGGTCGTGCGTAATCGCAACGATGGTACCCGGGAAGTCTTTCAAGAAACGTTCCAACCAAGATACAGAAGAAGCATCTAAATGGTTCGTCGGTTCGTCTAGAAGTAACATATCTGGTTTAGACAGAAGTAAACGGCACAGCGCCACACGGCGGCGTTCACCACCTGAAAGCTTAGATACGTCTGCATCCCAAGCAGGCAGGTTCAATGCTGCAGCTGCTTGATCCATCTGGTTCGCAAGGTTATGTGCATCCCAAGTCTGGATAATCGCCTCAAGCTTCTCTTGTTCTTTCGCAAGTGCATCGAAATCTGCATCTTCTGCTGCATATTCAGCAAAGACTTCATCCAGACGTGCCAAGGCATCAAGAGGTTCACGTAAACCATCTTCGACGTTACCACGAACATCTTTGGTTTCATCTAAAGGTGGTTCTTGCTCAAGATAACCGATTTTTGTACCCGGTTGCGCACGTGCCTCACCAGAGAAATCTTTATCTACGCCCGCCATAATACGAAGCAAGGTAGATTTACCTGCACCGTTTAAACCAAGCACACCAATTTTAGCGCCTGGGAAAAATGATAAGGAGATGTCTTTCAGGATTTCGCGCTTAGGCGGAACCATCTTCGACACTCGGTTCATCGTGTAAATATATTGGGCCACGTAGGACTCCTCAACTGAAAAACCAAATGGGGTTAAAACAACCACCCCAGCTCAAAAATGAGCGAAAAAATAATCGGCTATTATACGCAGAAAGCTGCGAAAACATAAGCCATTGCCATGAACTTCAATGCATTGTTACAAGTTTATTGATGATGTTTTTTTAAACAACTGTTTTCAGTAAAATAAATGACTCAAATCCAGGTCGATATATGAATATTTCATATATTTATTTCAATAAAATTGCACTTTTACTTATATGTGAAAATGCTACACTCAAGCCATAAACTTAAACAAGAAGATCAAACAGAATGAGTTATAAAGCAGAAACCCTTGCGATTCATGCAGGTTATACCCCTGAAGCAACCACTAAAGCTGTGGCAGTACCGATTTACCAAACCACGTCTTATGCCTTTGACAATACACAACATGGGGCCGATCTGTTTGATTTAAAGGTACAGGGAAATATCTATACCCGGATTATGAACCCGACCACTGCGGTTCTGGAACAACGTGTTGCAGCACTGGAAGGAGGAATTGGCGCCCTGGCTTTGGCCTCTGGCATGGCTGCGATTACTTATGCCATTCAGACAATTGCGGAAGCCGGTGACAACATTGCTTCTGTGTCAACACTATATGGCGGTACCTATAACCTGTTTGCACATACCCTGCCAAAACAGGGCATTGAAGTCCGTTTCTTTGATTATGAACAACCGGAAAGTCTGCGTGATTTGATTGATGAAAAAACCAAACTGGTCTTTGTCGAATCGATTGGTAATCCACTCGGTAATATTATTGATTTGGAAGCCATTGCTAAAATTGCGCACGAATATGGCGTACCGGTGATTGTGGACAATACTGTCGCTACCCCAGTCTTACAGAAATCTTTCGATTTCGGTGCGGATATTGTAGTGCATTCCCTGACCAAATATATCGGCGGTCATGGCAATTCAATTGGCGGCATTATTGTGGATAGCGGTAAATTCCCGTGGGGTAAATATCCTGAACGTTTCCCTGCGCTCAATACACCTGATCCAAGCTACCACGGCGTGAACTATGTCGAAGTTTTGGGAGAAGCGGCTTATATCGCTCGTGCCCGTGTCGTACCACTGCGCAATACCGGTGCTGCGATTAGTCCACAGAATGTATTCCTGATTCTGCAAGGTCTGGAAACTTTAAGCTTACGTATGGAACGTCATACCGAAAATGCCCTGAAAGTGGCGGAATATTTACAGCAACATCCGAAAGTAAAATGGGTTAATTATGCAGGCCTCAAAGATCATCCACAGCATGCCTTGGCACAAAAATATGTGAAAGGCAAACCGTCTGCCATTCTGACCTTTGGGGTAGAACATGGTCTCGAAGGCGGCACACGTTTTATTGATGCCCTGCAATTGTTCACCCGTCTGGTCAATATCGGCGACGCTAAAAGTCTGGCCTGCCATCCGGCGACTACTACGCATCGTCAGCTCAACGCTGAAGAACTGAAATCTGCCGGTGTCAGTGAAGATATGGTGCGTTTATCCATTGGAATTGAACATAGTGATGACCTGATTGCCGATCTGGAACAGGCGCTGGAGACCGTTTAAAAACGGTGCCCGAGCCGATTCGAAACCTCATCATTTTGGTGAGGTTTTTTTATTTATTTTCTAAAACAGCCACTTGCTTTGCTTTTTATTTTCATGTTAAAAGTTAAATGAAAGAGTGAACACAAATAGAGCAATTACTCTAATTTTTATTTTAATTTCAATAGTTTAATTTATAGATTTTCTTGAAGAATTGGTTATCATATCTGGACTCACCTTCGCTCTCATCTTCTGTTAGAGCGCCATAGACCTTTAATAAAAATAATTTGAACGCTGACTTCAAATTAGGGATAACAAACGTGAAAACTAGACTACACAAACAACTGGAAAAACGTGTTGCAGGTAAAACCGTCCTGATTACCGGTGCATCCAGCGGTATTGGTTTAACGACAGCACATCAACTGGCTGATGCAGGTGCCCATGTTTTACTGGTAGCCCGTACTCAGGAAACCCTAGAACAAGTAAAATCAGAAATTGAAGCCAAAGGCGGCAAAGCCTCAATCTTTCCATGTGATTTAAACAATATGGAAGCGATTGATGAAGTTTCCAAACAGATTATTGCCTCAGTCGATCATATTGATATTCTGATCAATAATGCAGGACGTTCGATTCGCCGTGCGGTACACGAGTCAGTAGATCGTTTTCATGATTTTGAACGGACCATGCAGCTGAACTATTTTGGCGCCGTGCGTCTGGTAATGAATATCCTGCCGCAAATGATGATTCGTCGCGCGGGTCATATTATTAACATTAGTTCGATTGGCGTACTGGCCAATGCCACCCGCTTTTCGGCCTATGTTGCTTCAAAAGCTGCGTTGGATGCCTTCAGCCGCTGTCTGTCTGCAGAAGTGCATTCACATAAAATCGCAATTACTTCGATCTATATGCCTTTGGTGCGCACCCCGATGATTGCGCCGACCAAAATTTATAAATATGTCCCAACACTTTCTCCGGAACAGGCGGCTGACCTCATTGCCTATGCGATTGTGAAACGTCCGAAGAAAGTGGCGACCGGTTTGGGCCGCCTGGCTTCCATTACCTATTCAATTGCACCGGATATCAACAATGTCTTGATGTCGATTGGTTATAACCTGTTCCCAAGTTCAAGTGCCTCTGTGGGTCAACCGCAAAAACTGAACTTGGTGCAAAAAGCATATGCGCGTCTGTTCCCGGGCGAACATTGGTAATTTTTTATATGGTTTTCATACGAATAATTGAATGAAAATACCAGCCGCCAACTAGGCGGCTTTTCTATAGCTCAGTTTTGTAAGAACTGGAATAAAGTGAACTGATTTAAAAAACCACGACACAGCCTGTCCTGATCGATACAGATTTTTGCCGCAAATGCTGCGAGATCACGTACACTATCAGCGGATATTTCCTATCCGTATTTTTATATTTTGATTGAAATGATGGAAACCCTTATGAACAACGCGCAATGGCTCGATGAAGTAAAATTTAACGAACAAGGATTAGTTCCTGCCATTGCCCAGCATCATCAAACCGGACGTGTGTTGATGGTGGCCTGGATGAACCGTGAAGCCTTGGCTTTAACTGCCGAAAAAAATCAGGCGGTGTATTTCTCCCGTTCACGCAACAAGTTATGGCATAAGGGCGAAGAATCAGGACATTTTCAGACTGTACATGAAATCCGTCTGGACTGTGATGCCGATGTGATTGTGCTGCAAATTGAACAACATGGCGGTATCGCCTGCCATACTGGCCGTGAATCATGTTTCTATCGCAAGCTCACGCCAAATGGCTGGGAAATTGTCGATGCACAGTTGAAAGATCCATCTGCGATTTATGGCGAAAAATCTACGAATCCGCATACGCTGGCGATGGAAGCCTCAACCGCCCAATCTGAACAGGTTGAAGTCCTGTCTTATCTGGGTCAAATGATGGCAGAACGCAAACAGGCCGATCCGGACTCCTCTTATGTGGCCAAGCTGTACCATAAAGGCCTGAACAAGATTCTGGAAAAAGTCGGTGAAGAAAGCTTTGAGACCGTGCTGGCAGCCAAAGATTTTGATCAGAATGCTTCCGTAGACCATAAAAATGATCTGATCTATGAAGTGGCAGATCTGTGGTTCCATACTATCGTCATGCTCGGCTATTTCGACCTGGATGTGCAATTGGTATTAAATGAACTGGCACGTCGCCAAGGCTTATCCGGCCTGGTTGAAAAAGCCAACCGTCAGCATTAAGCCTTGAATTCATCTGTGTCTGATTTAAAAAAACCGACCGCGACCTATGAGCAGGCGACTGCCATTGATAACGCACGTCTGGGTAAATCCTTTAAGGTGATTGCCTATGCGGGCACAGGTAAAACCACTACCCTGCAAATGATCAGTGATGCCATGCCACAAAGACGTGGCATGTATCTGGCTTTTAACAAGGCCATTGCCAGTGAAGCACAGGCCAAGTTTCACCGGGGTGTCGATTGCCGTACTTTTCACTCGCTGGCGTTTCGCAGTGTTCCACGTGGAGTCACCGACAAACTGCGCTTGCCACGCTTGAGTCCAAGTTTTATTGCCAAAGAATACCGGCTTGAACCGATGACCATGCGCCGTATGATGGGTGGGCGTTATGAAAAATATGTCTTGATGCCTTCGCGTCTGGCAAGTTTGGTTGCCAATGCGGTCGGCTATTTCTGCTCGACCAGTTCGCAATACCCTGCCCCACGGCATATTCAGGCGCCGAGCTGGTTGCATCCGGATGATATCGAGACTTTACAGAAGAAACTTTATCCGGCAGTCGAACGACGCTGGCTAGAGTCGATTGATCCAAATCATCAGGCCGGCATCGGTCATGACATTTATCTGAAGCTCTGGGCGCTGTCCGAGCCAAATATCCCGGCCGATTATGTACTATTCGATGAAGCTCAGGATGCCGATCCCTTAATGCTGGGAATTCTACTGAAACAGCGCAGCACCCAGGTGATTTATGTCGGAGACGCGCATCAGCAGATTTATGCCTGGCGTGGCGCAGTCAATGCCATGCAGCAACTGCCCTTACCTGAATCGCGCCTGACCACCTCATTTCGTTTTGGTCCTGAAATTGCCCTGAATGCCAATGCCATTTTAGGTGCCTTAAATGAAACTGTGCCTTTACTCGGCAATCCGCTATTAGATTCTAAAGTCGTGAATAAACCGCATACCAAAATGCGGGATGCAATTTTATGCCGGACCAATGCCCGCGCCATGGAACTGTTATTAGCAGGTTTAGTTCGTGGCGATAAAGTCAGCCTGCAAGCCGATCACGTCAAACTGAATCGTTTTGTCGATGCGGCTGCCATGCTGAAACAGGGCAAACGTGTGGTTGATGTGCCGGAACTGGCCTGGTTTAACTCCTGGCATGATGTCCATGAATACTGTGAAACTAATGAAGGCAGTGACATCAAGCCACTGGTCAAACTGGTGGACGAACATGGCACCGATCCGCTGAAAAAAGCTCTGGCTAAAATCACACCAATTGCCCAGGCCGACTATATTATTTCCACGGCACACAAGGCCAAAGGTCTGGAATGGGATCGGGTTCATATTGAAGATGACTATCAGTTTAAGCTGAATGAAAAAGACCATAAAATTAGTGATGAAGAATTAAGATTACTTTACGTGGCCTGTACACGTGCTAAAGTGAGTTTAAATATTCATCACATTTATGACCTGATTCAGCAACTGAAGATCAAGATGCCGCAGTCGCTTCGGCAGGCAGTCGGTTAAAGTGCATGGCATGGATGTAAATATCATAGGACAGGTAATCTATGCACATCCAAGCGCTTCAACTGAAACATACCCTGCATTTTTCCGACATTCAGCTCCAGTTTAATTATCCGCAATGCCCGGTCACCTTGATTCTGGGCAATCAGGGAACTGGCAAAACTACGCTTTTACGTTTTAGCTATCAGGCACTGACCTGGTTTGCAGCCCGTTATCGCGACAGCCGTGCTGCGGGTCTGGTGATGCAAGATCAGGACATCATGCAAACCCGGCTGCAATCCAAAATTGATATCCGGATTGGTTTTCCTGAAGAGATGGGCAGCTTGCCATAATCCAGTCAGTCTGAGCCTTCCAACATACAAAGCTGTTCATGGCAAATCTACAAGACCTTAAACAGTCAGGGTCTGGGCTTTAGCAAAGCAGAAACCTCACAGCTTGAAAGCGTGCTCAGCCTGTATCACAAAGCCCGCTTGCACGATCCCCTGCTCGGCTTGCCCCTGATTGCCTATTATCCTGCTGAACGTTTTACCAATGAAGTCAATCTGCTCAGCAAAAATAACCCGGCCATTCTCCAGTCCGCACATGCTTATGAAATCGCTGCGATTCCTTTCACCACCTTTGCCCGTTTTTTTGAATGGTTTCGTGAAATCAGTGATATTGAAAATGCGCAAAGTGCCAAGATTATGGATCAGATTTTGGCGCGTGCCTTGCAGCAGTCTGAAAACATTCGCGGAGATGAACTGGCCCGGCAGATCGAGAAAGCCCAAGCACATCTGCATGCACCAAATCTCACCGCTTTAAAACAGGCTCTGTCGCTGATCCTGCCAGAAGTCAGCCAGATTTATTTAAAATACCAGCCCAAGCTGCAACTGATGGTGACCTATCAGCAACAAGTCTTCACTTTCCAGCAACTGCCTAACAGTATCCGCAACTGGATTGCGCTGGTGGGTGATATTGTGCGACGTCTTTGTCTGCTGAATCCCAACAGTTTATTTCCGTGTCAGGAAGGTACAGGCGTTTTGTTGATTGATGCAATTGATCATCAACTGGATCAGGAGATGGCAGCAGTGATCCTGTCACGCCTGCATCAGGCTTTTCCTAACTTGCAGATTATTGCAACCGGCAACCGGTCTGAATTACTGGAACAGGCACACACCTTTCAATGTCTGAAACTGGAAAATAAACAGCTGCACCCAATTCATCTTGAAAGTATGAAAACCCAGTTTGATCAGATCTACGCAGAGCTGGAACTGCAGCGAAATAGAGATATCTCTCCCGAAGATACTTTATTGGAAACGGTCACCGAACCCCTCACACCGCTTGCTGTATTACAAATGATCCAGCAACAGTTAAATCCGGAACAGCAACAAGAATTGCTCGCTTTACTTGCTCAGGAGCATCATCCGACGCTACCTCAGTCGCTCTAAACAGATTCAAAAAAATAAGAGCGACTGTTTGAGTAAACAAGGAAGCCTTTTCAGCATTCTCTTTTTGCCCTGATTAAACTATTTTGAGTCAAATTTACAATCAATGCCTGCAATTTAATCTTAATTTTCGGTCACTTCTGGATGATCTGTTTAAGCATGCAGCGCCTGTTAAATCCGAGCCGGCGTATAATTTATAAGTTCCACATAAAAACGTTGATGTTGTTGTTATCCTGTAATATGATCGGTTTTATTTGCGAATTTCATTGTAAAATCGGAATTTGCTATCGTTTATAAGTTGCGCAATACAACTGTTTTATATTCTTTTTGAATATTCTTTTGGCTTTCAAGATTGAGAAGTTTGGGTCGCTCCTTGGGGTCCTGTAATCCTTGAAAGATAAAGATTCACCTTAGGTTGGTCAAAACCTAAATCATGACAATGGATACGAGTGTGCTGCCGATTATTATATTGTTACCGTTAGTATTAGGCACAACCCTTGTCTCGTGGCTGAAGCAATTTTCGCGCGGGGTAACGGCTTTAGGGGCAATTGGTGTCAGCCTCAGCAGTTTCTTATTATTATTGAGTCAGGCGCCTGCCATCTTTGATGGTGCAGTGATGACCCAGACCTGGTCCTGGCTGCCCCAGCTCGGCATTGATTTCAGTTTTCGCCTGGATTCTCTGGGATTGCTGTTTGCCTTGCTGATCAGCGGAATTGGCACCCTGATTTATATTTATGCCTATTATTATCTCAATCCAAAAAACTCACTGAGCAAACTGTATCTTCTGCTGATGCTGTTTATGGCCGCCATGCTCGGGATTTCATTGTCAAATAACCTGATTATCTTATTAGTTTTCTGGGAACTGACCAGTATTTCCTCCTTCTTGCTGGTGGGTTACTGGAGCAATTACGAAGCGGCGCAACGCGGCTCACGTATGGCCTTGACCATTACCGGAATGGGTGGTCTGGCGATGCTGGGCGGTTTTGTCCTGCTTGGTCAAATTACCGGCACTTATCAGCTTGACCAAATCCTGACGATGACTGAGCAGATTCAGTCCCATCATTTATTTGTTCCAACCTTGTTGCTGATTTTACTTGGTGCCTTTACCAAAAGTGCGCAGTTCCCGTTCCACTTCTGGTTGCCGAATGCCATGGCTGCACCGACACCGGTCTCTGCCTATTTGCACTCGGCCACCATGGTCAAAGCCGGTTTATTCCTGGTCGCACGTTTGCTCCCGATTTTTGCCGGCGCTGCACTGTTTCATAATATTGTGACCTTTGTTGGTCTGTTTACCCTGTGCATGGCCGCCTTCTTTGCCATTTTTAAGGAAGACCTGAAAGGCTTGCTCGCCTATTCCACCATCAGCCATTTAGGTCTGATCATGTGTCTGCTCGGGATTGGTTCACCATTGGCTGTTGCAGCAGCGATTTTCCACATTATTAACCATGCCACCTTTAAAGCGGCACTGTTTATGATTGCCGGCATCATCGATCATGAATCCGGTACCCGTGACTTACGTAAATTGTCTGGCTTGTGGCAATTACTGCCCTTTACCGCAACACTGACCATGATCACGGCAGCATCCATGGCAGGTGTACCGTTGACCAATGGTTTCCTGTCCAAAGAAATGTTCTTTACCGAACTGGTCGCCAGCTTGAGTGGTCCACTTATGGTGGGCTCCGCTATTTTCGCAACATTGGCCGGGATTTTTGCGGTGGCTTATTCCATTCGACTGGTGCATGGGGTCTTTTTCGATGGTCCGTTAGGCAAGCAGGTCCCGAATAAAGATGCACATGAACCTGCGTTTGGTATGCGCGCACCGGCCACTTTGTTAGCAATTTTATGTATTTTAGTCGGTCTATTGCCCGCTCTTCTGGTGGAAAAAATTGTCAATAGCACCACTCAAGCGACGACCCAAAATTTTGATTTTGAAGGTACTCATCTGGCGCTTTGGCATGGTTTCAACCTGCCCCTGCTGATGAGTGTGATTGCTCTGCTCGGCGGAATAATCTTTTACTTTTCTCTCGCCAAAGGTGGCGCCTTACGTGAAATCGACCTGGATCCAAAACTGGGCCGCTTACAGGGCCGAGTGCTGTTCGACCTGTTTTTGAAAAATTTGCTGCTGAATTCACGCCGTTTCCGCCGTGCCACTGAAAATGGCAAATTGCAAAGCTATTTATTGTGGATTGTAATTTTTACCGTCGGGCTGGTGGGGTTCCCATTACTCAGCAATGCGGTGGGTACGGGTACGCGCGAGCTGACCCATGCTCCTGCCCTGGCGATTATCTTGTGGTTACTGCTGTTCTCGGCTTGCTGGATGCTGCTGTGGTTCCATCATGAACGGATTAAAGCGGTACTGATTAGCGGTGCAGTCGGTCTGGTCGTCACCATGGTCTTTATCGGCTTTTCGGCGCCCGATCTGGCACTGACCCAGATTACGGTCGATGTGGTCACCACGGTTCTGCTCCTGATGAGTTTATCTTTACTGCCGCAGTTAACCCCATATGAATCGAGCCCGACCCGTCGCTGGCGCGATGCCATTATTGCCTTGGGCGGCGGTCTCGGGATTGCGGCAATTGCCTGGCTGATCATGACCCGTGATCATAACTCTATTTCATGGTTCTTCCTGCAACAGTCGATTCCTCTGGGCGGCGGAACCAATGTGGTGAATGTGATTCTGGTCGATTTCCGTGGTTTCGATACCTTCGGCGAAATTACCGTACTTGGCATTGCCGCCATTGGTGTTCTGAGCCTGATGGATGGCATGCGTGCGCATGGCACCACCATGACCCAGGGCCTGACCTATCGTTTTAACCCATCCCCGCTGATGTTGCGTATTACCGCATCCTGGATTTTGCCGGTCGCGCTGGTGGTCAGCCTGTATATCTTCATGCGTGGCCATAACCTGCCGGGCGGTGGTTTCATTGCCGGACTGGTGACTTCACTGGCACTCATTATTCAATATATCGCAGTGGGACAGGACAAAACCGAACAGTTGCTGGGTGCTAAATCCGGTCGCCTGTATGAAATCTGGATCGGGATCGGTTTAACGATTGCCGGTTTGACTGGAGTCGCGACCTGGTTCTGGTCACGTCCATTCCTGACCAGTGCACATATTTATGTCTCTCCGCCCATCATTGGAGAAATGCATCTGGCTTCGGCTGCACTGTTTGATGTCGGCGTCTATGTCACTGTCGTCGGTGCCACCATGCTGATGATTTCGGTCTTAGGCGATTCACGTCACTCCAGCATGTCTGGCCCAGTACCAAGAGGATAATAGAATGATCAGTTTAGAATTTTTATTAGCCTCCGCGATTGGCCTGCTGACAGCCACAGGCATCTATCTGATCCTGCGGGCGCGTACCTTCCCGGTGGTGTTGGGCTTGGCCATGATTGGTTATGCGGTCAACTTGTTTTTATTTGCCATGGGCCGGATTCAGATGAATTCGCCTGCAGTATTAACCGAAGCTTCGAATGTGACCGATCCTCTTCCTCAGGCACTGGTGCTGACGGCCATCGTGATTGGCTTTGCCACCACTGCCTTTATTGTCCAACTGGCACTGCGTAGCCGCTACGAATCAGGAACAGACCACGTTGACTCAAAAGAAGATATCCCCCAGATTGATCCACGTGAGGATGAGCCTTAATGACTGATCTTCTCAATTTCTGGACTCAACATACTCCTATTTTCAGTATTCTTTTGCCGGCCTTTACCGCTTTTGCACTGGTACTTTTAGGCAATCCGGGTGCAGGCTCTCTGATCACGGACTGGCGTCAACCTTGGCGTCGCGGTATCAGCCATCTCTCGGGTATCTTGGGCCTGATCATTGCCGTTAGCTATCTGATAAACAGCAGTCAGGGCCAAATCAGCGTATATACCCTCAGCGAATGGGCAGCACCATTTGGAATCGTGCTGGTGCTTGATCAGCTCTCGGCCATGATGCTGGTGTTGACCTATGCGCTCGCCTTGCCTGTGGTCTGGTATGCCAGCAAAGAATGGGACTTACGCGGCCGTTATTTCCATGCCATGGTGCATTTCCTGCTGATGGGTCTGACTGGTGCATTCCTAACCGGTGACTTGTTTAACCTGTTCGTATTCTTTGAAATTTTGCTGATGGCGTCTTATGTACTGCTGTTGCATGGACAAGGTAAGGCACGTTTTCAGCTGGGAATTCACTATGTCACCATTAACCTGCTGGCGTCTGCGCTGTTCCTGATTGGACTCGGGATGATTTATGGCAATGTCGGCAGCCTGAATATGGCTGATGTGGCCCGTTTGCTGCCAACCCTTGCAGAAGATCAGCATAAACTGGCGGTTGCCGGTGGCTTGATGCTATTCGTAGTCTTTGGGATTAAAGCGGCAATGCTGCCGGTGGGTTTCTGGTTACCCAAAACCTATGCCGTGGCCACGACTCCTGTTGCAGCGCTCTTTACCATCATGACTAAAGTCGGGGTTTATGCGATTTTGCGGATCAACGGCACGGTTTTTGATGATGAATATAGCCATCAGATTCTGATGAACTGTCTGCTAGTGATTGGCCTGGTCACATCCGTCTATGGAGTGATCTGTGCGATTGGCACCGAACGGCTGCGCCGTTTTGTCGGTTTTATGGTGCTGTCTTCAGTCGGAACGATTTTGGTGGCCATTGGCCTGAATAATACTGCGGCTTGGGCGGGTGCGCTATATTACCTGGTACACAGCACCCTGATTGCGGCCGCATTTTATATTCTGTCGGGTTGGATTACCTCACAGCGTGGCGAATTTAAAGATCATTTTAAAATCGCCCCACTGATGAAACAGAACAAGCTGGTTTCGATTGTCTATTTCATCATCGCCTTGATGATGGCAGGCCTGCCACCGTTTAGTGGATTCTTCGGTAAAATCTTTATTTTGCAGGCTTCTGCTAATTCAGATTATCAGATGATTATTATCCTGACCATTTTGCTGGTAAGTTTTCTCAGTATTCTGGCTTTTACCCGGGTCGGTTTTATCCTGTTCTGGCGTTCGAGCAGACCTGAAGATGATCTTGATTCTGAAGAGTTTCATAAATATGAAGCCCTGCCGAGTAAAGCGCCGGCACGCAATGACCGGGTGATTTATATATTGCTCGCGAGCTTAACCGCCTACGTGGTGTTTGCAGGACCAATCTATCAATATAATTATCAGACTGCAGAACAGATCAAAAACAATTCGGTCTATGAAGCTGCGCTGTTAAAACCGGATGCAGAAGGTCAGTTTATTAGCGTCCAGCCATTCGATCCGAAGTATTTACCAGAAACCAAATATGGTGGTGAGGTGATAGATCCCAATGCGCATCTGATTCCTTATGTGATTTCAGAAGCGACCTTGAAGGGTGAAAATATTTCTGAATTCAAGCAACGCCAGATTGACCAGCAGCACATTGAACAGACCGAATATGATGATAATCAACTTAAACCGGCGGAGGGACCTTAATGGCTGAATCATTATTTCAACGCTGGTTCCCGCATCCACTGGTTTCTGTGATTGTAGGACTGAGCTGGGTTTTACTAGCACACAGCCTGGACGCCGGAACCCTGCTGATGGCCTTGCTACTCGCAGTCATCATTCCACGTATGGTCGAACCCTTTATTGACTATACCCCCGATATCCAGTGGACTCCTGCCCTACACCTGTTCTTTGTCGTAGTTTGGGATATTGTAGTAGCCAATATTAAAGTCGCAAAACTGGTGCTTGGTCCAACCAAGAACCTGCATCCGAAATGGTTCCGTGTGCCTTTAGATACCGAACATGAAGAAGTCAACACCTTGCTGGCGATGATTATTACCACCACGCCGGGTACAGTCTCTGCAGGGATTGACCAGGATCGTGGTGATATTCTGGTGCATGCCTTAAGCACAGATGATGAAGCGGCCGAAATCGAGCTGATTAAGCAGCGCTATGAACGCCCGCTCATTGAGATTTTTAATGCACGATCAGGAGAAAAAGCATGACGATTCTACCTTATGCATTATTGATTTGTCTGGGTGCGGTAACCATCTCCATGTTACTGTGTCTGATCCGGCTGATTACCGGTCCCTCTATTGTTGACCGACTGCTGGCACTGGACACTCTATTTCTGAATGCCACCTGTCTGGTGGTGATTTTAGGTATTTACTGGAGTAGTACATTTCTGTTTGAAGGTGCACTCTTGGTCGCGATGTTGGGCTTTGTCTCTACCGCAGCCTTGGCACGTTATTTTACCACTGGCCATGTCATCGACTAGGAGTTTTTAAATGTCTTTAATTTTAGAAATACTGGTGTCGATTTTTCTATTGATTGGTGCTTTCTTTATGCTGGTTGGCGGAATTGGTATGGTGCGCTTGCCCGATCTGTTCATGCGTCTGCATGCACCAACCAAATCCAGTACTTTGGGCCTCGGCAGTTTCTTAATTGCAGCAATTATTTTCTCTGCCATGTATGGCCGTTTCGGCTTTGCGGAAGTGCTGATTACCTTGTTTGCCTTTATTACTGCGCCGGTATCCGCCAATCTGATGGCACAGGCTGCATTGCATTTGCGGTTACGCTCTTTGAGTGGCGAAGTGCCGGAAACGCTAGAACGCCCCCTGCCCTGGCAGCGTTCACGCCGTCGTACCTTTTATGAAAAGAAAATCAATCGCAATGATGATTTAGATTAATTGAGCAAGCGATTCCAGTTCTCCCAAATCTCAAAATAGAGAGATAAAAAAAGCCACCCGAAGGTGGCTTTTTTAGTCCTAAGACTTATTCATCATCTTTTTTTGTTTCAGCTTCAGGTAAGTCCTTCACTGCTTCAGCGATCAGACCAAACATATAGTTACCATATGCATTGGTCTTATCGTAATGGAAACGTAGACGAGGCGTAATACGGGTTTTGATACGACGACTCAGCTCGTGGCGCAAGAAACCAGATGCTTTGTTCAACACATCCAAAGTTTCTTTATTGGCTTCCTGACTTTGCTCATCGCCAAGTTCACGTCCCATCACAGTGACATAAACTTCCGCATATCCCAGGTCTGGGCTCACCTTCACTGCAGAGATGGTCACAAGACCACCTAAGCGTGGATCTTTCAGCTCCTGACGGATCAGTTCTGACAACTCGCGTTGTACTGTATCCGCCATACGCTTCAGACGTTGACTACCCGCCATTAAAGACTCCGTTTAATCAGTTGAACATCGTACACTTCGATCTTATCAAGTGCTTTGATGTCTTTATAGCCTTTCACCGCAAGACCACATTCCATACCGGCACGAACTTCTTCAACCACTTCTTTGTAGCGACGAAGAGATTCAAGCTCGCCCTGGAACACAACCACGTCATCACGTAATACGCGAATCGGTTTGTTACGATGCAATACGCCTTCAAGTACCATACAGCCCGCAGCCGCACCAAACTTACTTGAGTGGAATACTTCACGTACTTGCGCAACACCCAGAATCGTTTCACGATGTTCTGGTGCAAGCTTACCGCTCATTGCTGCTTTCACATCATCAATCAATTGATAGATGATTGAGTAGTAACGAATGTCGATACTGTCTGCATCTGCTTTTTGACGCGCAGCGTTGTCCGCACGTACGTTAAAGCCGAGTAGAACTGCTTCTGAAGATTCAGCCAGTGTCACGTCAGACTCAGTGATCGCACCTACACCAGAACCAATGATACGTACTTTAACTTCGTCAGTCGCAAGCTCAGCAAGTGCAACGTGTAATGCTTCCAAGGTACCGCGTACGTCAGTCTTAAGGACAACATTCACGATAGGCACATCTTTCTTGCCCATAGACGCCATGATGTTTTCAAGACGCATTGCAGATTGACGCTCAAGACGTTTTTGACGTTCACGATCCATACGCGCATCGGCAACTTCACGTGCTTTCTTCTCGTCGCTCACCACAAGAACTTCGTCACCTGCCATTGGCGCTTCTGGAAGACCCAGAATTTCCACTGGAATCGAAGGACCTGCAGATTTGATACGCTGACCATTTTCATCCGTCATCGCACGAACGCGACCATAAGATGAACCGGCAAGAACAAGATCACCTACTTTCAATGTACCGTTTTGAACCAGAATAGACGTTACCGCACCACGGCTGTTGTCTACACGTGCTTCAATGACAACACCTTGTGCAGCACCTTCTTCAGATGCTTTAAGCTCTAGAAGTTCAGCTTGAATCGAAATAATATCAAGAAGTTCATCAATACCTTGACCAGTATGTGCAGAAACCATTGCCACTGGAACGTCACCACCCCATTGTTCTGGTACGATTTCTTTCACAGTCAATTCATTCAGAACGCGATCTGGATCAGCAGATTCTTTATCCATCTTGTTGATTGCAACAATGATTGGCGTACCTGCAGCACGTGCATGGTCAATTGCTTCTGCAGTTTGTGGCATTACACCATCATCTGCTGCAACAACTAGAACTACGATATCAGTCGCTTTCGCACCACGTGAACGCATTGCAGTAAATGCTGCATGTCCCGGAGTATCAAGGAATGTAATCATACCTTTATCAGTAGTTACATGATAAGCACCGATATGCTGGGTAATACCGCCCGCTTCGCCAGCAGCCACTTTGGCACGACGAATACGGTCAAGCAGCGATGTTTTACCATGGTCAACGTGACCCATAATGGTAACAACAGGTGCACGCGTAGATTGCGCACCACGTGCTTCTTCAGCTGCTTCAAGCAAGTTATCTTCAGCTTGTGTATCAGAAACCAGTACCGGATTATGGCCCATTTCTTCAACAACAAGTGCAGCAATTTCTTGATCAATTGCTTGGTTCTGAGTAACCAATTCACCCATTTTCATGAGTGATTTAATCACTTCACGAACCTTAACTGCCATTTTCGCAGCTAAGTCAGCAACGACAATCGTTTCACCGATTTCAACATCGTAAACCTGTTTTTTCACAGGTTTTTCGAAGCCGTGCTTGTTGCCTTGACTGGTTTTTAAACCGCGCTTAGGCTGTTTGCTGAAGCTTTGCTCTTCCTGACCACGACGACCACCTTTTTTAGGTGCACGCGCGCTCGGCGTATTCGTACCACGTTTGATTTCGCGGTCTTCTTTCGCAAAAGAGTCTTCATATGCCTGACCAACAAGACCGGCAGCCAGAGGAGAATCATCAACAACACGAATAGTTGCAGTGGTATCTTCCGCGGTGTACTTAGACGCCATTTGACGCATTTGTTCAAGCGTACGTTGCTGCGCTTCTTCAGCCGCTTTACGACGTGCTGCTTCTTCAACAGCTTTTAATTTTGCTGCTTCTGCTTCACGTGCCTTTTTCTGTTCAGCGGTTTCAGTTGGTTTAACAACTTGCTTCACAATCGGCTTGTTGGTTGATTTGCGTTTTACCACAACTGCAGCTTTAGAAACTTCTTGCTTGTCGCTGGTTTGCTTTGCAGCAGCACGCATCGCTTCTAGAGCTTTATTCGCGTTATTTACGCCAGTTTTTGGAGCTTCAGCAGAAGCAGCTTGCGCTGTATTCTGCTCAGGCGCAGCTTTGGCCTGTTGCTCAGCCTTGGCTTTCGCCAATGCTTCTGCTTTGATCTGTTCTGGATCCGGCTTAACAAATGTATGCTTCTTGCGAACTTCTACATTAATCGTTTTCGCCTTACCTGAAGTACTGGCTACTTTAGCCGTACTAGTCGTTTTACGTTTCAACGTGATTTGCCCTGCTTGGCTTTCTGAACCCTGTGACTTTTTCACATGGCTCATCAAGCTGTCTTGTTGTTCGGTGGTAATAATATCGTCAGCTTTACGCTGTGGTAAACCTGCCTCACGAACCTGCTCTAGGAGCTTCTCAACTGGACGACCCACATTGAGGGCTAACTCTTTAATCGACTTGTCCGTCATATACTACCTCCTAGTTAAACCATGATTCGCGCGCTTTCATAATGAGTTGACCTGCTTTCTCAGCACCCAAACCTTCAATATCTTCGATATCGTCAGTCGCCTGATCTGCTAAATCATCCACTGTTACCACACCACGAGCTGCTAGCGCTTGCGCGATCTCTACTGTCATGCCTTCCATTGCAACAAGTTCTTCACTTGGCGCTTGTATGTTCTCTTGCTGTTGTAATGCATCAGCAAGTGCAATTTCTTTCGCACGGCTTTGCAGTAGTTCAACCAGTTCCGCATCTAGTTCGATTTCATCAAACGTTTCCGCAGGGACATAAGCAATTTCTTCAAGCGAGGTGAAGCCCATTTCTACCAATGCCATCGCCAAATCTTCCGCGATATCCAGACGGGTAACAAACATGTCTAAATATTGTTGCGCTTCGTTTTGTTGACGGGCGTAGTATTCCTCTTCCAGCATCATGTCCAGCTTGTAGCCAGTCAATTCAGATGCCAGACGAACGTTCTGACCTTGTGAACCAATCGCACGTGCCAGCTGGTCGCTGGTTGCGAAAATGATGTCTGCAGTACGTGCATCTTCATCGATGACAATACTCGATACATCTGCTGGTTCCAATGCACTTGCGATATATTGCGCAGGATCATCCGACCAAACGACTACATCAATACGCTCGCCATTGAGCTCTTGCTGTACAGCCTGAATACGAGTACCACGCATACCAATACAAGCACCCACCGGGTCAATACGGTGGTCATTGGTTTTCACTGCAATTTTAGCACGAACACCTGGTTGGCGAGCCGCCGCTTTAATTTCAATGATTTCTTCAGAAATCTCAGGGATTTCTTTCTTCATCAATGCAATCAGCATATCCGGTTTAGCACGTGACAGTTGTAACTGCGCACCACGACCTTCACGGTTGACATTGAAGAGAATCGCATTCACGCGTTGCTTCGGACGAAGGATTTCTTTCGGAATCATTTCTTCACGAGCAAGATACGCTTCAGCATTGTCACCTAGGTCAATGATAAAACCGTCTTTGGTTTGTTTTTTCACTTCACCGTAAATCAGCTCGCCGACTTTAGATTCGTAAGCATCGGCTACAAGTGCACGTTCTGCTTCACGGATCTTCTGTACGATCACTTGCTTGGCAATTTGCGCTGCAATACGACCGAAGTCAATTGACTCAACTTCCAGCTCACGAATGTCACCAATCGACCATTTTGCCGGATCGACATCAGAGATGGCATCCTGACAAGCTGGCATTTCATGATCTTCGTCTGCAACCACTTCCCACTGACGGAAAGTACGATAGTCACCTGTTTTACGATCAATTTCTACACGTAAACGTGCTTCTTCCGAATGTGTTCCTTCGTAAAATTTTTTCTTTGTCGCAGCAACTAAAGCTTGCTCAAGCGCTTCAAAGATCGCTTCACGAGGTACACCTTTTTCGTTACTAACCGTTTCAACGACGGTCAGAATTTCACGTGCCATACGTCACCTATTCGTTAAATTTTTATTTATTAAATTAATCTTGGAAGACCAAATTTGCTTTATCGATATTGTGACTGTCGATCTCCAATACCTGTTGCTTTTCTACTTCAACCTGAATCATTTCATTTTCAAGATCGACAGCAACCAGTTTGGCCTGGAATTTACGACGGTTATCTACCGCACTGATCAAACGTAGTGCTACGGTATGACCGATATAGCCTGACATCTGCTCGAGCTGGAAGAATGGACGGTCCCAGCCTGGCGAAGATACTTCAAGTGAATATTCACCCGAGATCGGATCATGAACATCCAGCATTGCGCCCACTTGCTGCGTGACACGCACACAATCCTGAACGCCAATACCACGCCCCTGCTCTTCTTCACCATCTTCATTGATTGCTGGTGCAACGCTCTCATCGACTGGCTTGTCGATGTAGATACGTAATAACGAACATTTACCCTGTGGCAGGAATTCAATCCCCCAAAGGTTTACATTACAGGCTTCAACTGCTGGTGCAATCAAGTCCTGAAGTGCTTGAGTTTTATTTGATAGCTTCATTTACTCTCGTCATCTGGTGCGATTTTATGATCTATTTGACCACTACAAACCAATACAAACTATAGTAGTAGTGAAACATGGAGATTTGACCAAATAATGTCGACACTACACGATAGCCAATAAAAAAGGGCGTAAATCGCCCCAATTAATGCACAATTTAAGATTTTTTCAAATCCCACTGTGCAAAAAGGCCCACCTTGTTGTGAGCCTCTTTTTAGAAACTTGGTAGCGGGAGCTGGATTTGAACCAACGACCTTCGGGTTATGAGCCCGACGAGCTACCAGACTGCTCCATCCCGCATCAACGTGCAAAAATTATATACAAAAGATGAGAACTTTTCAATCAAAACCACATCATTCTGCATATTTGTCATCTGTCGCTGAAAAAGTGGTAGCGGGAGCTGGATTTGAACCAACGACCTTCGGGTTATGAGCCCGACGAGCTACCAGACTGCTCCATCCCGCATCAGCGTACAAATAACATTCAGTTTAAAAAAACTTAAACTGCTTTTAAAGTTTGCATCTTTAAAAGATTGGTAGCGGGAGCTGGATTTGAACCAACGACCTTCGGGTTATGAGCCCGACGAGCTACCAGACTGCTCCATCCCGCATCAGCGTACAAATAACATTCAGTTTAAAAAAACTTAAACTGCTTTTAAAGTTTGCATCTTTAAAAGATTGGTAGCGGGAGCTGGATTTGAACCAACGACCTTCGGGTTATGAGCCCGACGAGCTACCAGACTGCTCCATCCCGCATCAATAGAAGTTTTTCAGCTGCATACACCAACTTAAATTTCTGGATTATAAGTTGGTGCGGAAGGGGGGACTTGAACCCCCACGCCCGAAAGCACTACCACCTCAAGGTAGCGTGTCTACCAATTCCACCACCACCGCAGCTGTGACGCATTCTAGTCGTATCACTGAAAAAAAGAAAGGATTAATTAAAACTATTCGGTCGTTTCTGGTGCAGTTGGTGAAGTTTCATTCGATTGCACAGGTACGGTCGGCGCAGACTGAACAGATCCCAAACTATAGGCATTCGAGGTTTGTTGCTTGGCCAAAATCGCCAAAGTCAGACTGGTCACGAAGAACAGTGCAGTAAAAATCGCAGTTAAACGGGTCATGAAATTACCCGAACCCGATGCTCCGAATACTGTCGCTGCACCACCGCCGCCGAAAGAGGCACCAGCATCTGCACCTTTACCATGCTGAACCAAAATCAAGACAATCATCAAAACAGCTAAGATAATATGTACTACCAGCACAAAAGTTTGCATGCTGAACTCCTAATTATTGTGTATTTGCAAATGCATGAGCAATTTTATGGAAAGACTCAGCATTGAGTGATGCACCACCGACCAATGCCCCATTGATATCTTGGCAGGCTGCTAACTCTACTGCATTTTCCGGCTTGACACTACCACCATATAAAATCGCCATACTCTCGCCATAGCCTGTAATCTGGCTTAAACCTTGACGGATTTGTGCATGCATGGCCTGCGCATCTTCAGGAGAAGCCGTTTTACCTGTACCAATCGCCCAGATCGGCTCATAGGCAATCACGATATTGTTCCATTGCTCCGCTTCAACCACAGTAGCGATATCACAAATTTGTTGTAATACGACAGCTTCCGCCTGCCCTGCTTCACGCTGTTCCAGACTTTCACCGACACAATAAATCACAGTCAAACCGGCACTTAAAGCATTCTTGATTTTAGCATTTAAAATATCAGCATTTTCTGCAAATATTTCACGGCGTTCAGAATGACCCACCAGTACATACTGGATTTGGCTGTCTGCGAGTAATTCAGCACTAACTTCACCGGTGTAAGCGCCCATTCCTGAAATACGTGAAACATCTTGTGCTACGGTATAAATTGGACGAACCGCAGATGATAGCTCTGCCTGAATCTGGCTTAAGGCAATCGCAATCGGTGCCACACCTAAATGACATTGATCTTCGGCAATTGGTGCAGTTTCCAGCAAATTCTTAATACCACGCACCAAGCTCAATGCCTCTGCCTGCACCGGATTCATTTTCCAGTTACCTATCACCCAAGGGGTAATCGTCGAAACCGACATAATTAACCTATTTCATTTACATATTTTGAATTGGGCACATTCTACACGGAATTGGAAAATTAAAAGAATAGTTTTCTTATCACTCATTCTCGGTTTAGACTATCCAAAATGGTTATTTTTTGTTATCACTTAAAAAAATGAGGACTTCTTCCAACCAGTTCATGCTTTTACTGGAGATGAGGAAGCTAGCAGCACTCTTGGCTATGGTATTTTTACGTAACAAACGTATAATTTTAGTATAGCAATTAAAAGAATTTGATGAGTAGGCATTTATAGCATGACAGCATTACAGGGGTCGCCAAGATTTACCGGATTTATTCGTCGTTTGGTCGAGGAAGGCGTCATCTCGGCTGAAGATATGCGCAGTGCGTTGGCGCATGCCAAACAAGAAAAAATCGATATTGTGGCTGAGTTAATTAACCAGCAGCAACTTTCTCCAACCGTCATTGCTGAAACGATTTCAGTCGAATTTGGCGAACCGCTGTTTGATATCAGTGCCTATGATCCTGCTCAAATTCTTCGGGATGCGATTGATGAAAAGCTAATTACCAAGCATCGCATTCTGCCGATTTTTAAAAATTCCAGTATTTTATATGTTGCGACCAGTAACCCGACCAATATCGAAGCGATTGATGCAGTCCGTTTTTCAACTAAACTCAATATTGAAACGATTATTGTTGAACACAATAAACTTGAAAAACTGATCGAGCAGAATTTTACCGAAGAAAGCACGTTTGAGTTTGATGAAGACTTTGACTTAGATGTTGATGTCGAATCTGCTGATCCGAATAAAGAAGAGGATGAAAGCAATAAAGGTGATGAAGCACCAATTGTCAAATATATAAATAAGTTACTCATCGATGCGATCCGTATGGGGGCTTCAGACTTACATTTTGAACCTTATGAGAAAATCTATCGGGTACGTTACCGGGTCGATGGGGTATTACGCCAGATTGCAACACCACCACTACAGCTAGCAACTCGTTTATCTTCACGTCTTAAAGTCATGTCGCAAATGGACATTTCAGAAAAACGGGTACCGCAAGATGGTCGTATTAAATTAAAACTTTCTAAAAATAAAGCCATTGATTTCCGTGTCAACTCTCTCCCTACCCTGTTTGGCGAGAAGCTGGTACTGCGTATTCTGGATCCATCCAGTGCGATGCTGGGGATTGATGCTCTAGGCTATGAACCGGAACAAAAAGAACTGTTTATGCAGGCGCTGGACAAACCGCAAGGGATGCTGCTGATCACCGGCCCGACGGGTTCCGGTAAAACAGTTTCTCTTTACACCGGTCTGAATATCCTAAACCGTGAAGATACCAATATCTCAACTGCGGAAGATCCGGTCGAGATTAACTTGCAAGGCATTAATCAGGTCAACGTCAATAATAAAGTTGGCCTGACCTTCTCTGCCGCACTGAAGTCCTTCTTACGTCAAGACCCGGATATCGTGATGGTTGGTGAGATCCGGGATCTGGAAACTGCCGAGATTGCGATTAAAGCGGCGCAGACCGGTCATATGGTGATGTCGACGCTGCATACCAATAGTGCGCCTGAGACTTTGACCCGTTTACGCAATATGGGGGTGCCTTCTTTCAATATTGCTACTTCAGTCAACCTGGTCATTGCACAACGGTTGGCACGTCGTTTGTGTTCACAATGCAAGAAACCTGCCGATATTCCGAAACAAAGCTTACTGGAGATGGGTTTTACCGAAACCGACTTGCAGCAACCTGAGTTCCAAATTTATGAACCGGTGGGCTGCAATGAATGTCGTGAAGGCTATAAGGGTCGTGTGGGTATTTATGAAGTCATGAAAGTAACACCCGAAATTTCCAGAATTATTATGGAGGACGGCAATGCACTTGAAATTGCCGATGCTTCCGCACGTGCAGGTTTTAACAATTTACGCCGGTCAGGTTTAGTCAAGGTGATGCAGGGGGTGACTTCTTTACAGGAAGTCAATCGTGTCACCAGCGAATGATCGGGCGCTGATCTAAAATAAGGATAAAGGTATGGCAGCAGTAAAGAAAGGCCAGATGATGCCGATCTTCAGCTATGAAGGAATTGATCGTAAAGGGGCAAAGATCAAGGGAGAATTGCCAGCAAAAAATATGGCTTTAGCCAAGGTCACCCTTCGAAAACAAGGTATCAGCATCAAGACCATTCGGGAAAAGAAAAAAAATATCCTTGAAGGCTTGATGAAGAAAAAAGTCTCAACACTGGATATTACAATTTTTACCCGACAGTTGGCGACCATGATGAAAGCCGGGGTACCACTGGTACAAGGCTTTGAGATTGTCGCAGAAGGTCTGGAAAATCCATCCATGCGTGAAGTTGTATTGGGAATTAAAGGTGAAGTCGAGGGGGGTAACACTTTCGCTGGAGCACTGCGTAAATATCCACAGTATTTTGATAATTTATTTTGCTCTTTAGTTGAATCAGGCGAGCAGTCGGGTGCTCTTGAAACCATGCTTGATCGTGTTGCGATTTACAAAGAAAAAAGTGAATTGCTCAAGCAAAAAATCAAAAAGGCCATGAAATATCCAGCTACAGTTGTTGTGGTCGCTCTGATTGTTACCATTATCTTGATGGTCAAAGTGGTCCCGGTTTTCCAGGATTTATTCTCTTCATTTGGCGCCGACCTGCCCGCTTTTACCAAGATGGTGGTCAATATGTCGGACTGGATGCAAAAATATTGGTTCCTGCTGATTATTGCCATTGGAGCCATCATTACCGCTTTTCTTGAAGCCAAAAAACGTAGCAAGAAATTCCGCGATTTTCTGGATAAAGCAGCACTCAAAGCACCGATTTTTGGGGATTTGGTATATAAAGCGATTATTGCACGTTATAGCCGTACCCTTGCCACGACTTTCGCAGCAGGTGTACCTTTGATTGATGCACTGGAATCCACTGCCGGCGCTACCAATAACGTTGTATATGAAGATGCTGTGATGAAAATTCGTGAAGATGTCGCCACAGGTCAACAACTACAGTTTGCCATGCGCGTGACCAACAAATTCCCATCCATGGCAGTCCAAATGGTTGCAATTGGTGAAGAATCCGGTGCATTAGATGCCATGCTGGATAAAGTAGCAACACATTATGAAAACGAAGTTGATAATGCGGTTGACGGCTTAACTTCGATGATGGAACCGCTAATTATGGCCGTTCTCGGTGTGCTCGTTGGTGGTCTGGTGATTGCCATGTACCTTCCAATCTTCCAAATGGGTTCTGTGGTTTAATGCAAGATCTTATTCAATATTTTATTCAAAACCCAACGGCGCTGTATATCGCAGTTGGGCTTTTTAGTTTATGTATCGGCAGCTTTCTGAATGTGGTGATCTACCGCACTCCCAAGATGATGGAACAGGAATGGCGTACCGATTGCCAGATGTTTTTGCATCCGGAACAGCCGGTGATTGATGAAGCGAAATTAAGTTTAAGCAAACCCGCTTCGACTTGCCCTAAATGTCATCAGCCAATCCGCTGGTACCAGAATATTCCAGTTATCAGCTGGCTGGTCCTGCGTGGCAAGTGTGCGAACTGTCAGAATCCTATCAGCATCCGTTATCCTTTGGTTGAAATTCTGACGGCAGTTTGTGCACTACTTGTCGTAGCAGTATTTGGCCCGACAATGCAAATGCTGTTTGGACTGATCCTGACTTATGTGCTGATTGCCCTAACCTTTATTGATTTTGATACCCAGTTATTACCGGACCGTTATACCCTGCCCCTGGCTGCACTAGGTCTAGGCGTAAATAGTTATGCACTCTATACCTCCCCAAGCTCTGCCATCTGGGGCTACATCATTGGCTTTTTATGTTTATGGATAGTGTATTACCTGTTTAAAATCATCACCGGTAAAGAAGGTATGGGCTATGGCGATTTTAAACTGCTTGCGGCTTTGGGCGCCTGGATGGGTCCATTATTATTGCCTTTAATTGTGCTGCTGTCTTCTCTGGTAGGTGCGATTATTGGCATCATTCTGCTAAAAGTTCGCAAGGAAAATCAGCCTTTTGCTTTTGGTCCTTATATTGCGATTGCCGGCTGGATCGCTTTTCTTTGGGGTGAACAAATTATGAAAGTGTATTTAGGTCAGTAAATTGAAATTTGTACTCGGTTTAACCGGCGGGATTGGCAGTGGCAAGTCTGCTGCCAGTCAGTGGTTTGAAGCACAAGGGATCACGGTAGTCGATGCCGATGTGGTAGCGCGTGAAGTGGTCGAAATTGGGCAGCCTGCACTTACCCAGATTCAGCAGGCTTTTGGCGATTGGGTACTGCTTGCCGATGGCTCACTGAATCGTCGTGCCCTGCGTGAATATATCTTCCAGTCTCCTGAAGCACGTAAAACCCTGGAAAATATTACTCATCCAGCAATTCGCACTTCGATTATTCAGCAGCTAGATGCTGCGCAAAGTTCCTATGCCATTCTGGTTTCACCGCTCCTGTTTGAGACCAATCAACATGAGCTCACTCAGCATCGCTTACTGATTGATGCCACGATCGAATTGCAAATTGAACGTGCCTCACAACGTGATGGTCAAAATATTGAGCAAATCCGAAACATTATTGCCGCACAAATGTCACGTGAACAGAAACAGGCCATGGCTGATGATATTGTGCTGAATGATGGTCATCTGGATCATCTTTATGCCCATCTCCGCCCATTGCATCAAAAATATTTAAACATGGCAGCCAGCTGAAGCATAAAAAAAGCAGTCTGATTAAGACTGCTTTTTTTGTTCTGCTAATTTTCGGCTCAGACTGTCCTGATGCTGTAACCAGCGCCACGGCTGTAAGGCCCCGACTGCCATACCCATCAGGCCACACACCATAGCCAGACTTAAAGTTTCATTTAATAAAGGTACAGCCAGAATTGCCGCAATAAAAGGTGCAAGATTGGTAATACTGCCTGCCTTAAATGCACCAAGACGCTTGATGGCTTCTACATAGCTTAAAGTAGCAATAATCACCACAAATATGCCGTGAAAAATGGTCTGAAACAGTAAATGCTTGGGTTCAGGCACACTCAAATTTTTCGGTAAAAATAGCAGATAAATCGGCACATATATCACTGCCGACCAGATCGCGACACCACACATTGCCTGCCATGCAGTTAGCTGATATTTACGCAATAAAACAGTAAAAATCGCCCAAAGTATGGCACTGATAAAAAACAGCCCGTCCCCTGCCCCAAAGGCTACACCAGTTTCCCGATACATCAGCATACTCATGAGACATAGTACGACGATCATAATGATCAGGCTGGCCCAGGTATGTTTATCAAAAGCCTGCCCCATCAGAAAAAAAGCCATGATCGCGGTACAGATCGGAATACAGCCATTCAAGAAAATTGCAGCATGGGCGGTAGGCGCGTAGTGAAAAGCACTATAGGCAAACAGGCAATAAATCACTCCGCCAATCATCGCTAAAATAAAAGGCTCTTTTTTCAGTAAAAAAGCGGCCTCTTTACGATAAAGCAAGATCGGCATCAGAATCAGGAAGGCCAGAGAAAAACGCAAGGCCACGATATCCCAGGCACTGATCTGCCAAAGCGCATTCAGGCGGGCCGTTAAGGTAAAACCGCCCCAGATGCACATGGTAACAACTAAAAAAACATAGCCTTGCGTACGGTCTGACAATGCCATCATCAATTAAAGATTACGTTGACGGCAAGCTTCATACAGTGCCATACCTGTAGCCACACTGACATTCAGACTTTGCAGATTACCTGCCATCGGAATATACACGGTCTGATCACATTGGCTCTGTGTAATTGGACGTAGGCCAGTATCTTCCGCACCCATCACCACACAAACCCCGGTACCGGTAAAATCAAAATTCTGAATCGGCAGCGCTTTTTCATCCAGCATGGTACCAACCACACGAACATTAAAATCTTCTTTGATTTGACCCAAAGTACGCGCCAGATTGGTCACCTGAATGAATTTGACTTTGTCCGCACCACCAGCAGCCACTTTACGTGCTGTCGGGGTTAAAGTTGCAGAACGATCACGTGGCGCAATCACTGCCTCAACGCCCATTGCAGCGGCTGTACGGATACAGGCACCGAGATTGTGCGGATCGGTAATATGATCAAGAGCCAATAACAATGCTTGAGGATTCGCACTCAACAATGATTCAAGATCTTTTTCATTCAGGGTTGGATGAGCACGTACCGCAGCGACCACGCCTTGGTGAAACGGTTGCCCGGCCAGTTTCTCCAGTTTGTCACGGCTGGCTTGCTGCACACTGATCCCAAACGGTTCAGCCAGTTCCAGTACACGCTTTAAACGCTGATCATCGCGTCCTTTGAGAGTGAATAATGTCAAGACACGTTCAGGCTCAAGCTCTAACAATGACTCCACTGAATGTACGCCATAAAAATATTCAGGTTTTGCCATGAACGACCTCTAGATTAGTTATATACAAAAGAAAAATCCCGTAAAGCTGACTTCACAGGATTTCTATAGCTGATTAGTTTAACCGATTCGCACTGAAATTTCTTGCCCGGTTTGCACTGATCTTGAATCTGGACTTAACCTTCAAAATGGCAGACATAGTCCAGCACATCATCGGTTTCGATTTTAAAACGGCTATTGCCCGGTACATAGAAAGACTGACCGGCACGGAACAGCTCACTTTCTTCGCTATCACCAATCTGAACACGGCATTCACCTGAAACAATTTCCATGCGCTCAGGAACATGTGTTTCAAAGGTCAAGGCATTTTCTGAGGGCAGAATGACACCCAACGTTTTCTTGGTCCCGTCTTCAAATTGTACAATGTGACTAATACACAACCCGCCGAAATATACATTAGATTTTTTAAGTACCGATACATGATCAAACTGAGCTGACATGCGATTTCTCCAGATAAAGCATTTTGTAATATTTTGATTGCTGTAGTTTAAATGTGCACCCTCAACTAATCAATCGAAGTTTGTCGGCGTCGATAAAATATTCTGTATCGCCTAAACCTCTGCTATTTTCAGCATGTTTTGGCCTGTATTTTGCTGACATATAAGCTTAAGTTTCAATTTGCACGTGCTCTTGTGAAACAGGCTCAATTGAGTCATTAATTTAAAGATTAGGGATGTCAAAAATATGAAAATCAGCAGTGAATTAACATACTTCTGAGTCAGCTTCTTGCGAAAATACAGTGAAATAAGCATATATAAATCGCTAAAATTTAAGATAGAATGAAATTGATTCGTCCTGATTTATAATAATCACAGCCATGTTGTGACACCAATCCAACATCAGGCTATTTCAATCAAACTTTTCGCAGCCCGGATGCGTTTATGCTGACACATTTAACTCTGATCAATTTTGCTTTAGCTGAACACCTTGCTATTGATATTGATAAAGGTTTTAACGTTTTAACCGGTGAAACCGGTGCAGGTAAATCCCTGTTACTGGATGCATTGTCTGCCTGTTTGGGTGAGCGAACCGATACCAATTATGTGCGTTATGGTTCAGAAAAAGCCGATGTCACTGCCAGTTTCAGCTATCAGGAACACAGTCCTGAAGCCGCCTGGTTAAAAGAACATGAACTGGATGATGAGTCAGGTGAAATTCATTTACGTAGGGTGATCTTTGCCACCGGCCGTAGCAAGGCCTGGATCAATGGACGTCCGAGCAGCCTGTCTGAACTGAAAGAAATTGGGCGTTTACTGGTACAACTTTATAGTCAGCATAGTCAGCAACAATTATTAGAACCGCCTTATCCGAAGCACTGGCTGGATCGTTATTATCATTTTTATGCACCGGCCCAAGCAGTACGTGATGCGTATAGCACTTGGCAAAAAAATATCCGCCAGCATCAAGCAGCTTTAGACGCACAAGCGACACGCAAGCAGCGTCTGGAAACCCTGGAACTACAACTCGAAGAACTGGAAGAAATTGTTCAGACGGATTATCCGGAAATTGAGCAGGAATTTGATCGGCTCTCGCATCATGAAGCCATTATGCAGGACTGTGTCTATAGCCTGAATGTGCTGGATGAAGCTGAACAGAATATCACTCAGGAACTGGCATCAATTATGCGTCGGGTTGAGTCGCATGCCGGACGCAGTGAGCAGCTCTCCGGGATTTATACTTCCCTGCTGAATGCACAAAGCGAACTTGAAGATGCAGCAGCGAATTTACGCCAGTTCATGGATCGGCAGAGTTTTGATCCAGAACGCATGGAAGTGCTGAATTCAACTTTGGAAATCTTCCATCGTCTGGCACGTAAGTATCGGACCCAGCCAGAGTTGCTCAAAGAAGAATATGAAGCCTGGCAAAGTGAATTGGAACAGTTACATCAACTGGAAGATCCGGAAACACTCGCTGAGCAGGTAGCAGTGTCTTATCAGGAGTTTCTGGATAAGGCCCAACATCTGGATCAGATTCGCCGTGAAGCCGCAGCACCGTTGGCCAAACAGCTCACTGAGCAGGTTAAACAACTGGCATTGCCTGAAGCACATTTTGAGTTTAAGTTTGAGCCTTTGGAACATCCATCTAGTGAAGGTCTCAGCTTTATTCAATTGCTGTTTACTGCCAATAAAGGCATTCCGGCACAGCCTTTGGCCCGGGTTGCATCAGGCGGTGAACTCTCGCGTATTGCGCTAGTGATGCAAGTCATGAATGCGGAAAAAACCGAAGCCGAAGTATTGGTCTTTGATGAAATTGATGTCGGGATTAGTGGTGGTACCGCAGAGATTGTCGGGCGTTTACTGGCCGATCTGGCCCAGCATGTACAGATTCTGTGTATTACCCATCAGGCACAAGTGGCAGCACAATCTGATCAGCATCTACTGGTAAAAAAACAGCAGACTGATCCTGCCAGCAGCACAATCATTGACCTTGAGGAAAATGAAATTATTCAGGAGCTTGCAAGAATGACAGGCGGTGTAGAGATTAGTGAAACCACCTTGCAACATGCCCGCCAGTTACGTCAGCTGAAATTTCAGCAGGCTTGAGCTACTTGTAAAGCGACACATAAAAAATCCCTGCATTTAGGTCAGAGATTTTTTATGTGTTAAAAATCATTCGAACTAATATTAACTTACCATTTTACAGGTTGATCGCTTGAACCTGGCGTCATTTCATAGCCCGGTGATGAATCATAAGATTGACCAGTCTGAGACTGTACAGGCTGTAATTTTAAGCCCTGTAAAATTTCCGGGTTTAAGCCCTGAGCAATTTTATCCGCCGTACTGTCATTTAAACTATTGGTCAGAATATTCTGTGTCATTAAATTAGACAGAGTTCGATTGAAAGTGCCCGCTGCTACCACTTTACTGGTATTGGCTTCAATGACACGCCAGCTTAAACGCACTTGTTCAGCGCCGGCATTCAAACCATACATTTGCTGATGGCTGGCACTAGACAGATCATTAATTCGTCCCACCAGTAAATAGTCTGCTCCAACTTTCTGACCGATACGCGCCAGCTCATGCGGTGCACCATCCCAATACAGGAATGCATTTTCAGACTGCATTTCATCCAGATAATGACGATCTACCACACTCAACTGTCCGCTTTGAGCCAGATAATTTCCTAAAGTATCGGATAATTCCTGACTAAACTCATAGGCAGATGTGTCATTGGCCAGTCGGTTATTTTTCTCGGCCATCTGGAATGGCAATACTGCAATCCTGCGCAAATGCTGGTCTTGTACAGTCGATTCAAACTTCACCACATGTGCGCGAACTTTGGCACGGTAATTATTTTTTGCACCCGTCACACTCAGCACCTGAAACTTGGTCACTGAACCTGAACCTTGATTTGCCACACTAAAAACTGGTGAAACTTTACCGTTATAACTCCAGCCCTGATTATTCACCGATACAGAAACAGTCTCTTCATAATTCATTTGGGAAGAAACTGAAGCACCATTTACCGATTGCACAGCAATTAATAAGGCTTCAGAAATCGCCTGGTGTTGAGTTGGACCACTTCCACTGGCTTCTTTAACCACTTCTTTAATGGCTGCAAAGGCCGGAGCGCTCAACAATCCAGACAACAGGCCTGCAAGTAATATTTTTTTCATATTATATTCTTCTACAGTCACTGTGCCAAAAGCACAGTGACCTTCATTGAAATTACAGACCAAAAGTCGAGCGTTTGCCTGCCTTACGGATTTCTTTCTCGCCAGTCCACTCTACGATACCAGTTTGCAGGTTTTGCAATTTAAAAGTGAACTTGTAATACACATCACTCTTGCCACCGGCATTCTTCACAATACTCGACAAGTTGCCATTTAGCATAAATTCGGCACCAATATGACCACCGGCACGTACTGCTGTTGATTGGTTCACCATACCGCTTTGCTTTTGATAAGCTAGCTGCTGTGCCACCGCATTCACCGATTTCATATCAACAAAACGAAATTTTCCAGAATTGATTAGTTTGTTCTGAATACTGTCAGTAATCGATTCGGTATCGATATGTTCCTGGGTTTTGTTATGAATCCGATCAAGGACAATGACCGGACGGCGGTTTTGGGTCATTTGCACCACTGGCGGGAACATCAACATGTCATCCACCATTTTGGCTGCAATCATTTGCAAGTCAGTTGAACCAAAGTCTGTGGTTAAGGTTTCGACTGCTTGGGCATCACCATAACTTACTGAACCAGTAGAGGCACAGCCACTAAGCAGTGTCGTAGTTGCCAATGCGGCGAAAATCAATTTTGCGTTCATTTCAAGTCTCTCTTATTTTTTCAAATACACAACAACATCAACAGCAGATGGATTTGGCGCCAAGGACTGCACATCTTTGGTTTCACGTCCGGTTAACTGGATCGGCTTCCAGATGGCACCTTCAGGATTAACTTCCACACCTTGTGCATCCACCCAAACAATCTTGTAGCTAAAATCTTTATTGTTAAAACGGCGGTTTTTGATCGCGATTGAAGCACGCTTTAAATCACCAACCAAGCTCATATTCACACGTTCCACAAAGACTTCCGTAGTTAATACCGGATTATTGGTAATGGTGCGGATACTCATTTCATTATTGGCATTGGTTTGGGTAGATAAGGCATTCGGTGCGGTACAACCCACCATGAACAGCGCCCCTAAACCAAGTACAGCAAAGCTAAATTGACGTTTCATATTGTTCCCTTATTTATGATTAATGTGGAATGGTGCTTACACTAGCCGTAATTTTGTCATTAACATGATGGGCATAGACAAACACTGTTTGATTGGCTTTCACATCTAGGGTGACCGGAGAGCTAGATACACTCCCGCTAGAAAGTTGTAAATTATGTTTGCCCGGCGTTAAATTTAAGCGCGCAATCTGAGCATTACTCGGCAAGGTACTCCAGCCACGCAAGTCAGCACGCTCAGTCGCCATATTTAAGACGTTACCGGCAAGTTGACCAAACACACCAAACTGGTTACCAAGTTCTTTTTGTGCGGCATATTTTGCAGTGGCGCGCAGCACCTGACTGCTCACATTCGCCATAATTTTTTCTTTGAGGTCCTTGACGGCCAAAGCACCAATATCACTAATCACATAACTGTCTTGTAAAGCTTTATTATTGACTTTCACTTTCAGGCTAGTTGGTATCACATAGGTACTTGGTTCATAGGTCGCAAAAGCAATATTGATTAAACAGCCCGGTGTAGGGACATCAATTTTATTTTCCACCTTTTGCGGTACAATTCCCTGTTCGATAAATACAATCACCGGAACACTACCCTTCTTATGCTGTGTGACCAGTTGATCCAGACGTTTCACGTCTTCGGAAATTTGCTTATCTGGTTGTAACTCATAAGCTTTCTTATAATCAACCAAGGCATCATTGTATTCACCCAAGGTTTCCCATAAATTGGCTGCCATATAAAAAGCGTAGGCATTCTGATAGCTGTTCTTAATCTTGCCGGCTATGGGGTCCAGACCGACAAAAGCTTCATCCAGCACACTTAGATTCTTCTCTGCTTCCGTGTTTTTAGCTACTTTGTCTTTTTTCTTTTCTAGTTCTTTTTGGTGCAACAATTCGATTTCACGCTGGAGGCCCTGAGCCACGCGCATTTCTACCGCAGCAGCTTCCAGATCCTTTAAGAAAATATAGTTTTTAGCTTGGGAAATATGCGCCAGCACCTGCTCATGTGCTGGTACCAGATAAGGCACTACAGAGTCATTGCTGACCATGGCAAGAGCCTTAAACCCCATTCGGGACACACTAATTTTGGCCCGATTTTTTTGTTTTTCTAACAGCGTAAAGGCTTGCTTATAATAATCTCGGCTTTCTTCATATTGATGGTTAACTTGTAATAAGCGGGCTTGTTCAAGTAAATATAAAACTCCATCCTTTGAATCAGCTTTGTCCTTAAACTGAGTAATGAGGTTTTCAGATAAAGCGCTATTCAAATGACTACGGAAAAAACTACCTTCTTCATTATAACTACTAAATACTGCTGCCTGTGAAGTGACCGACACAGAAAATAGCGCAGAAATTAAAGTCCCTTTTAAAATATGATGCATAACAACCCCATTAAAAAAATAAATTAAAGATGAAAATTTCTGCATTCTACGAACAAAGCAATATGGTTTCAATATGTATATTTTGTATAATAATTGAAATATTCTGTACAATATATCGCAAATTTATTACATAAATAAACAAATATTATAGTTTGTTATCTAATATTGACCATTTTTTAATCACTAGAAACTATGTATCGAAATATAGTTAGAGCTTAATTAATGAGCTGAGATTGTAATAACTTGCCTTTAGTTTTCAGATAAATTCTATTTAAAAGCAAGAAACTATATATAGTCTACTTTTAACCATGAATGATCTATTGTTATTATTTAATTCATTCCACCACAATATATTTAATATTTTTTATTAAAATTTAAGTAAGTTTTTACTCGGTTTATCTGGCTGTTTTAGCATAAATAAAAAACGCTTTGAACCGTACCGGGTTTGTCGGAGAGTCAATATTCTGAGAGACTATCCCGATGACAAAATTAAAATATACCCCTGAAATCAGAGAAAGAGCGGTTCAATTACTAATTGAATCTGAAAAAGATTATCCATCGAATTGGGCAGCAGTTTCCGCAATTGCTCCTAAAATTGGCTGTACTCCTGAAACACTACGTATTTGGTATCAAAAATATTTAGATAAACAAAATCCAGTTAAAGTACAGCAGCTTTCAGACCAAGAACGTATCAAACAACTCGAACGCGAAAATAAAGAACTGCAACGCGCCAATGAGATTCTACGTAAAGCAGCCGCTTTTTTCGCCCAGGCGGAGCTCGACCGCCCACACAAATAATGGTGGATTTCATCCATAACAATAAAGACTTATATGGTGTTGATGCGATTTGTAGGATTTTACCAATCGCGGGTTCTACCTATTATCGAACACTAGATCTCACAGTAAATCCAGAACATCGAGCGAAACGAGATCTACATGATGAGCATCATGCTGAACAAATTAAACGAATTTGGAAAGAAAGTTCAGGTCGATATGGTGTGCGTAAGGTTTGGCAACAATTGAAACGTGAAGGTTATGTTATCGCACGTTGTACAGTTGCTCGATTGATGCAGAAGCTAGGTATACAAGGTGTTTGGCGTGGTAAGAACAAACAAACCACCCGTAGCCGAGATGATCAAAAAAGAGCAGATGATTTAGTGAAACGTAATTTTAATGCTGATCATCCTGACCCTTGCGAAGCAATGCTTCTCAGGTCAGTGACTTTACGTATATTCAAACTCATTCAGGCTGGGTCTATACCGCCTTTATTATTGATGTGTTCTCACGAGCAATTGTTGGATGGAAAGTATCTACACGGATGAATACAGATATGGTGCTCGATGCATTGGAGCAAGCATTGCATGATCGAGGCATGCCAAAGAATGTGATTCATCATTCCGACAGAGGTGTGCAATATCTTTCCATTCGCTATACCAATCGTTTAGAAGCAGCAAATTTACGAGCATCAGTCGGTACGACTGGTGATTCATACGATAATGCTCTGGCTGAAACGGTGAATGGCTTATACAAAACAGAGGTGATTGAATATCTAAAAGCAGATTGGCAAGGTTTAGCAGATGTACAACTTGCGACACTCAACTGGGTAGATTGGTTCAATAAAAAGCGTGTACACAGTGCACTGGGTTATGTATCGCCTTTTGAGTTTGAAGCAATGTACTATGATAAGATTAACCCGTTAGGTCAGGTGGCCTAACTTAAATAAAAAAGTCTCCGACAAACCCGGTACAGTTCACTTAAAACTACCTCCCATCATTTAAATAAAATCACTGAAGGTCTTTTTAAAAGGAATTTTAAAACCGGCCTTAACCTGTTCATGCCTGATTTACCCCATATCCAAGTTGTCAGCCTAAGCATTTTATGGGATAACTAGCAGGAAGAAAGCCGCTGTTTGAGTGATTACAATTAGGCCCGTAGGCCATGCTTCACTTTTTCAGACTGCATAGCATACTGACTTTGGGAGAACTGCTCAGGTGACCAAACAGTTTCTGACACATCGTTGTCTGATTGCACCACCGCATGCGAATGATGATTTTTTTGCACAGACGGTCATTTATCTCGCGCGTCATGATGAAGATGGTGCCCAAGGCATCATTATCAATCGACCTGCCGGCATTCAAATTAAAGAATTGCTGAATGATCTTGATATTGAAGCAGACAATGTCAATCCGCATGAAGTATTACAAGGCGGCCCTTTACGCCCTGAGGCCGGTTTTGTCTTGCATACTGGTCAGCCGACCTGGCATTCCTCCATCGCCGTAGGTGAAAATGTCTGCATTACCACTTCCAAAGATATTCTGGATGCCATTGCGCATAATGAAGGGGTCGGTCGCTATCAGATTGCCCTCGGTTATGCCAGTTGGGGCAAACACCAGCTGGAACAGGAAATTGCCCGTGGTGACTGGCTGATTTGTGATTCCGATATGGATCTGATTTTTAACCTCCCTTATAACGACCGTTGGGACGCTGCCTATAAAAAAATGGGTGTAGACCGCAACTGGTTATCTTCCGAGATTGGACATGCCTGATGTAAACGTGCCACAAACCATTATGGCGTTTGATTTTGGTACACAAAAAATGGGAATGTCAGTTGGACAATCCCTGATTGCAAGTGCCAATCCCCTGCCCTTATTTCCCATGAAAGACGGCATTCCGAACTGGGATGAACTGCTCAAAATAGTAAAAAGCCATCAACCGAATCTATTTCTGGTCGGTTTGCCACTGAATATGGATGATAGTGAATCGGAGCTTTCGACACGGGCACGTAAATTTGCGCGCCGTTTACGGCACCAGACCAATATTGCAACCTTGATGGTGGATGAGCGTCTGACCACCCGTGAAGCACGCGATGAGCTGGATCATTATCAGGCGCAAGGTCGCGGCAAGAAACTTTCTGCTGATAGTATCGCCGCAGCCTTATTGATTGAAAGTTGGTATCGCCATCCTGCCGGAATCACCCCTTAAACTGCTGATGAAATTTTAAAATCAGCATCCTTTGGGATGCTTTTTTATGCCTAAAAACATGATTTAAGGATAAAAATAACGAAAGGTCAGGTTAATTCTGGGTGTCAAAACTTTGCTACTTTTACCAATGCTGTGTTTCCAGTACTGCTGGGTCTGGCCGCGCATTACAATCAGTTGGCCACTGTGTAACAGTAACTCGACTTTATCCCCGTGAGTTTTATGTTTAAAACTCATTTTACGGATCGCGCCCAGACTCAGAGAAGCAATGACATTTTCCCGAGAACTTCCTGTATATAAGGCAGGCTCATCATCACTATGCCAGCCCAAGCCTTGTGAACCATCTTCATATAAATTGGCCAGACAGGAATTAAAGGGATGACCCACCAGCTGTTCAATATGCTGTTTTAAACGCAATAATCCCGGGGGCCACAACTGAGCTTGCTTGAGCGTCCCCGAATAGCGATATTGATAGTGCGCATCGCCATACCAGACCACCTTGCGTGCTGTGATATAGTGCTTGCCGAACAACCGTACTTCATCATGTTGCCAGGCCAACTGGCTCAGAAAATACTGCAAATACTGCTGGCTTTGCGCCTGATCCAGAATCAGACCATAGTCCTCCACCACCCCATCAAAGGGTAAGATATTCGTTTCAGGTTGGGGCGCAAATAAATCTAAAGTCATCTCAATTAGACCCAGTATCTTACTGAAAATACTGACATTGACTTTGAAAAAGTACAACCAGATTTCACAAATGACTACAAGATTTGCTCTTGTGACTTGTCCTGTTCCTGCCTAAACTGAATTTAACTTTCACAATAAAAATAATCCTTTATGAACTTATGGCAGCTGTTTCAGAAACTTCGTCCCTTTGTTCAGCCCTATCGGGTGCTGGTCATTGCCACGCTGATTTTGACCCTGATCGGTTCCTTTACCGCACAGGTCAATGCGCTGACCCTGCAATATGCAGTCGATAGTATCAATGCGCTGCTGGAACAAGGTCAGGGACTGGAGCAAGGCTGGCATATTCTGATTACGATTTCAGCGATCTTGCTCGGTAAAGAGATTATCAATGCCTTTGTCCAGTTCGGCCAGAAGTTCTATGGAGAAAAGCTACGGATTTTTGTTTCTCAGGATCTGGCCCAAGGAATTATTGAAAAATTCTTAAAATATCGTCTGGAATTTTTTAATCAGGAAAATAATCAGGCCGGAAAATTACAGACCCGTATTGATCGTGGTATCGGCTCACTGACCCGTCTGGTACAGATCTTCTTTATTGATATTTTACCGTTATTTACCAGCGCAATTGTGGCTTTGGGCCTGATGTACTATGCTAATATGTATGTTGGTCTAGTGGCCACCGCCATTGTCCCAATCTATTTCTGGCTGACCTATAAACAGGCACAAAAGCTCGGTGGTTGGCGCCGCAGTTTAAGAGATGGCCGCGAGAAAAAGAGTCAGGGTATTCTCAGTATTATTAATTCAATTACCGTGATCAAATCCTTTAACCGGGAAGCGATTGAGTCGGAAAAGCAGCTAGGATTGCAACGCGAACTGACCGACAACCAGATGAAAACCCGTCAGACCAGTTTCCTGTTTGATGGTCTGAAAACGTTCCTGGAACAGATCGGCATTGTGCTGATTATTATTCTGACCTCTTATTTTGTGCTGGATGGCCAGATGAGTATCGGCATGATCATGTTTCATGTGCTGCTGTTTAATAATGTCTCCGCCCCGATTCGCTCACTGCACCGGATTTATGATGAAGTGAATGATGCCATGATCTATTCAGAAAGCTTCTTTAAGATTCTGGAAGCGGATCAGGAAATTGAACAAAGTGGTCAACAAAAACCGCAAGTGACTGGTAAATTTGAACTGACTGGGGTGAATTTTTATTATCCGAATGGCCATCATGCCCTGAAAGATATTGAGATGGAAATTCGTCCGAATAAGATCACGGCTTTGGTCGGCTTATCCGGTGCGGGGAAATCTACCCTGATCAGCCTGCTGGATAAATTTTATGAGCCGCAACAAGGCCAGATTAAACTGGATGGCATTGACCTGAAAGACTATGACACCCAATTTTTGCGTGATCATATTGGTCTGGTGTTGCAGAAAAATCATATTTTTCAAGGCACCATTTTTGAGAATATCCGTTATGGCAAAACTACAGCTTCAATGGACGATGTCATTGAGGCGGCAGAAAAAGCCTCGATTCATGCGCAGATTTTACAGTTACCGGATGGCTATGATAGTGATGCCCTCATGCTGTCTGGCGGACAGCAGCAACGCATTGCCTTGGCGCGGATGTTCCTGAAAAATCCACCGATTATTTTTCTGGATGAACCGACGGCGAGTCTGGATGCCATCGCCACCGAACAGATCAAGCAAAGTCTGGATCAAATCAAGCAAGGCCGTACCGTGATCATCATTTCACATAGCCTGTCGCAAATTATTGACGCGGATTATACCTATGTGATGAAAGAGGGAAGGATTGCCGAACATGGTGAGCACGCTCAGCTTTATCATCAGCAAGGCGTGTATAAGGAAATTTTTGATGCCATGGCCAAGAGCCTGAATATTGAAAAAATCGCCAAGACTTTTGAGGATGATGCCGAGGAAGAAACCCATAGTTAGAGCCTCTTCCAAGCCAATAAAAAAAACCTCCGAGCTGGAGGTCTTTTATTGAGAGATAATTGTTTTTAACGCTGAACTTTTTGCTCAATTTCTTCAACGCTAGTATGACGTACGTCAAAACCTTTGACCATATAGATCACCTGTTCAGAAATATTCCGGGCATGGTCGCCAATTCTTTCGAGTGAACGAAGCACCCATAGTACATTGATAACACGACTAATATGTCGCGGATCTTCAATCATATAGGTCATGAGGGTACGTGTTGCTGACTGGTATTCACGGTCGATATCCGCATCTGCCAACATCACTTTTAAGGCCTGATCTACATCCAGACGTGCAAAAGCATCCAGTGCATCATGAATCATCACCCGAACCTGGTTGCCAATATGCCGGGTTTCCATATAACCGCGCGGCGAGCTACCCTCTTCGCTCAGGCTTTGTGCAATCCGGCCTATTTTAGATGCTTCATCACCAATACGCTCAAGATCGGTATTGGCCTTGGACATGGCAAGCACCATCCGTAAATCAATCGCAGCAGGATGACGGCGTGCCAGAATCAGGGTCAGTGCTTCATCAATGTCTCTTTCCATCTGATTGACAACATTGTCCTGAAACTGCACATCAATCGCCATGGCGACATCGGTATCCAGTAAGGCATGAATGGCGTTGGCCACCTGCTGTTCCACCAGTCCGCCCATGGTCATGAATTTGGTATTGACGTCCTGCAACTCTTCATTAAATTGCGAAGAAATGTGATGACTTAACACAGGATTATTTGGACACAAGGAAGTCTACTCCTGAAACGGCATATAGCGATGATCAATAATAAAGCACATTAAAGCATATTTATGATGAAAGTTTGATGACAATCGTAGCGTCATCTGGGCTGAGGTGAATCATATTCGATCAGCCAGGCATTCAGCTCTGCCAGCTCCTTTTCGGTCAACTGCCCCACCGAAGCCTGCAATTGCAACACATGCAACAGATAATCATATTTGGCATTTAAATAATCGGTCTTGGCAGAAAAGGCATTACGCTGTGCCAGCAACACATCGACCATGGTTTTTAAGCCTTCCTGATATTGGGCTCTGGACGCTTGTGAGACAATTTCCGAAGAGTCCATCGCGGCTTTACGTGCATTCAGTTTGGCCTGATCGGTTTCTACCTGCATAAAGGACTGTTTCACATCGGTATTGGCTTTACGGATGGCTGCATCCAGTTGCGCTTCACTTTTTTGCACATTGACACCGGCCTGACGGATACTTTTTTGTGTGCGTCCGCCGCTAAATACATTCCAGTTCACTTCCACCCCAATCTGGTCGAAATCTCCATTGCTGGACATGATCGTGGCTGGACTTTGTTTTAAATAGCCATAGGTTCCGACCGCTTCGACCTGCGGATAGAGCGCAGCCTGCTCGACCCGTTTGGCATCTTCAGAATAGCGCTTTTGCAGACGCGCTTGCAGAATATTCAGATTCTGGCTTTGTGCTAATTCAGTCCAGGACTGCATATCACTTGGAACCGGTTTCTGAAACTGAAAATCGTTGCGTAATACCGCCAGATTTTCCTGATAAGGACCGATTAACTGTGCCAGCTGTTCTTGGGCCAGTACCAGCTGAACTTGAGTCGAAATCCGGTTGGCTTGGGCACTTTGATACTGGGCATTGGCTTCACTGACCTCACTACGCGCCACCAAACCTTCTTTCAGCTTAGCATTCATCATGCGTAACTGTTCAGACAGCGCCTGCTCTTCCTGTAAATAAGCCGTAGTCAAAGACTGCTGCCGCAAGACATTAAAATAGGCTTCGGCCACCTGTAAAATATGCTGCTGTTTTTGCAGACGCAGATTGACTTCACTGAGTTCGACCGAGGTCTTGACCTGCTTATAACCTTGCCAGGCATCCCAGCGAAATAAAGGTTGGCGTGCGGTTAAGGCCACCTGACGGCTGGTTGTACTGGAACTTTGCAACTCACCAAATTCAGCAGGCAAACCTTCAGGCTGTAAGTTGTTGACGGACTGGTTTTTACGGGTCACATTTCCAGACAAAGTCACGGTCGGCAGCAAATTGCCGCTGGCAATCCCCAGATTGAGCTGATCAGCCTGATACTGCAACACATTCGCCTGCCAGTTCGGATCATTTTGCTGGGCGCGCGCATACGCTTCTTTTAAGTCCAAGGCAAAAATCGCCGGACTAATTAATAGCAATAAACCGGCCATGACACTGAGTTTTAATTTCATTTTATAGTGTTCACCCCTAACAGCCATTCAGATTAAAAAATTCTGGCACTTTAAGCTCAGCCATACTAAAGAGATCTCTTGAATTTTTACGTATGATTTTTATTAATTTTTTAATATAAAGATCAGTTTTTATCCATCATTAATTCAATTTTCTGGCTCTAATACCGGCAATGTAACAAAGCAATTCACAATACTAAACATAGTATTTTAGTTTGATCTATACAATATCTCCCAGTAAGGCCGTTATTTTCTGAATTCACCTATATATACAGAGTCCTGAAGCATAGTGTTAATGCCATTCCCATCGATATTCAAAGCCTGTTTGCTTGCTGGTAGCGTGCTGCTTCTTGGGGGCTGCCAACAGCCTTCAGATCCACAGATCCAGGTCGAACAGACTGAGACGAAGCAAACGCAAAGTCCAGTCAGTGACTTTAGCCTCATGTGCCAGAATATTGAAAAAAATATGTCCCAGATTAATGACCAGCGCACGACGTTTGCGCTGGAACAAATTAATCAGGATCTTAAAGTGTGCCTGCCGTTGATGGAATTGGCGGAGCAGAAGCACCTGATGCAACGCTCTACCGAAATGTATCAGCGCTTTTTAAAGGTGGATCGCACCGAGTTCCAGCAACGCGCCTTTGAGCAGTATGCACTGGAAATGGCCCAGCATCCGACCATTCAGCATGCGCATTTTCAACAGCTCACCTCACGTGACCAGTATCTGTTAAAACACAAGGGGCAGGCTTATGTAGAACTGCTGGATCTGGGGGATGGCACTTTACATTATCGCCGCAGTCCGGAATATCTGGCGCGTATTTTTGCCCCTTATTTACCGGCCGCTGAAAAAGCCTTTATTGAAAATCTGGCGGAACAGAATATGGAACCGGTGCTGGTGGAAAAACGCCTGCAGATTGAAGCCGCTGATATTGCAGCCCGCAGTCTGCTTTGGGAAGACTATCTCAAGACTTATCCGAATAGCAGTTATAAACGCGATGCTGAATATCTGCTGAAGCAATACACCTATTTCCTGTTTAGAGGTACCGAGCAATCGCCGGTGTCTGAAGATTATCACGATCGTTATGCCGTGGATACCAGTCATCTGGAAACCATTATCGGGCTGTCGAGTGGCCAGAAATCAACGCTGTCCACACAGGCACGCCTGTTTCTGGAATTTCTAGACATGACTCCGGAACAGCGCCAGCAAACCTTGCCTGCCGATTATAGAAACCGTTCGGAAGCAGAACAGATTCTGTACTATGCCCAGATCAGTCCGCCCTCACAAAAATACGATAAGGACTGCTTTACCGATGCCATCTGTATCTAGTTGGGATCAGTTTCACCTTCAATCAGTAGGACCATGTCTAAATCAATCCTCGCTTAAAGTTGAGCGATTTAGACCTGTTTATTCTGCCTAAACTGAGCTAAGCTTTAGCCTCGCTTGACGGAGCGCGAGTAATGCCTCGCTGAGATCATGTGATTCCTTTTATCATTATCAGGAATTGAGCATGAGTACCGTTGAACCTGATCAGGTTAATACCTGCGTAGGAATCAAGCCAGCTAAAAACCCAGCCCTTGCTTTATCTGTTCAGGATAAATCTGCCTACGTTTTTGGTCGTGCTTGATTCGTTGATGTCATTCATAAGGATCATAGCCATGAACCAGTTAACGAATCTTTCTTCTGAAACTACTCTCTCTGCTCATGAACAGGAAGCACGCGATTTAACGCGAATTTTGCCTGCTTCACGTAAAGTCTATTTGCAAGGTTCCTGTCCTGATATTCAGGTACCCATGCGGGAAATTTCCTTAAGTGAAACCCCAACCAGTCTGGGCGGTGAACATAATCCACCGTTGATGGTGTATGACACCTCTGGTGTGTATACCGACCCCAATGTGACGATTGACCTGAACAAAGGTCTGCCGAATATTCGTGAAAACTGGATTGAACAGCGCAATGATAGCGAAATTCTGGATCAGCTCAGTTCTGAATTTGGTCGCCAGCGTTTACGCGATATCCGCACCGCTGCGATCCGTTTCGCGCATATTCAAAAACCGCGTAAAGCCAAACGTGGCCGCAACATCACTCAGATGCATTATGCCAAGCAAGGCATCATCACACCGGAAATGGAATACATTGCTATTCGTGAAAACCTGCGTCAACTCGATGGTGTCGATATGCGCCAGCATCCGGGCCAGAATTTTGGTGCAAAAAACCTGACTGAAATTACGCCAGAATTCGTGCGTCAGGAAGTCGCAGCCGGCCGCGCGATTATTCCGGCCAATATCAATCATCCGGAACTGGAACCGATGATTATCGGGCGTAATTTTCTGGTCAAAATCAATGCCAATATCGGTAATTCTGCACTCGGTTCAAGTATCGAAGAAGAAGTCTCGAAAATGACCTGGGCCACGCGCTGGGGTGCAGACACGATCATGGATCTTTCGACTGGCCAAAATATTCATGAAACCCGGGAATGGATTATCCGCAACTCTCCTGTACCAATTGGAACCGTACCGATCTATCAGGCACTGGAAAAAGTCAATGGTGTGGCCGAAGACCTGACCTGGGAGATCTTTAAAGACACCCTGATTGAACAGGCTGAACAAGGTGTGGACTATTTCACCATTCATGCCGGCGTGCTTTTAAGATATGTACCGCTGACTGCCAACCGTTTGACCGGTATCGTATCGCGTGGCGGTTCGATCATGGCGCAGTGGTGTCTGGCACATCATCAGGAAAATTTCCTATACACCCATTTTGATGACATCTGCGAGATCATGAAAGCCTATGATGTGTCTTTCAGTCTCGGGGATGGTTTGCGTCCCGGCTGTGTGCAGGATGCCAATGACGAAGCACAGTTCGCTGAACTGAGAACCTTGGGTGAACTGACCCATCGTGCCTGGGAACATGATGTACAGGTAATGATTGAAGGTCCGGGGCATGTCCCAATGCACATGATCAAGGAAAATATGGACCTGCAACTGGAAGTCTGTAAAGAAGCGCCCTTCTATACCCTTGGGCCTTTAACTACGGATATCGCCCCGGGTTATGACCATATTACTTCAGCCATTGGTGCTGCGATGATTGGCTGGTATGGTACCGCGATGCTGTGTTATGTCACGCCTAAAGAGCATCTCGGCTTGCCGAATAAAAAAGATGTCAAAGACGGCATTATTACTTACAAGATTGCCGCGCATGCTGCCGATCTGGCCAAAGGACATCCGGGTGCACAGGCCCGGGATAATGCCCTGTCCAAAGCCCGTTTTGAGTTCCGCTGGGAAGACCAGTTTAACTTGAGTCTGGATCCGGATACCGCCCGCAGTATGCATGATGAAACCATGCCCAAAGCAGCCCATAAATCTGCACATTTCTGTTCCATGTGTGGACCGAAGTTCTGTTCAATGAAGATTAGCCAGAATGTTCGCGATTATGCCAATCAGCAGGCCAAGCCTGATCAGCCGGCAAGCTCTCAGGCCGAAATTGAAGCAGGTATGGATCAGATGAAAGCCAGCTTCCATAAGTCTGGCCAAAATCTGTACCATAAACTATAAAACTTTAAAAAAAACAGTTGTCTTCAAAAAAAACTCAGATAGGATGAAAATAAATCAATTCATTCTATCTGAGCATATGAATATTATTAAACAGGCCTCTTATAATAAAAAAGACTTTCGCATAGAGGCACGTGAGTTTTTGTACCGGGGATTTATTCAGGTGGAAAAAGTCAGCCTGCGACACCGTTTATTCCAGCAGGACAGCTCGACGCCTATTTTGCAACGTGAGCTGATTCACCGGCCAGAAGCAGCGGGTGTGCTGCTCTATAACCATCAACAGCAGAAATTCGGCCTGATTGAACAGTTCCGGATTGGCGGACTGGACGATGTCGATTCACCGTGGCAACTCGAAGTGATTGCTGGTGTTCTGGATGGCGATGAAGCGCCTGAAGCGTGTATCCGTCGCGAAGCACTCGAAGAATCAGGCTGTACTCTGGATGAGCTACAGCACATTTTCAGCTTCTATCCTTCCGCCGGAGCATGTTCTGAGCTTTTCCATTTATATGTGGCCCAGACCGAATTGCCTGAACAGGGCGGTATTTTTGGCATGCCGGATGAAGGGGAAAATATCCAGCTGCATATTCTGGATTATGCCGATATTCCGTCCTTGCTCACGAATGGTCGCTTAAGAAATGCACCTGTCATTATGGCCTTGCAATGGTTGCAACAACATATTCATACTGCAGGAATATGTCTAAGGGGAAAGACATGAGTTTTCAGCAGTCAAGCACAGACACGCAGCCGGATTGGACCATTATCCAGATTTCTGATACCCATTTGATGGATCGGGAAGAGCTGGAATTTGCCCGGATGAATCCCGAGCAGAGTTTTCATGAGGTGATGCAGCAGATTCAGCAGCGCTTTCGCAAAATGGATGCGCTGATTCATACCGGTGATCTGGCCCAGGTGCCGGTCGAACAGACTTATCAGCGTTATTTAGACTTTATCCAGTCCTTAAACGTGCCGCATTATCAGATTCCGGGTAATCATGATGACACCCGGATCTTTCCGTTTCATCAGAATGCCAATCAGGTACATGCGATTCATTTTGGTAGCTGGACCATGATTTTGTTGAATAGTGCGGTTCAAGGCAAGGTTGATGGCTGGGTGGAACAAGCTCAGCTTGATCAATTGAACCAATTATTGCTTGAGTTTAAGCATCAGCATGTCATCATCGCTTGTCATCATCACCCTTTTGCGATGAAATCGCACTGGATTGATCAGCACCGGCTGAAAAATGCTGAAGATTTAAAAGATGTCTTGGCACGGCACCAGAATATAAAGTTGGTCTTGTTTGGTCATGTGCATCAGGATTCCTGTAATGAATGGCATGGTATCTATTTTTTATCCACGCCATCGACCAGTGTGCAGTTCAAACCTAAAAGCCAGGATTTCGCGCTAGATCAGGCGGCGCCCGGTTATCGTGTATTACATTTGCAACAAAATGGTGAGTTTGATACCTATATTGAACGGGTGGCATTGAGCCAGCAAAATATTAATACCGAAATTTCAGGTTATTAACTTTTCAATTTGTTTTTTTTGCATTACTTTATTGCAACCAAAGGAAATGTGATATGCATAGTCCAGACATCAAAGACTATCAATAAGCATAAAAAGTCTATATGATGACGGCCCCCATAGGAGGATAATCTTTCTACAGGGTGGATAAAAAACTGCATATCACCATATTTTTTGCGTAGCAATCATACGCATAGATGAGGAATGCCCTAAATGGCGAATGACAACCAAAATCAAGTCTTAGACAATCAAACTGATGTTGTAGAAGAGAAAGCTGCAAAGCGCGTACGCAAATCTAAGCCTAAAACGACTGACGGTGGTTCTACTGCTAGCTTATTTGGTATTGAACCTTATCAACCTAAAAAAAATGAAGAATACATGTCTGAAGGTCAGCTTCAGCATTTCCGCCAAATCCTGCTGGCCTGGAAAGCTGAGTTGATGTCAGAAGTGGATCGTACCCTGAATACGATGCAAGACGAAAATACTGCTCTTCCAGATGTGAATGACCGTGCGACTCAGGAAGAAGAGTTTGCGATTGAGTTACGTACCCGTGACCGTGAACGTAAACTGATTCGTAAAATCGAACAGTCGATCGAAGCAATCCAGAATGATGACTATGGTTTCTGTGAAACTTGTGGTATCGAGATTGGTCTGCGTCGTTTAGAAGCACGCCCAACGGCTACTTTATGTATTGACTGCAAAACTCTTGCAGAAATCAAAGAGAAGCAAAATAACGGTTAAGCATGTCGTTAAGTAATCCCTCCCTGACTCTCCCTTTAATAAAGGGAGAGAAAGCTGAAGTGAATTACGTGGGTCGGTTCGCGCCATCGCCAACCGGCCCTTTGCATTTTGGCTCCCTCATTACCGCAGTCGCCAGTTACTGCGATGCCAAAGCCAATCAAGGCACATGGCTGGTTCGGATTGAAGATACCGATATTCCCCGCATTTATCGCGGCAGCGAAGAGCATATCCTGCGTGCCATGGATGCCTTTCAGCTTGAACCTGATGCCGAAATCATTTTTCAGAAAGACCGTTTAGATATTTACGAAGACGTCATCCAGCAATTGCGTCAGCAAGGTCTGGTCTATGCCTGCCAATGCACCCGTAAAATGCTCGGTTCCAATCATATCTATCAGGATACCTGCCGCGACTTGGGTCTGGCTTTTGAGCATCAGGCCATTCGCCTAAAAGTTGAAGATGTTGAAATCTGTTTTGAAGACCGGCTGCAGGGTCGGCACTGTTCAGAACTAAAAAAAGATCTGGGGGACTTTGTCTTAAAACGTCGTGATGGCATTATTAATTACCAGCTGGCTGTAGTGGTCGATGATTATCTGCAAGGTATGACCCATGTGGTACGTGGGGCTGATCTTTTAGATAATACCGAACGGCAAATCTATTTGGGGCAGTTACTCGGTTATCCGCAGCTGAGCTATATGCATCTGCCGCTGGCAATGAATGATCAGGGACAAAAACTGTCGAAACAAAATCTGGCCCAAGCACTGGATTTAATTCAGGCGCCACAATTATTAAAACAGGCACTTCAGGCTTTGCATCAGGCTGAAGTTGATTTAGATGCTCCGCAACGGATGCTGCAACAGGCAGTGGCGCAATGGGATATCGAGCGGATTCCACATACAACTGAGCTACAAGGTCACTATTTATAAAAACAGCTTTTCACTTAAGCTAGACTTCTAGAATGAAAAATAGATAGGAAGAAGAGTATGTTTTTTATTTTTGGCGTCGGCCCTAAAACCAAAACGATTGAGAAAAGTCAGTTTCTGTGTCCGGTCTGCCGTACCCGTTCGGGCTATGAGCTGAAACAGCAGCGTAATTATTTTTCTTTATTTTTTATTCCCTTAATTCCACTTTCCAAGCCTAAAACTGCTTTTGTGACCTGTTCCAATTGCGGAACCGCAATGCCGAGCACGGTACTGGACCATGCTCAGCTAGAGCCAGGACGAAACTCGAATCTAGAAGCTTGACTCTTCACGGCTTGGATTGACCTGACGCGTGGTCGAATCAATTTTCAGAATCAGACTGATCATGACCGCACAGATAATCAGGGATGAACCGCCATAACTAATAAATGGCAAGGTCAAACCCTTGGTCGGCAACATGCCCATATTCATGCCAGCATTCACTAGAATCTGTAACAGGAAAATGATACTGATGCCATAAGCCAGATAGCCGGCACGCAGATATTGATGCTGCAAGGCACGATGCCCGATACGGATACAGCAAACCAGCATGGTGAAGGACAGGATCAGGATGGTCGAGATGCCTAAAAAGCCAAATTCTTCACCCAAAATTGCCAGCATGAAGTCGGTATGTGCTTCAGGCAAATAAGACATTTTCTGGATACTATGCCCCAAGCCTACCCCTGCCCATTCACCACGGCCAAAGGCCATCAGGGCATTGGAGAGCTGATAACCGGTGCCTAGCGGATCTTCCCAAGGATTCGAGAAAGACAGCAGACGTTGCAAACGATACGGTTCCAACAGAATCGCGGCAGCAAAGGCTCCGACCAAGGTCATAAAAGCCACACCGAACTGAATCCACGGCGCACCCGCCAGAAAGAACACGCCAAGCATGGTTAAGGTAATTACCACGGTTGCACCCAAGTCAGGCTCGAGAATAATCAAACCGACGGTTGCACCCATGATGGCACTTAAACGGACCAGACCCTTGATATTATTCCGTACTTCTTCAGCACGGCGCACCACGTAATCTGCGGTAAAAATTGCCATCATTACTTTAGCGACTTCCGAAGCCTGCAAGGTGAAACCAGCGACCCGAATCCAGCGCTTGGAACCATTAACTTCTGTCCCGACAAATAGCACAGCTACCAAAAGTACGATGGTAATAATCCACAAAAAGAAAGTGTTATTAAACCAGACTTTTAAGGGGATTTTATAAGCCAGCAAAGCTGCTATGGCAGCAACAAAAATTGAAATTCCGTGCCGGCTAATATAATGAAACGGATTTTCGTGCATACGTTCTGCATAGGGCATCGAGGCAGATGCCACCATGATCGAACCGATACAGAGCAAAGCCAATACACAGAAAATCAGCACATTCCGTAGATTCACTTCAGCAGGTATTCTGGGTACCCACTGCGTATAAAATTGATTTAATTTATTGATCGTAGTCTGAGCAAACCCAGCCATATCACGAATCCTTGTTATTCTTAATTGAGTTCATTCACATACGCAACAAACTTGCGGCCACGCTCAGGATAACCCGAGAACATATCAAAACTTGCACATGCAGGAGACAATAGCACGACATCATGTGCCTGGGTGTGCTTTTGGCAGATTTCTACCGCCTGCTGCAGGCTGTCCGCATGGATCAGTTCAGTCGTGCCCGCAATTGCCGCTTCAATGACGGGACGATCTTCACCGATCAATACCGCCACTTTGGCATATTTGCTTAATGATTCACGCAAGGCTTTGAAATCCTGACCCTTACCTTGTCCACCAAGAATAATCGCGACCTTACCGCCTTGGGTTTCAATCGCCATCCCCAGACCGTCCAGCGCCGCCAGGGTTGCACCGATATTGGTGCCTTTGGAGTCGTTATAATAACGTACGCCATGCACTTCCTTAACAAATTCACAGCGATGTTCCAGCCCCTTAAAAGTCTTTAAGGTGTTCAGCATGCTTTCTAGTGGCAGGCCAATCGCTTCACCCAGCGCCAGACAGGCCAAGGCATTGGCAACATTATGCGTGCCCTGCATATACATCTCGCTACTTTTCAGCAGACGCTCACGACCACGCGCCAGCCAGATACTACCATCAGTATCCTTAAGAATACCGTACTGGTTCATATCTGGTGCATTCAGGCCGAAGCTTTGCATCGGTGTTACGTCCGGTACCAATGGACGGGTCAAAGAGTCATCACGGTTATAGACGACTTTTTTCACACCCTGGAAAATCCGGTGTTTCGCCGTGTGATAACCCATCATATCGCCATGACGGTCCAGATGATCTTCACTCATGTTCAACACCACCGCGACTTCAGCCGCCAGATTTGAGGTGGTTTCCAGCTGAAAACTGGACAGCTCGAGTATATACAGCTCAGGATCATCTTTGGTTAGGTCTAGCGCAGGACGGCCTAAGTTACCACCGACGGCAACTTTTTTGCCTGCATCTGCTGCCATCAGGCCAATCAAGGTCGTCACGGTACTTTTGGCATTAGAACCGGTAATCGCCACGATAGGCTTATCCGTAGCACGGCGTAAAATCTGGATTTCACTGACTACGGGAATACCCTTGTTGATGGCTGCCTGAATTTCAGGAAGTTTAGGATCAAGTCCTGGGCTGATCACGATTTCTTCCGCAGACAACAACAGCTCGGCATCAAACTGACCGAAACTGGTCTGAACTTCAGCGGGTATCTGCTCATGCCCTGGCGGGTTAGCTCTAGAATCTGTTACTGCAACGCGGTAGCCCTGACTATGCAAGAAATTGACTGCTGCAACACCTGATATTCCGAGTCCTGCAACGACTTTTAACCCACCACGTTGTATTAACATTTTCGCCCCATATTTTGGTCTATTTTGAAACTGACGAAATGGTAGCACTTTGCTGTTTTGAATGCCTTTTCTGATTGGCTTTTCTGCACATTTTTTTTGTGTCCATGCGTAAAAAAACCGTCATGATCATGACGGTTTTTGAAATTTAGCCAGAAAAGGAAATTATTTCCATTTCACCGCTTGTTGAGCCGGCTTTACGTCTGAACCTTTTTCTGAAACTGGACAGGCACAGTTGCCACCACAGCCTGCAGCCATACCCGGTTGCAGCCATTTGGCCAGACGCTTCCAGCCCTTGGCTGCACAGGCATCAGACAGCTTCTGGAAGACTGAGTTAGAGGTGTTCGGAAACACCTTTTTGAATACTACCAGCATGCTCCAAAGCACCAGTGCTGTCACAATTAGAATTTCAATCATCTCAATCTCCCATACATATACAATGCAGCACACTCAATTGGCCAAGGCCAAACTGAGATTTAGCCCAAATAATATGAAGCAATTTGATAAGTCAGGAATGACATGAAATATGCCAGACCAAACAGGTAAATGGTCATGATACTGACAGTTTTCCAGGAACCGGTTTCACGTTTAACTGTTGCCAGAGTCGCCAGACAATGTGGTGCATAAATAAACCACACCAGCAAAGACAAACCTGTCGCCACTGACCAGCCCAGATCACCTCCACCGCTAATTAGCGCAGCTAGACCTTCAGACATCGCATCTTCATCAACAGCCGACATCGCATAGACTGTACCCAGTGCTGCAACGACCACTTCACGCGCTGCCATCGCCGGAATCAGGGCAATACAGATCTGCCAGTTAAAACCGAGCGGTGCAAAGATCGGCTGCATCAGATGACCGAGCATCCCTGCCAATGAATAATCAATGGCCGGCAAGGTTGCCCCTTCTGGTGGCTGTGGGAAAGTACACAAGAACCACAGTACAATCGATAAGGCGAAGATGATGCCACCGACACGTTTCAAGAAGATTTTGCCGCGATCCAATAACCCGATCCAAACGTTCTTCAAGTCCGGAAAACGGTAGCTTGGCAGTTCCATCAGCAGCATGTGCTGTGATTTATCTTTGTGGAAGAATTTCAACACAAAAGACACCAGCAAAGCACTTACGATACCCGCCATATACAGACCGAAGAGCACCAGACCTTGCAGATTCAGGAAGCCCCAGACAGTTTGTGCCGGTATAAATGCCGCAATCAGCAAGGCATAAACCGGCAAACGCGCCGAACAGGTCATTAAAGGTGCAACAAAAATCGTGGTTAAACGATCTCGTGGATCACTAATGGTCCGCGATGCCATAATCCCCGGAATGGCACAGGCAAAGCTGGACAATAACGGAATAAAGGCACGTCCTGACAAACCGGCTTTAAACATCAGTTTATCGAGCAAGAATGCTGCACGCGGTAAATAACCCGATTCTTCTAGTACTAAAATAAAGAAGAACAGAATCAGAATCTGTGGCAGGAACACCACCACGCCACCGGCACCGGCAATAATCCCGTCCACCACCAGGCTATTCAGTAATGGGTGCGAAATATATTCGCCGAGGAACTCACCCAGCCAGCCAAAGAAGGATTCAATCCCATCCATAAACGGCGCAGCCCAGGCAAATACCGCCTGGAAAATCACGAACATCATCACGGCCAGACTAATTAAGCCCAATACCGGATGCAGAAAAATCTTGTCAAGAAAATCTGTACGTTTATCTTCCTGATCGACGAAATTAACCACGTCATTCAGAATGTTTTCCACGCGCTGGTGACTGTCACCTTTCAAGCCGCTGAGTTCGGTCTGTGGTACAGAATACTTGCCTTGATCCAGCGCATTTTTCAGGTTTTCAATCCCTGAATTGCGCACAGCCACCGTTTCTACCACAGGTACGCCCAGTCGCTCAGACAGCTTCTGGGTATTGATCTGCATGCCACGACGGCGTGCTTCATCCATCATGTTCAGCACAACCAGCACCGGACGACCCAGTGCAATCATTTCCAGCACCAGACCCAGATGCAGTTTCAGATTGGTGGCATCTACCACACATAAAAATGCATCCTGCTCCTGCTCTTCCGCAATTTTACCTTGTACGACGTTGCGGGTGATTTCTTCATCCGGACTGGTTGCATCCAGACTATAGGTTCCCGGCAAATCCAGTACCCGTACCGCTTTGCCTGAGGCAAGCTGAAACGTACCGACTTTACGTTCAACCGTCACACCCGCATAGTTACCGACTTTTTGGCGCGTTCCGGTTAAATGGTTGAATAATGAAGTTTTACCGCAGTTAGGGTTACCGACAAGGGCAATACGTAATGTATCACTCATGCCGACACCGCCTGTTCGATTTCAATTTTGGCTGCTTCTGATTTACGCAAAGCAAAACGTGTGAATCCAACTTGAATCAAAATGGGATCTCCACCAAAAATACCTTTAGTAATGACCTGTACCTTTGTACCTGGTACAAAGCCTAAAGTTTCCAAACGACTCGCGACGACATCGTGTAGAGCACTTTCACCATCAGTTGTTCGACTCACTTTTCGAATGATGGCAATTTGTTTTGCTTTTAAATCAGACAAACGCACCGTGAAATTCCTAAACTATTTTGTACAGTATACAAACAAATGAGAATAATTAACAAATAAGATTAATTACATTTCGATTTAGCCTTATACCACATCGACACTGTCATAAAATTAAACTACAGTGGAGAATACCAATCCCGATTATCGCTTTTTCAGATCAGATCCTTTCACCCTATGCTGAATAAAAAACCCCGTATTCCTGCCCCTGTCCAGATTCCTGATGCGTTCAGTTATTTACAGGGTTTTCGTGATTATCTGATTGCGCAAACGGTCAGCCCGCATACCCGCAATGCCTATTTGTCCGATCTGGTGCAATGTGCAGAATGCCTGAGCAAGCCTCTACCGGAATGGAATCATGATGATATTTCCGATGTACTGATTGCGCTGACCAAACAGCAAAAAAGCCCACGTTCGATTGCCCGCTGCCTGTCTGCCTTGCGTTCATTTTATAAATTTCTGCGTGAGCAAAAACTGCGTAGCGACAATCCGGTGGCTGCACATAAAACCCCAAAACTGGGCCGGGCCTTACCCAAAGATCTCTCCGAAGCAGATGTCGAAGCCTTAATTCATGCCCCTAATATCAACACGGCATTAGGACTGCGTGATCGAGCCATGTTCGAAGTGCTGTATGCCTGCGGACTCCGGGTGACCGAACTGATTAACTTACGTCTGGAACTGATCAACTTAAAACAGGGGTATTTACGTATCGTCGGTAAGGGCAATAAAGAACGTCTGGTGCCGATGGGACAAATGGCTTGTGAATGGGTAGAAAAATATCTGAACGAAGCCCGTCCGCAACTGTATAAGACTTCGACCGATTATCTGTTTCTGACCCAGCATGGCGGCATCATGAGCCGGCAGAATTTCTGGTATGCGATTAAGCGTTATGCGCTGCAGGCCGGCATTCAGTCCGAACTGTCACCGCATACCTTACGTCATGCCTTTGCGACACATTTACTCAATCATGGCGCAGACTTACGCGTAGTGCAGATGTTGCTCGGGCATAGTGATCTGTCTACCACCCAGATTTATACCCATGTGGCACAGGTACGGATGCAACAGCTGCATGCCACCCATCATCCACGTGCTTAAAACATATCCGGATGGAATAAACTGAGAAGTTTGACGTGTGGGTATTTTTTTTTGTTATGCTAATACTCTGTTTTTAATCCAAGAAGAAAAGGGTTTTTTATGACATTTGCCCGCTCAAAAATTTTTATGGCTTGCACACTTGCTGCTGGTTTGGGTCTGACTGCGTGTTCCAATTCCACTAACAACGATAAAAAGCAAGAGTTGACTGCAAGCGCACCGGCGACGGGCGAAGCCTCTACCCTAACCGAACGTAATGCAGAACAGCGTCTGGCGTCTACGTTGGAAAAGCATTTCAAAACTGCTGGCATCAGTGCCAAAATTACCGACATTAAAGCCACTGAAGTTCCAAACCTGTACTGGGTGAGTCTGGAAGGCATGTCTGCGGTCTATGTCACCAGTGACGGTAAATACCTGATTCAGGGCGATGTGATCCGTCTCGGCGACAAACAGCTACACAATGTCAGCGAAAACCTGCAGGCAGGCATCAACAATAAACTCTTTGCTGAACTCAAGCCAGCAGACTTGCTGGTCTATCCAGCTAAAGGCAAAGCCAAGCATGTGGTCTATGTGTTTACCGATGTCAGTTGTCCGTATTGCCATAAATTCCATGAACAAATGGATGAGATGAATACCAAAGGCATTGAAGTGCGTTATATCGCCTGGCCGCGTGGTGAACAGCATATGCCAGCCATGGAAGCGATCTGGTGCAGTGCCGACCGCCGTAGTGCCTTTGACCAGGCGATTTCAGGCGCACAGATTAGTGCAGAGAAGTGTGAAAATCCTGTTCAAGATCAATATCAAATGGGTCTGAATATGGGCGTGAATGGCACCCCTGCCATTTATAATTCAGCAGGTACTTATCTGGGCGGTTACCTGTCTACATCGGAATTATTGAATCGGCTTAAATAACTCATTTTAATACGTTATTTAACTTTATTTTATAGATAAAGATATTCTGAAATGACCCTAGAGTCAGGCGGGTTTTTTAGCTATGATCTAGGCTCTTGTAAAAAACTGTTTATATTTGGAGTGTGACGTGAAACCAGTTCGTCTGGCAATCCTCGGTCTTGGTACTGTAGGTGGTGGTGCCTTGAAACTATTAAAAGAAAATGCTGCTGAGATCAAACGTCGCACCGGTCGTGAAATTGAAATTACCCATGTAGGCACCCGTCGTCCACGTCCTGATCTGGATCTGCCAGAATCGGTCAAACAAAGTGCCGACTTGATGGACATCATACGTCAACCTGATGTAGACGTCGTGGTGGAAGTCATGGGCGGAATTCATCCTGCTTTTGAAATTATTATGGAAGCCATGAAACATGGCAAACATATTGTAACGGCCAACAAAGCACTCTTGGCTGAACACGGCAACGAACTGTTTAAAGCGGCTGAAGACAATGCCGTACAGATTGCCTATGAAGCCGCAGTGGCTGGTGGCATTCCGATTATTAAAGTGATTCGTGAAGGTCTGGCAGCCAACAAGATTGAATGGCTGGCCGGTATTATTAACGGCACGGGTAACTTCATTCTTAGTGAAATGCGTGAAAAAGGCCGCGCTTTTGAAGATGTGCTAAAAGAAGCTCAAGAACTCGGTTATGCCGAAGCCGATCCGACCTTTGATGTGGAAGGAATTGATGCAGCTCACAAGCTAACGATTCTGGCCTCATGTGCCTTTGGTATTCCACTACAGTTTGACAAAGTCTTTACTGAAGGCATTGGCAAAATCACTGCACAAGATGTGAAATATGCCGAAGACCTCGGTTTCCGGATTAAACACCTGGGTATTGCACGCCGTACCGATGCCGGGATTGAACTCCGTGTACACCCGACTCTGATTCCAGATGACCAGCTGATTGCCAATGTTAACGGCGTGAAAAATGCGGTTCTGGTACAAGCGAATGCGGTTGGCCCAACACTGTACTATGGTGCTGGCGCGGGTGCGGGACCAACGGCTTCTGCGGTTGTTGCCGATGTGGTTGATATTGTCCGTGACATTATTTACACAGAAGACGGCGCAGGCACCATTCCGCAACTGGCTTTTGAAGCGCTCAGTGATTTACCGATCTTGAGTCGTGAACAAATGACCACCGGCTATTACATCCGTATTAATGCCGAAGATCAGATGGGCGTGCTTGCCGATGTGACCACGATTCTCAGTCGTGCCGGCATCAGTATTGATGCGATCATGCAGCAACCACGTTTATCCAAAGACCTTATTCCTATCGTGATTCTGACTGATCCTATCGTCGAATCAAAAATGGATGCAGCGCTTTCACAAATTCAAGCATTACCCGTCATTCATGGCGAAATTGTACGAATTCGTTTAGAATCGCTTGATAATTAATCGGGTTGAGGGGAGGATTCCCCTTGCCAAGCTCTACACACAATTGGAACATCATCATGTCGAATGCCAATCGTTATACTGGTTTAGTTGACCGCTATCGCGACCGTTTACCAGTGTCTGCAACTACTCGTGCGATCTCTTTGGGTGAAGGTAATACTCCACTGATCAAGCTTGAGAATATTCCACGCATTATTGGTAAAGATGTTGAAATTTATGTGAAGTACGAGGGCTTAAACCCGACTGGTTCATTTAAAGACCGCGGTATGACTATGGCGGTGACCAAAGCCGTTGAAGAAGGCTCTAAAGCCATCATCTGCGCATCTACTGGTAACACCTCTGCGGCGGCGGCGGCATATGCTGCGCGTGCTGGCATCAAAGCATTCGTGCTCATCCCTGAAGGCAAAATTGCCATGGGTAAAATGGCTCAAGCGATGATGTATGGTGCGATCACCATGCAAATTCGCGGTAACTTCGATGACGGTATGCGTCTGGTTAAAGAAGTTGCCGATCAGGCACCGGTAACGATTGTAAACTCAATCAACCCATACCGCCTGCAAGGTCAAAAAACCATTGCTTATGAAATCGTTGAAGCTTTAGGTCGTGCACCGGATTATCACTGCCTGCCTGTAGGTAACGCGGGTAACATCACTGCACACTGGATGGGTTATACCGAAGCGGTGGCTAACCAGTCGAAAGAAGAATTTGAGCAAGTCGTTTACGATGCTGAAACTGATGCTTTCACTGGTCCTAAACCGGCAGGTTTGCCAATCATGGCAGGTTACCAAGCCTCTGGTGCTGCACCGTTCCTTCGTGGCGGTCCAGTAGAAAACCCGGAAACTGTTGCAACTGCGATTCGTATCGGCAATCCGCAAAGCTTCAATCATGCTAAAGCGGTTGTTCGTGATTCAAACGGCTGGTTTGATGAACTGACTGATGCGGAAATTCTTGAAGCTCAACGTCTGCTTTCTATGTATGAAGGTGTATTCGTAGAGCCTGCGTCTGCTGCGTCTGTCGGCGGTGCGATCCGTGATATTAAAGCGGGTAAAATTGCTGAAGGTTCAGTGATCGTATGTACCGTAACGGGTAACGGTCTGAAAGATCCAGACACTGCCATCAAGCAATGTGCTGATGCTGTGATGCTGTCGATTGATGCGACCATGACTCAAGTTAAAGACTCTATTCTGTCGAATATGTAATTTCGGCCAGAATTAAAAAAACCCTGCAAGTGCAGGGTTTTTTTTATGAACCAATCAATTAGATTCGTTTAGGTTGCTGGCTAACCCAACTCATTAAACGGGTCGCATCATTGGTACGCGCCTGTGAGCTGTTTGCACCTAAAAGTACCACTGCCACAGGACGGTTATTCAGAGTGGTGTGCATCACCACACAGCGCCCTGCTTCATTAATAAAACCGGTTTTAGAAATATTGATATTCCATCCGCCATTACGTACCAAGGCATTGGTATTATTCGATTTCAATACACGATAACCCAAGTTAAAGTCATAGCTTGGCGTGGTCGAGAACTGACGAATCAGGCCGTATTGAGAGGCCGTATTTACCAAGATTCCCAAGTCACGAGCTGATGCCACGTTACCCGGATGCAAACCTGTTGATTCCATAAAGCGAGTGGAGTTCATTCCCAGCTCTTTAGCTTTTGCATTCATTTTGGCAATAAACGCTGATCGACCACCGGGATAGGTCCGTGCCAAAGCGGCTGCAGCCGGATTCTCGGACTTCATCAGAGCAAACAGTAAAGCTTCAGCACGGTTCATGCTGTCCCCTGCTCTTAAAGTCGAGCTTGAGCTTTTACAGCCTGAACAGGAAAAATCAGCCTGTTGCAGGGTGATTTTTTCCGACATATTCAGACGTGCATCAGAAATCACCACCGCTGTCATCAGCTTGGTAATCGATGCAATCGGATAGGCAGTATTGGTATTTTTGCTAAACAGCACTTCACCGGTTTGCGCATCCATGACCAGTGCAGCCCGTGCATTGACAGAAGGTTGATTACTAAAATGATTGGTATCAATAATCTGCGGCGCAGTATAAGCAGGTTTGATTACTGCTGGCGCTGCTGTGCCGGCCTGACGCAAAGTGGTGGTCACTGTTGCAGACCCGGGTGGCGAAGGCTCATTGGCTGACGCATTAAAATCATCGCTCATTAACTGGTTAACTTCTTCAGAAGACCAACTAATGCTGGAACCGCCCTCTGCCGTGCCAGAATTCATAATGATTTCAGCAAAACTTGTCGTGCTCATGCTGATTAACACGGACAGGCCGAGTAGATGCCTTAAAGACTTGTTTATTTTCTTCACTATTCCTTCACTCAACTAACAGAGGTAAGATTGATTTGCGTATTACCTCTAATATGCCTTACATTTAAACACAATGCCGAACATTTTTTGTTCTTGACACTGTGTGATAAGTTTCAGATTTAATCTTGCGAATAGGATTGCTAATTTTGTACTTTCATTGCAAGCTTATTTTGCTTTATGTAACAAAAAAATGATTTTTTTAACAGAGGGAGAGCGTAGGTGATCACAGTTTTAGTTGTGGACGACCATGAATTAGTTCGTACTGGAATTTGCAGAATGCTAGAAGACCATGCGGAGGTTCAGGTAATTGGACAAGCTGAATCTGGTGAAGAAGCGATCTCTCTAGTTCGTCAACATCATCCTGATGTAGTTTTGTTAGATGTGAATATGCCGGGCATTGGTGGCGTAGAAACCACGCGCCGTCTACTTCAGAGTGCGCCGGAAACCAAAGTTTTGGCGGTTAGCGGTTTAGCAGAAGAGCCTTATCCGTCCCTGTTATTGAAAGCCGGTGCCAAAGGTTATATCACCAAAGGGGCCCCGATTTCGGAAATGGTCCGTGCGATTAACAAAGTCATGCAAGGCGGCAAATATTTCAGTGCAGACATTGCGGAACAGTTAGCAAGCTCTTACCTTTCTGATACACAACAATCGCCTTTTGATGCATTGTCAGAGCGTGAAATGCAAGTCGCGATGATGGTCGTGAATTGTATCAGCGCCCAGGAAATTGCCGACAAGCTCTTTGTGAGTGTTAAAACCGTGAATACTTATCGTTACCGTATTTTTGAAAAACTGAATATCGATAGCGATGTTAAACTGACTCATCTGGCCATGCGCTATGGACTCATTAAACCTTAGCTTTTAACGATTTCCGGTGCATATGGCACAACAAAAAAACTATGCTGAACTGAATCAATACCATCTCGGTATCTGGTACAGCGCTTATCGTCTGCTGATCAGCACCGGTTTGTTGCTGATTTTTATGCTGACCTACCCCGAACTCACCACCGATTATCAATACCCGCAGCTGTATTATTATGCACTGGGAATCGGGGTTGCGATCAATACCGTACAGCTGTTTGTGCTGAAATGGATCAGACGCCTGATCCAGCCGCAGCTGATTATGATTTTCTTTAGCGATGTCTGCGTTTTAAGTTTGCTGACTTTGGCGAGCGACGGTCCTAATCTGCAAATTGGGCTGTTGTTTGTGATTACTATCTTTTCTGCATCTTTATTATTAGATGCAAAAAAGGCCTTGGTCGTCACCCTCATTGCAGTCATTAGTGTTATTTATCAGCATTTTATCGGCAGTATTTTTGCGTTTTCTTCACTCAGCAATATCAGTAATAGCGCCCTGCTGGCCTTTTTGTTTTTTGTGGTTTATGGCACTGGACAAATTGCCGTGCGCCGTTTTCAGATTCTGGAAAATTTGAATTTTTCTCAATCGCTGGAACTGCATCGCTTACAGAATATTAACCGCTATATTCTGGAACAGATTGAAACCGGTTATCTGGTTCTGGATGAAAACTATCATGTGGTACTCAGTAATCCTGCCGCCTGTAATCTTCTTGGAATTGAGTCCAAATACGGCCATGAGAAATTTACTTTATCTCAATCACAGCCAGATTTATTTGAACTGATCCATTTTGAAACGCTAGAAAATGGTGAGCGCTTTCAGTTTGAATCCCAGCAAAGTCGCTATAATATTCATGTGCAGGTGCAAAAACTGATTGTGCCGCATCAGACTCTAATGCTACTGGTGTTACAGGATGCCAAAAAACTGAATCAGCAGGTGCAGCAACTTAAACTTGCTGCACTGGGTCAACTCTCAGCCAGTATTGCCCATGAAATTCGTAACCCCTTGGCGGCCATTGTGCAGGCCAATGATTTGTATCTGGACTCAGAAACTGAACAGCAACAGCTACTCCAGCAGATGATTGGCCGACAGGCGACCCGGATTGACCGGATTATTCAGGACACGCTGAATATGGTCAAAAATAAAGAAACCCACCCGATACCGATTCATCTCAATGAATTTATCCCGTTATTTATCCAGGAAGATCTGGCCGATATTCGCGATCAGATTCAATTTAATATTGATATCCCGCTAGTGATTCAGTTTGATGAAGCACAATTCCGGCAAATCCTGATTAATCTGATTCGTAATGCCATTCGTCACAATTCAGCAGATGCAGCCTATATTCAGCTGAATGTGCATCCTTATGAACATCGGGTCTGGATTGATGTACGGGATTTTGGCTCTGGCGTAGCCGTACATGATCAAGCTCTATTGTTCAAACCCTTTTTTAGCACATCGATTAGTGGTACCGGATTAGGATTGTATTTATCACATAGTTTTTGCGAAGCAAATCAGGCACAATTAAACTATATACAACAAGAACAGGGCGCATGCTTTCGCATCAGCTGTCAACGTATTACGCTTTAAAGGGGTCAAGGAAGATGAATGGGGAACAACAACCACTGGTGCTTTTGGTGGATGATGAGGAAGATTTGTGTACCCTCATGCAAATGTCATTGCTGCGCATGGGAATTCGTACGCACATTGCCCACCGTTTGGAAGATGCTAAAAAATGCCTTGCCAATCATCAATATGATGCCTGTCTGACTGACCTAAACCTGCCCGATGGCAATGGTTTGGAGTTACTGGACTGGATTGGCAGCCTCTATCCGGCACTTCCGGTCGCAGTTCTGACCGCCTATGGCAACATGGAAATCGCCATTGCTGCGCTCAAAGCCGGGGCCTTTGATTTTGTCAGCAAACCGATCAATCAGAAACATCTGGAACAACTCTTACAAAAAGCCCTGAATAAACCGGTGGATTATTCGAATAATAATCCAAATGAAGCGCTTGAACATAAAATGCTGATTGGACAATCCCTGCCGATCCAGCAACTACGTATTACCTTACAAAAAATTGCCCGATCCCAAGCACCGGTTTTTATCACTGGTGAATCGGGAACAGGTAAAGAAGTCGTGGCCAATCTGGTCCATCGCCTGAGTAACCGCAATGAAGGTCCTTTTATTGCGATTAACTGTGGCGCCATTCCGACTGAGTTGATGGAAAGCGAACTGTTTGGGCATAAGAAAGGCAGCTTTACCGGCGCTGCTCAGGACAAACAGGGACTGATTCAATCTGCCCATGGTGGCAGTCTGTTTCTGGATGAAATTGCAGAATTACCGCTTTCTATGCAGGTCAAATTGTTACGTGCCGTACAGGAAAAACGTATTCGTCCACTCGGTTCGGATACCGAAATTGATGTGGATTTCCGTGTGATCAGTGCCACGCATCAGGATCTGGAAGCCTTGGTGCAACAAGGCAAATTCCGTCAGGATTTATATTTCCGTATTCATGTAATGGATCTGACTTTACCGCCATTACGTGAACGAGGCCAGGATATTCTGTTATTGGCCGAACACTTTATTCAGAAGATTTGCCAGGAATGGGGCATTCCCAATAAAAAACTGACCGAACGTAGCAAAGAGTTCTTATTGGAACAATATTATCCAGGTAATGTACGTGAATTGCGTAATATTATGGAACGCGCAATTACTTTAAGTGATGAAGAGCGGATTGATCTTCAGCATTTGCAGAGTGCACCGCTACGTCATGCGCTTAACAGCCCTCAGGAGATAAATACGCTCACGAGCGAGATCATTGCGACCGAAACCCTGATTGCACCTAAAAAGCTGCCTGAAGAGGGTCTAGAACTATATTTGGAAAAGGTCGAGAAAGAAATTTTACTGAATGCGCTGAATCTGACCCATTGGAACCGGACACTGGCCGCCAAAAAACTCGGCATGTCATTCCGTTCCCTGCGCTATCGTTTGAAAAAGTTCGGACTGGATACCGAAGAAGACGAATAATTATTTTTGCAGGAGCAGCAAGTCTGTGACATGTTCCAGATAACTCTCCTCACGCATTTCCTGCTTAAACGGATAGTTGAAATGCGGCTGTACGCCCCGCCCTTCAATCATCTGGCCACTCGGGCTAAAGTATTGCGATACTGTCATCTGTAGAGCCGAACCGTTGCTTAAAGGAAAGAGTTTCTGTACTACGCCTTTGCCATAGCTTTTTTCGCCTACGACCCAGGCACGGTTATGTTCTTTCAGGGCTGCTGTAAACACTTCTGCTGCAGAAGCCGAGCGGTTATTAATCAATACCCCAACTTTCAGATTCTGAAACTCAAAACTCGGCAAGGCCTGAAATTGCTGATTACCTTCAGCGCGGCTTTTGGTCGACACAATCACGCCCTGATTCAAAAATAAATCGGCAGATTCAACTGCAGCCGAGAGTAAGCCACCGGGATTATTGCGTAAATCAAATAGCACGGCTTTTAAGCGCTTGTCGGCATAGCTTTCGATTAGACGTTTGATTTCATTGGCAGTATCTTGCTGAAAAACCTTGACCTGTAAAACCAGAACCTGATTATTGTGCAGGCTCGATTTAATTTCAGTATCCAGTTTGGTATTGCGGACCAGACGAACGGCCGGACTTTGCGGGGAGAGCTGAATCATGAGCGTAGAGCCAACGGCTCCGCTCAATAACTGCCGGACTTGTTCCTGATTCAGGCTATTTAATACCTGATCGTCAATTTTATAAACCGTGACGCCATTTCGAAGTCCCTGCTTGGCTGAATCAGCATCGGAACTCAGTCCCTGAACTACCCATTGCTTCAACCGCGGGTCAAATTGCAGATCAAAATCAATGCTGGCCAGATCACCTTCGGTATATTCACGCAGTTGCTTATAATCTTCAGGCGACAAATAACGGGAATAGCGATCTAAGCCACTGACCAGACCCTGAATGGCCTGTTGAAACAAGGCATCGTCATTTTTATCTTGAATATAATTATCTTTTACGATGCCATAAATTTGTACGAATTCTTGAATGGATGCCACAGGAATTTCGGAATAGACCTGCCCATCCATTTCCATATCATCGAATGCCGGCTCATTTGAACCCGCACCCCAAGCTGAATGACTCAAACACATCAGTAAGCATGGTATTACAACAGACTTCCAGCGTGTTCTTGCCATTCTTTGACCTTTTTAGAATTTTATCGAAAATTATGCATCAAGCTGAATCAGGTTACGACCTTGCATTTCAGCAGGTACCGGAACTTGCATCAGACTTAATAAAGTCGGTGCTACATCTGCCAATACACCGCCTTCTGCGATCGTGGCCTGAGTTGGACCCACATAAATAAATGGAACTAGTTCAGTGGTATGCTGAGTATGTACCTGACCACTGTGATAGTCCTGCATCTGCTCTACGTTACCATGATCGGCAGTCACAATCATATGACCTTTTTGCGCCATCACGGCTTCGTAAACCCGGCCCAAACAGGTATCAACCGCTTCTACTGCTTTCACCGCAGCATCGAATACGCCAGTATGACCAACCATATCCCCATTGGCAAAGTTCACGACCAGCAGGTCAAATTCACCTGAATTGATCGCAGCCACCAGCTCATCAGTCACTTCATAAGCACTCATTTCCGGTTTGAGGTCATAAGTGGCTACGTTTGGCGATGGAATCAGGATACGTTTTTCACCCGGATATTCATCTTCACGGCCGCCGCTGAAGAAGAAAGTCACATGTGCATATTTTTCTGTTTCCGCGATACGCAGCTGAGTTTTACCCAAGTTTGACAGGTATTCACCAATCGAGTTGACCAATGCTTCAGGCATATACGCTACAGGTGCATCAATCGTGGCTTGATAGCGGGTCAACATGACAAACTTCGCCAGATTTGGCACCACTTTACGTTCAAAACCGGCAAAGTCTTTTTCCACAAATGCGCGGGTCAATTCACGGGCACGATCGGCACGGAAGTTCATGAATACGACACTATCGCCATCCTGAATTTTTGCCAGCTCGCCAATACGGGTCGCTTTGACAAACTCATCTGACTCATCGGCTGCGTAAGCCTGTTCCAGACCTTCAACTGCGCTGACAGCTGTACGAACCGCTTCACCTTCAGTCAGCAGACGATAAGCCTGTTCAACACGATCCCAACGGTTATCACGGTCCATGGCAAAATAACGGCCAATCACAGTCGCAATACGACCTTGACCTGGATATTGTGCGAATAAGGCATCAAGCTTTTCTAAAGAAGGCTGTGCGCTTTTAGGCGGTGTATCACGACCATCTAAAAATGCATGTAAATAGACTTTCACACCGCGTTTCAGGGCCAGTTCAGCCATCGCCACGATATGATCTTCATGTGAGTGCACACCGCCTTCAGACAAAAGACCAAGCAAATGTACTGCCCCACCTGAAGCTTTGGCTTTCTCCACCGCATCGACCAACACTTCATGTTCAAAGAAGTCGCCCGTACGAATGTCTTTGGTAATCCGGGTAAAGTCCTGATACAGCACACGACCTGCGCCGAGGTTCATATGTCCAACTTCAGAGTTACCCATCTGGCCATCTGGCAGGCCAACATCTTCACCTGAACCCGAGATCAAACCATGCGGATGCTTGTCCTGTATCGCAGTTAAATTTGGTCGTTTAGCTGCTAAAAACGCATTGTCTTCGACCGCTTCGCGATGACCCACACCATCCATAATCACCAAAACGTGAGGGATTTTGCCAGCAGTTGCATCCGTCATAATGAAATACTCTGTTCGTCTACGAATTAATCGCTCTATTTTAGCGAAGTTTATAAAAAGAGGCCATGACCCGTATATGGTTTAAGCCTCTCATGATGATTGATTTGTTCTATTTTCCTATGGTTTAGCGTGCCCGATGCAGCAAGTATACGCCGATACCGAACATGATCAGAATCGGAATAAACACGAACCAGGCCGGAGATGGTGCGTAAATCAAGCTGGCATAGCCGAGGAAGTCCTGCAGATAGAAAAAACCTAGGCCGGCAAATAAGGCAATCACCAGACGGAACCCCATGGATTGCTGACGTAATGGCCCGAAGATAAATGAACAGGCAATCACCACCAGTGCGATCAGGGCAAAAGGCGAACCGAGTTTTTGCCAGAAGGCTAACTGATAGGTTTTCGGCACTTGGCTGTATTCATGCATATAGCTCATGAAACTAACCAGTTGACTCGGCGATAAATCTTCAGGATCAATCGTCACCATATGCACATATTTGGGCTGTAATGCCAGCGCTAAAGGTTGCTGTTGCTGCTTAACCAGTGTGGCATTACCATTTTGGAGAATATCGAACTGCTCTGTGTTGTCCAGCGTCCAGGAACCATCTTTAACAAATTGGCCCTGATCTGCCTGCAAGGTACCGCGCAAACGATAGTTCTGGTCAAAGTCCAGCATCTGCACATTTTTCAACTGACCTTGCGAGTTAGCATAATCGATATAAATAAAGCGCTGCCCTTCCCGAGTCCAGTAACCACGAACTTCACCGAGCTGAGCGGCTTTACTGGCACTTTTTACGCTTTTGGCCTGTTCATTGGTATAAGGAATGACCCACTCGCTCAGGGCAAATGACAACACCACCAACAACAGTGCTGAACGGATCACCCACCCGACAATACGCCATAAGCTCACGCCGACCGAACGCATCACAATCAGCTCACTATTCGAGGCTAATGTACCAAGACCTAAAACTGCACCAATCAGTGCAGAAATCGGCAGGATTTCATATAAATAATTTGGTGCGCCCCAAAGCACATATTTCAAGGCATCCCAGGCACCATAACCATCTTTGAGCGAACCAAGCTCCCCCAGATAAGTAAATAATACCTGTAAACCCGCCAATACCGCGGTTGCACCCAGCATCGCCAGCGCAGTGGTTTGGGTCACATGTTTTGCAACTATACGACGTGCCAACATTGTTAAGACCTCACTCGCTGAATCTGTTTCTTGATTTTCGGGCCTAATTTCTGTTTACGCGAGAACAAGGCACCCGCAATTGCATAGGCAATCAGAATCAATGGATAGGCCCAAATGCCCATTTCTTCTTTACTGATCCGCGTCTTTACTGCCATCAGGGCCACAATCAGACTGGCAAAAATCATGAGGGCAGGAAATAACTTGAGATATCGACCCTGTCGTGGACTCACTTCAGACAAGGCCACAGCCAGAATCAGGGCAATCAGAATCGCAAAAGGAACAAACACCCGCCAGCCCAACTCACTGGCCACCACAGGATCCTGACGGTTCTGCCACAATTGCGAGGTCGGTAAGGCCTCAACTTCAGTACTGGCAAATTGCGCTTCTTCATCGCTTTCTAAGCGCAGACGATAGCTTTCAAATTCAGCTTGAGTATATTGCGGTGTACCCGGATAGATCTCATAACGGCGACCTTGGACCAGATCGACCACATTGGCAGCATCATTCGGTACTTCAATTCGGGTGGCTTCCTGCGCCAGAATCATCACATCCGGTTTGCCTTCTTTTTCCGCACGCTGATAAAAGAAAATATCTTTTAAATTTTTACGGTCTTCTGACAGGTCACCGGCATAAATGGTATAGGGCCCAGAGGAGATAAATTCTTTCGGTCGCACCAGGTCAAAGCCGGTACGTACCGCCTGACTGGTGGTCAGGGCTTCAAACTGGCGAATGCCCCACGGCGCAGCCCACAGCATCAATCCGGCCTGAGCAATCAAAAACACCAGGGTCATCGGCACCAGTAGACGCGCCAATTGATGCCGACTGACGCCACTGCCATTCATCACGGCCATTTCATGGTCGACATATAAACGGCCAAACACCAGCATCAGTCCAATAAAGAAACCGAGCGGAAGAATCAGGGTCAAGAATTCAGGCAAACGGTAGCCAATAATGCTAAATAAAATGCCTGCATCCAGACGGCCTTGCGCCGCGACACCAAAATACTTGATCAGTCGACCGCCCATCATGATCAAGGTCAATAAGGCAATCACCACCAAGGATGTCGAGACAACTTGCTTGACCAGATAACGCCGAATAATCAAATTAATTCTTCCAAAATAAGGTCCATAAAACGAGTGCTAGTTTACCCGAATAGCAAAAATATAAAACCTAGGCCGCCCTGCCCATTGAAAATCTATTCGGATAAATGTTTCAATGACTGAATGATTTACCCATCTAGACAGGCGTGAAAACAGAATATGAAACTTACAATTAATACGTCATTCCCAGAGAATGGATCAAGTCAATCTTTGTTGATTTTAGTTGACTCAGAACAACTTCAGAATACAACCGCAACCTATCAAATCAATAATTTAGACACATTAATTGAAGCCTCTCAATTCAAGGCAGCGTTGGCGGAAAGCCTGAGCCTGATTGGTCAGGTGAGCCAGTCCAGCCATGCAGCACTAATTGGTTTAGGCAAGGTCGCTGAACTGCAACCGGCAAAACTTGCAAAAATCGCGCAAACTATTATTCAAGTCACTCAAAAAAAATTCAAACAGATTTCTGTAGATCTGACACAACTTCCACAAGAATTCCATTATCTGTTTGCGCTCTTCCTGACTCAGGCCAGCTATGGTTATGATGAATATAAATCCAAGAAGAATGAATTTGTGCTCGAGCAGATCGACCTGATTGCCACTCATAGCGTCTTAACTACCGAACAGTTGCAACTGGTACAAGCAGTGCAAAGCGGACAAAATCTGGCACGTGACCTGGGCAACCGTCCGGGCAATATCTGTTTCCCTGAATATCTTGCAGAACAGGCGGTGGCTTTGGCGGCTGAATATCCAGACCTACTTAAAGTCACAGTGCTGGATGAACAGCAAATGGCAGATTTAGGCATGGGCGCCTTCCTTGCGGTAAGTAAAGGTTCAGAGCGTCCTGGTCGGATTATCAGCATGGAATATCAGTCAGAGCGTAGCGAAGCACCGGTAGTCTTGGTGGGTAAAGGCATTACGTTTGATACCGGCGGTATTTCCCTTAAACCAGGCGCAGGCATGGACGAGATGAAATACGACATGTGCGGTGCAGCTTCTGTACTCGGTACAATGCGTGCATTGTGCGAAGCCCGCTTACCTCTACATGTGGTGGGAACCATCGCTGCAGCAGAAAACATGCCTTCAGGTAAAGCCACCCGTCCTGGTGATATCGTAACGACCATGAGCGGTCAGACGGTTGAAATCCTGAATACCGATGCCGAAGGTCGTTTGGTCCTATGTGATACCTTGACCTATGTAAAACGTTTTAATCCTGCTTTGGTGATTGATATTGCGACCTTAACCGGTGCCTGTGTGGTCGCTTTGGGTTCAGTACTAACGGGTCTGTTCACGCCAGATGATAAACTGGCAGCAGAACTAGAAGCTGCCGGCCAGCATTCCTTTGACCGGGTATGGCGTATGCCGGTACTGGAAGACTATCAGGAACAACTGGATTCACCATTTGCCGACATTGGCAATATCGGTGGTCCAAAAGCTGGTTCTGTGACTGCAGCCTGCTTCCTGCAACGTTTTACCCGTGAATATCGCTGGGCACATCTGGATGTTGCAGGTACGGCATGGAACTCAGGTACCAATAAAGGTGCAACCGGCCGTCCAGTTCCATTATTGATGCAATTCCTGACGAGTCGCGTTCAAAGCAATGGCTAAAGTCAGCTTTTATTTATTTGAAAAAAGCCCTGAACGACAAGTGGACAGCACTTGTCGTTTATGCCGTAAGATTCTGCGCCAGCCGGCGCGAATCTGGTTATTGTGTGCCGATACAGATTTGCAACAGCAGCTGGATGAACGCCTGTGGAGTTTTGATCCCGCGAGTTTTATTCCGCATGGTATTGACCAGCCTCAGGCGACGGTCTGTATTTCGGCAACACTGCCGGAACAGTCCGACTGGATTATTTTCAATTTTAATCCGGAAGCACTTGAACCTTACACAAAATTTAGTCACATTATTGAGATCATTGAAAACCATGAAACGGCTAAACAGCTGGGTCGTGAAAAATTCAAGCAATATCGTCGTTTAGGTATTGAACCGGACACCCATAAGCTTTAACCGATATCATCCACAAGGAGAGGCACGTGGCATTAAATGTAGGTCCCGATTTTAAACAGCGCTGGTTAAATGTGCCGGAAGCTGTACGTCAGACCTTTATCGATGACCTCTCTCGGATCTGCGATATTTTAAAACCAGAAACGTCTTTGGAAGAATGGCAGAGTCGCGACCAGCGCTTACAGCAAGAATCTGAACGCAAGATTGAAGCTGCCTATGCACAGCGCAAGGCCGAATTAATTGAAGAAGCCCGTATTCGCAAACAGCTCGCGCTTGAAAAAGCCTTGGCCGAGAAACGTGCTGAAGAACAGGCCTATCAAGAACAGCTACGTCATGAGGAACAGCGTAAATTTAGCGAACAGAGTCAGGTGCTTGCTAAAATAAATACGCATCTAGAGGCTGAAGTGCAGCACTATGTCGCACGTTATGCAAAAAATCCTGAGACGACTTTTGATTTTGCCAAAGGTCGCATCCAGATTGAGGACCAGTCCATTTTATCCGAATTAGAAAGTGTGCGTTTACGTCTGGAACTTGAGGCAGAAACCGTGATTGAACAGACCGTGAATGCACTTCGTGAAAAAATGCGTGCGGCAGCCAAAGAAGAAATCGAGTATATGCTGAAAAATTCTGAATTTTCTGATCAGCCACGCAATATTTAAATGATCCTTTCACATTAAAAAAGCCCGAAAATTCGGGCTTTTTTATCTTCTATGTCGCATCTTACAAAAAATCTGCCAGCATAAAGGCGGCATTTCCGAGCAGATAGCCAATGCTTAATAAAGTGCCAATCCAGAGGATGCCACCCGCAATATTATAAAAGCTGAATGTGGCAAAGCTCATATGCGCTGAACCGGCAGCAAAAGGGCCAAATGAGCGGACAAAGGGAATAAAACGTGCGATTAAAATAGTTTTACCGCCATGTTTCATAAAATAGTGGTTGGTTTTCACCATATATTCCGGCTTAAAATAGCGTGAATGTTGATTGAAATATTTTAAGCCAAGAACTTTTCCGGTGTAATAATTCACGCTATAGCCCAGCACCGAAGCAGTGAATAACAACAGCCCCATCGAATGCAGGGTCACCAGATCGCTGCTGGCACATAAAGCTCCCACAGCCAGCAATAGACTGTCGCCGGGCAGGAAAAAGAAAAACACTGAACCGGTTTCTGCAAAAATCACCAGAAACAGGATTGCATAAATCCATACCCCATATTGATCGAGCAATAGCGGCAATGACTGTTCCAAGTTAAGTAAAAAATCGAGCATTCGACCCGTCCACCAAGGCAATATTTGCAAGTTGAACTGCTGATTATCCCGAAAAATAAAAAAACAGTCTAATTTTTCAATCAGACTGTTCAGTAAATCAACATTTCTTTTATTTTAAGAAACCATTTTCAGCCAGGAAATCCATACTGATTTTTGATTGTTCAGTGGTTTGGGCGGCTTTATCACCGAGCAATAAACGCTCGATATAACGTGCCAATACATCCACTTCCAGATTGACCTTGCTACCGACTTTCCAGGTACCGATATTGGTACGTTCAGCAGTATGTGGAATCAGGTTCAGACTAATCACGCTACCACGCAAATGATTAATCGTTAGACTGATGCCGTCGACTGTGACCGAGCCTTTTTCTGCGAGATATTTGGCAATTTCAGCAGGTGCAGTCACTTCATAATAAATTGAACGTGCATCTTCACGTACCAGGGTGATCTCGCCGACTGCATCGACATGACCTGACACAATATGACCGCCAAAACGCGTAGTCGGCAACATGGCTTTTTCAACATTGACAGGTTGACCGGCTTTCCAGGTGCCGAGCGTGGTCCGGTTCAGACTTTCACGGGAAACATCAGCCGCATACCAGTTCTCGCCCCAGTCGATCACGGTCAGGCAGATACCATTGGTCGCGATAGAATCACCCAGATGTACATCAGACATGTCCAGATCGGTCTGGATGCGTAAACGTACATCACCACCAACGCTTTGCAGACTTTCGACTTTGCCGAGGCTTTCGATAATACCTGTAAACATTTTTATTTCCTTTTCAATTCTTTTACCAGAGGGCCAACTGGGTACTAACGCCGGTCGTATCCACACCACCCAATTCTGCATAATGATGCAGCTGGCTGAGTAATTGACGGATCGGTGGACCTGACTTGGCGTGGGTATCGGTAATCACAATAAATTCCAGCACGCGGGCACGTTCAGACTGGCGCTGTTTGCTAACACGATAACGCGGCACATCCTGGGTTAGCAAGGTCACCCGGCCACGTTTCAGATTGGCCTGTAACAAATCGGTAGCGCTGATATTCCCGTCAGTGGAATAACTGGTCAGAATGAAACGTGCATTGATGGTGGCCAACAGGCTCTCGTAAGCTTCTTTGGCATATTTAGAGGAATTGTACTGGCTCGGACGCTCTTTGCGCCATGCCCGGTCAATCCCGCTCTTAAAGCCCTTGGTATCCGGAGTCGGTAAATCGGCCTGATCCCATAAGGTCAGCGCATTCAGCACATGATAATTACTGCTATAAGCATGCTGATTATACGGTGGATCCAGATAAGCTACATCTACTTCAAAGCCGCTCATCTGGTTGGCCAGATGCTGGGCATCGACACACCACATTTCTGCGGCCATTCCCTTTTTCTGATCCGACTCGCAAAAACGGCTTGGAGTCAGCCACAGCAATGATTCAATCCGTTCCAGCGCAGTTTGGGTTTTCCCGCCCCAGCCATGATGAAAGCTTTTGAAAACGCCTGAAGTATTGCTGACAAAACTGGCGGAATACAGCAAGGGTGCCAGCAAGGCAGACATTTCCACATCATCAATTGCACCTTGTGCCTGCCAAGCTGCAATCTGCTGACGGATGGCATCAATACGCATGCCGTTACGACGTTTAAAGAACAAACGATCACGGGCTGGATCATAAATTTCATCATTACGCGGACACAGGTTATGCGTCACCCAGCCTTTAACTTCCGGCAGACGGTTCAGATAATCAATCGCTTTCTGATAGCCACCGAGTTCTTTAAATGCCGGTGCTTCAGTACAGGCCAGTACCGCATGATTCAGCGCATGGCTATACGGCTCCCAATCATTGGCAATGACGCGATAACCATTCTGACGGGCCAAACGTGAAACCACGCCTGAACCTGCAAAAAAGTCAGCAAAGATCGGCGCACGGCCATCGGCACGATTCAAGGTTCCCGTACTTTCCAACGCTTCCAGAATTAAATGCAGTAAACGGCGTTTGTTGCCCAGATAAGGAACCAGCTGATGGAAAAGATATTCATCGGTGGTACGTGCCGCATGGCGACGTTTATGATAAACCGTAGACTCTGAACTCATAGTGTCTCTTGAAAAGGAATTAGCCTGAAGCACACGTCATCACCTAAGCGAGTCACATCGCGCAGCTTAAATCGGAGTTGTTCGGCCATATGGCTAAATTCTGCATTAAACATGGTACGCGCAGACCGACCCAATAGGGTCGGTGCAACGTAACTGATCAGTTCATCAACCAATTTTTGTTGTAAAAATGCCGTAGATAAGGTCGCCCCTGCTTCCACCAAGACATCATAAATCTGATGCTGCTGAACCAGTTGCTTTAATAATTCTGCTAAAGGCTGTACCGGCAAGTGTAGCACACCCAGATCTGCAAGCTCCTGACGAAATGGCCCCATGACCATCACGGTTTCAGGTTGCGCTAAAATTTTTGCGTTGAGTGGTAAACGCCCCTGACGATCCAGAACAATCCGTTTCGGTTGCACCACGGTCTTAATATCTTCAACGCCATCTAATTGACGCACATTCAGTTCACAGTCATCCGCAAGAACCGTATCAATCCCGGTAATCACCGCGGCTGAAATCGCACGCCAGTGCTGCACATCCTGACGTGCTGCCACACCGGTAATCCATTTTGATTCACCCGATGCCATCGCGGTACGGCCATCCAGGCTTGAGGCAATTTTTAAACGCACATAAGGCATGCCAGTCGCCATGGCTTTCAGGAAACCTAGATTCAGCTGATACGCTTCATCTTCACAGATGCCAACGTCTACCTCAATTCCAGCATCTTTCAGTATCTGTACGCCCTTGCCGGCCACCAGTAGATTGGGATCAGGACAGGCCACGACAACTTTAGCCACACCTGCTTCAACCAGACCCTTGGCACAAGGCGGCGTACGGCCATAATGCGCACAAGGTTCTAAAGTCACATAAGCGGTTGCACCACGTGCCTGTTCACCGGCCTGACGCAACGCAAACACTTCAGCATGTGGCTGGCCGGCTTGAGGATGAAAACCTTCTCCAACAATCACACCATCTTTAACAATGACGCAGCCGACATTCGGATTCGGTTTGGTGGAATATTGCCCTTGACGAGCCAATTCAATGGCCCGGCGCATCCACACTTGATCTTGATTCAGTTCAACCATGCTTATTCTTGTAATTCTCGTTGTTGCATCTGTTCAATCTGATGACGAAAAGCTTCGACATCCTGAAAATCCTGATAGACCGAAGCGAAACGCACATAAGCAACATGATCAAGTGCGAATAAAGACTGCATCACGATTTCACCAATGGTACGTGATTTCACATCACGCTCACCCAGACGGCGAATCTGTAGCTGAATATCGCTCAGCACGGTTTCAATCTGCTCCTGGGTCACCGGGCGTTTTTGCAAGGCATGCATCAGGGAACGGCGTAATTTGGCTTCATCGAAAGGTTCATTTTTGCCATCCGACTTGATGACGCGCGGCATCACCACTTCATAGCTTTCAAAGGTAGTGAAGCGTTCATTACAACTGACACATTCACGGCGACGACGAATCTGACAGCCTTCAGCTGCCAGGCGTGAATCAATCACTTTACTGTCTGCAGTATTGCAAAATGGGCAATGCATAGCGGTTTAATTGAACAAATCCAGATGGATTCCGAGTGTAGCAAAAATTACAAACTTTGTAGAGTTTTACGCAACATATAGAAAAAAACAGCCCATTCGGGCTGTTTTACACTATATATTGATTATGGTGTATTTATTATTATTCGACACGTTCACCATGTTGGCTTAAATCCAGCCCCATACGCTCATCATCAGATGCTACACGGATTCCAATGATCAAGTCGATGACTTTCAGGATAATGAAGGTCATGATCGCAGAGTAAGCAATTGTCGCCAGTACACCTTCCACTTGCACCCAAAGCTGATGCATGACATTTGCAGGAGCATTGTCCCCCATGATGAATTCGCTGGCAAAGAACGCGGTTAAAATCGCGCCGACAATACCACCTACACCATGCAAACCAAAAGCATCTAAAGAGTCATCGGCTTTCAATGCACGTTTCAGTGCCGTAATCCCCCAGAAACACACCACACCACCGATCAGACCCATCGCCAATGCACCGCCTACAGTCACAAAACCTGCAGCTGGAGTAATGACCACCAGACCAGCAACTGCACCCGATACGCCGCCCAGTACAGAAGCTTTACCACGTGCCAGTTTTTCAGTGATTAACCAGGAGATGGCTGCTGCTGCTGCTGCGACTTGAGTCACGATCAAGGCATAGCCTGCAGAACCGTTGGCACCTAATGCAGAACCACCGTTGAAACCGAACCAGCCTACCCAGAGCAAAGATGCACCAACTACTGTAAGCGTCAGGTTATGCGGTGCCATAGATTCACGACCCAAACCCATACGTTTGCCCAGCATATATGCCGCTACCAGACCGGCAACACCCGAGTTGATATGTACAACCGTACCACCAGCAAAATCAAGCGCGCCGTCGTTACCTAACCAGCCACCACCCCATACCCAGTGGGTAATTGGTGCATAAACAATCACCACCCAAAGTGCGATAAAAGCAACGAAAGCACCAAATTTCATACGCTCTGCAATCGAACCGCTGATGATGGCAACCGTAATGATGGCAAAAGTCATTTGGAAAATCACAAACAGGATTTCAGGAATCGTGCCTGAAAGCGCCTCTGTGGTAATACCGGCCAGCATGAATTTATCCAGGCCACCTATAAAGGCATTGCCTTCACCGAAAGCTAGGGTATAACCAATAATCACCCAAGCAATACTGACCACCGCCGCAGCAATAAAGCTATGTGCCATCGTCGCCAGAACGTTTTTCTTGCGGACCATACCGCCATAAAATAGCGCCAAGCCAGGAATGGTCATGAGTAAAACTAGAGCGGTAGAGGTTAAAACCCAGGCGGTATCGCCGGTATCTAGCGTTGGTTCTTCTTCTGCAGGCGCTGCAGCTTCAACTGGCGCTACTTCAGCAATTGCTGCTATCGTGTCTGTTGTTGTATTTGTTGTATCGCCTGCTTCTTCAACAAGCACAATTTCTTCTGTCGGTGCTGTTGCTGTTGCAGCTTCTTCAGCCCATGCAACAGAACCACCAAAAAGAGCGCCGGCCATGCCGAACGCGAGTAGCATTTTTTTCATTCGTATCCCCCAACCAAGTTTTTGTGAGTTATTAGGTACTCAGCAAACTTCGTGCCAAGTTAGACAGCGTCTGCACCTGTTTCACCTGTACGAATACGGATGACTTGTTCTAAGTTGGTCACGAAAATTTTTCCGTCACCGATTTTTCCAGTGCTCGCCACACGAGTAATAGATTCAATCACCGCGTCTACCATTTCATCGCTAATCGCGATTTCAATTTTGACTTTCGGCAAGAAATCTACAACGTATTCAGCACCACGATAGAGTTCAGTGTGGCCTTTTTGACGACCAAAGCCTTTCACTTCAGTTACAGTGATGCCTTGAACACCAATTTCAGACAATGCTTCGCGAACATCGTCTAATTTAAAAGGTTTTACAATTGCAGTTACGAGCTTCATGTTTGTTTTCCTTCGGCTTATTTCACCAGTAAGGTTTTACGTTCAAATTTCATGCCAAGATTCCTAAGGTCGGGGGAAATTAGAAAGCCCGGCATGTGGTTTATTTATACCTTATTTTATACGGATAAAGGCTTTGAATCTTCAAAAAATAGACATTTTTTATGGGGATTTTTACAATATCTTTAATCGAATAAGTCTATATTTTGTCTGAAATACTATAGTCTGCATTTTAGCAATGCTAAACTGTCGGTTCCTTTCTACGGCGATGGATCAGACAATGATTGAAACTTTATTACAAGCAATTTTGCAGCAAGTCGAACAACCCAAGAAAGATTTGGAACATAATATCCGTGCCCTGTTAAATGAAGCTGTGGCGAAAATGGATTTGGTGTCTAAAGAAGAAATAGAACGTCAGCGTACTGCCCTAAATAATGCCAACCATCGCCTGAATGATTTGCTCAAACAGGTGGAAGCATTAGAAGAGAAAATTTCGAACAAAAAATAAGCACAACTACAGTGCACAAAAGACACCAGAAATATAAAAATAACGCACCATATTGGAACAATAATAATGTCTTTTGCTAAAATTTATACGCGAGGCTTGCTGGGCCTGCATGCGCCTTTAATTGAAGTCGAAGTTCATGTCAGTTCGGGTATGCCTTCACTCACTATAGTGGGGCTTCCCGAAGCAGCGGTACGTGAAAGTAAAGACCGGGTACGCTCTGCCATTTTGAATAGCGGCTTTCAATTTCCGACCAAACGTCTGACCATTAATCTGGCGCCAGCAGATCTACCGAAAGATGGATCACGTCTGGATTTACCGATTGCATTAGGCATTTTAGTCGCTTCAGGCCAGCTGCCTGAAGATTGTACTGAGCATCTTGAATTTATTGGAGAATTGGCCCTCGATGGTCAATTACGTCCTGTCAGCGGCACCTTAAGTATTGCCATTGCCTGTCAAAGTGACCAGCATCAACTGATTTTGCCTGGCCCCAATGCACAGGAAGCCTGTCAGCTCCCAGACTTTAAAGTCTTTGCAGCCAATCATTTAAAAGAAGTGTGTGAACATCTTTCCCAAGCGCAGCGCTTACCGCAAATAGAAGCCAGTCCACTCAATACAGACCATTTTTATAAGTTTGATCTGGCGGATGTAAAAGGACAATTACGACCACGGCGTGGCTTGGAAATTGCTGCGGCAGGTGGTCATTCCCTGCTGTTTCGAGGCCCACCCGGAACAGGCAAGACCTTGCTGGCTTCTCGATTGGCCAATATTTTGCCGCCCTTAAAGACGCAGGAAAATCTGGAAGTGGCCAGTATTTATTCGGTGGCGAATGCCAATCACCCTTTTGGACAACGGCCGTTTCGAGCACCACACCATACTGCTTCTGCGGTGGCATTGGTCGGTGGCGGCTCACACCCCAAGCCAGGAGAAATTACCCTGGCACATTTAGGGGTTTTATTTCTGGACGAACTGCCTGAATTCGACCGCAAAGTGCTGGAGGTTCTACGTCAGCCTTTGGAAGCCAAGGAAATCGTCATTTCCCGGGCATCACGCCAAATTACCTTTCCGGCTAATTTCCAGTTGGTGGCTGCCATGAATCCATGTCCATGTGGGTATGCATTCAATCAAGATATCCGCTGCCAATGTTCACCCGAAAGTATTAAACGCTATCAGAACCGGATTTCAGGCCCGTTGCTGGATCGGATTGATTTGCATATTGATGTACCGCCATTACAAGCGCATGAATTACAGGACAATCGACCTACAGAAAACTCAGAAACGGTTAGACAACGCGTCATTGCAGCCTATGAAATTCAGATGCAACGGCAAAATACCTTGAATATGAGTTTGAGTCCAAAGCAGTTAGAGCAATATGCCGCATTAGATCAGTCTGCTCAGAATATGCTTGAAATGGCTCAGCAAAAACTGAATTTATCAGCGCGCGGCTATCATCGGGTCTTGCGTGTTGCACGCACCATTGCCGATTTAAATCAAAGTCCAGATATTCAAAGTCAGCATCTTTCGGAGGCCCTGTCTTATCGCGGGCAGCAGCAGATTTAGATCATTAAAAAAAGGCGACCTAAGGTCGCCTTTTTATCTAAAGAGGATTAGAAGCTATAAGCGAGTCCAAATACGACTTTATTCTTTTGTTTTTCATCAAAACGATCATAACCACCCAAGATATAATTCATGCTTGCAGTTACACCTGTGTCACCAAGTGGCTTGCTTAAACCGATGTCAAAATGACGGAAACCAAAACTTTCTGTAGTTCCTTCAATAAAGTCACCTGATTTTTCATAAGCGTATAAGCCTAAAGCTGTATCCAAGCTGAAATCTTGTGGTAAAGCATAGCTATAAGTAGCTTTTAAATAGGTATCACCTGCATTGCCCCAAGTAGTATCTTCAAGAAGAGTTTGTGCTGTAACGCCCAAATCTTTATAGCTCATACCCAGTAACAGCTCAAATCCATCAGAATTGACATCAGATTCATAATAATAATAGTAGGTCGTACCGATCGTTAAACCTAAGTCATCATTGACTGCATGGCTATAGCCAGCATAGAAGTTATTTTCGAAAGCATCACGTCCTTCTTCAGACAAAGGGTAATCTAGCGTAGATCCCCACCAACCTGCATAGAAGCCAGACGCATGGTTATAATCAAGTCCACCTTGTAAGGTAGCGCCGCTATTTTCAGGAATGTTAGTAATACCACGCAAGTTATAGCTCGAAAGTACGCTGATATTTCCAGATACCGTATGTTCAGCAACAGGTTCTTCAGCAAAAGTAAAAGAAGATACAGCGCCCAATAAAGCAAGAGATAATACTTTTAATGTTAATTTCATTGTGTGGCTCCCCCCAGATCGTCTGAGACGTTTTTATGATCATTGATTAAACTCAAGCTCAAAATTTGCAAGAGCTATGCCAATCTGGATAGAAGGAACCAAAATAATAAATCTAAAAAGATAAATAAAATTTAAGTTATTGTTTTTAATTTAAAATTTAAACTATAAAAAACTAAATTATCTAGGCTTTCTATTAAATAAATGTATTTGAGGGTATTTCACCACTTTTTTAATACTTATACATAATCATTTACAATTTGCCCCATTTTGATTCCATTTTTAGAATGAATAAAATTTGTGCTAAAAAATAGTGCGTAAATTTTGATCAAATTTTTGTACGTTCTAAAATAAATAAGCTGCTCACATTCATTTCACCACTTTATAAATATCATTTATACTTTCCAATAAAATTATGTTTTTACTCAATTTTTACCGATAGGTTAGAAATTAATCACCTCAAATCCTTGCTATTGTTTAATTTGAGTTAAAAAAATCTAAACTTTAGTGGAATATATCCAATAAAAAATGACATTTTTTCAGCAATTCTTATACAATTCCTAAAAAATTCCGATCAATTTGTATAAGGCTCTCTTCCCAATGCAAAATTCAAAAAAATTAACATTAGCAGTTTTGATTCAGGCTGCTTTGGTTTCTACCGCTTTCGCTAGCGAGCAAAGCGAATCGAAAGGTTTTGTAGAAGACGCAGAAGGTTCTGTACTTTTCCGTACCGGCTATTTGCACCGCGATAAAACAAACTATAACGACAATCAAACCGGTGCACGTGAAGTTGTTAATGATACAAGTTCAGCTGCTCAGACTGCGATCGTTAAATTAGACTCTGGTTTTACCAAAGGTGTAGTCGGCTTTGGTGCCGGTATTATCGGTGATGCATCTTTCAAATTGGGTGAAAATGCACATGCCGGTAATGACATGATTCCTCAACATCCGGATGGTTCAGCTTATGATCATTGGGCACGTGGCGGCGCATATGTAAAAGCACGTGTTTCAAACACGACTGCGACTTACGGTACTCAGGTTTTAGACTTACCTGTACTTGCAAGCAATACTGCGCGTTTAGTACCTGAATACTTTACAGGTGTATTGGTTGAAAGTAATGAAATCGAAAACTTAAGCCTCGTTGCTGGTAAATTTACTGAAAACCAGCGTTCAAGCCAGATCAAATCTGATGGTAATGAATTGGATCGCGCAGTAGTTTGGGGTGCAAAATACAAATTTAATGATGCAGTTAATGCTTCTTATTATGGTACAGACATTAAAGACCGCCTAGAGCGTCATTATGTCAATGCCAATTATAGTTATGCATTGGCGAATGGTAGTACTTTAACTCATGACTTTAGTGGCTATCATACTGATTGGGATAAAAAATCCGACGTCAGTGCATATACATACTCACATACAACTGATGACTTTAATAACTTAAGCAACAATATTTGGGCAATTTCTACGACCTATAATAAAGGCCCACACAATGTCATGCTTGCTTACCAACAAAATACGGGTAATACAGGTTATGACTATGGTTTAGGTAAAGGTGTAGGTGATGGTCATCAAACCATTTATATGCCGAACTCATACCTGTCTGACTTCATTGGTAATGATGAAAAATCAGCACAGCTTCAATACACTTATGATTTCGGTGCAATGAATGTTCCTGGCCTATCTTGGACTTCTGCATTTGTTTATGGTTGGGATATTGATGTTGCTAATCAAAATGATCGCTCTCAATTAATCACTAGTGATGCTCAAGAACGTGAATTCTTTAATCAGGTAAAATATACAGTTCAATCTGGTTTTGCTAAAGATACCAGCTTACGTGTACGTCACTCATACTACCGTGCGAGTGATGAATACCAATACGGAAACTACATTGGTGACACTAATGAATGGCGTATCTGGTTAGACATTCCTGTGAAATTATTCTAATTCACTTGAGTTTCAAGCCATAAAAAAACCTGCACATTGTGCAGGTTTTTTTATTCCAGGCTTTAAAAAGTTAAAACCTGAACGATAAAAAGCAATTATTTATTTGCTTCTGCATAAGCAGCAATTGAGTCCAGTACTTCTTGTTTCGCAACATCAGCACCTTCCCAACCACTCAGCTTGACCCATTTGCCTGGCTCAAGATCTTTGTAATGCTGAAAGAAATGTTCGATCTGGCTGATCAACAATGGAGGAAGATCAGTATATTCCTGAACATCTTTGTAGATTGGAGTCAGCTTGTCATGTGGAACTGCAACCAGTTTCGCATCAACACCACCATCATCTTCCATGTTCAATTTACCGACAGGACGACAACGAATTACAGAACCTGGCTCTACTGGATGAGGTGTTACCACCAGTACGTCTAATGGGTCACCATCAAGCGATAGTGTGTTTGGTACATAACCGTAGTTTGCTGGGTAGAACATTGCTGTACCCATGAAACGGTCTACAAATAACGCATCAGAATCTTTATCGATTTCGTATTTGATTGGTGCTGCATTTGCAGGAATTTCGATGATCACATAGATATCGTTTGGCGCATCTTTACCCGCTGGGATATTGCTGTAGCTCATAGCATCACTCTTTAACAAGTTATATCTTTTAAAAAACCGCGATAATTATAACGGTTTTTAAAGATTTTTTTGGATTTTAAAATATCGAACTGTAAATATGTCCGCTGACTTGATGACTTAAACCAACTTGATGATCAGCAGCAATAAAGCCACCGGACATAACATCGAGAGTAACCATACGATGGAGCGTAAAGTCGCCCAGTTGGCCAAATAGCAGATTCCGTACAACACACGAAAAACCAGATAAGCCACACCAAAAGTCATGACCACATATTGCTGCACCACCATGTACTCTGCCATCAAGATCGCAGCAATAAAGAGTGGTAAACTTTCAAAGCTGTTCTGCTGGGCAGCATTGGCGCGACTGGCCAAGCCTGAAGACTTTTCTAAAAATGCCCGTGGGTTCTGATTGTCTTTGCTGCTGAAGCCTGCTGATTTTTTTGCAATCAATGTAAACACATAAGGCAAAAGACAAGCGGCCAAAATGAGATAAATAATCCCACTAATGCTGTGCATCTGTTTTTTCTCATGAAAATTTTATCTCTATCATAGCATGGCATTTCGTGAATAAATTTTGTTAAATAGAGTGCTTTTTATTACTTGTTAAGGATTCACTATGGTCGCGCCTGATCAAAATGAAATGTTCGATGTCCTCGAGAAACAACGCCAGCATCAACGTCAAGTGGATCGCGTATTAAAAATTGTCCTGCCGATTGTGGCATTTCTGATGGCTGTCATTTGTGCCAATATGAATATCTGGTCACCAATCTTCACCTTTGCCATTTTATGGATTGCCTTTTATTTCGTCGGTATCAAGCGTATGCCTCTCTGGCACTGGCTGGTCGCGATTCTGGTGTATTGCTTGGTCGATAACATTCTAAGTTATGGCAGCTTTAATCAAACCGGGTTTACTCGCCAGTTTGGCACCATGTTTATCTTCTTGGGAGTAGTTGGTGTAGGTCGTCCTTATTTTGATCGCTGGTTAATGAAAAAATAAAAAGTCCAAATCAAAAAAAGCGCCTGACGGCGCTTTTTTTTCTTATAGGTATTAGGCTGTTTTACGTAAATCTTTACGCAGGATTTTACCTACGTTTGATTTTGGCAATTCATCCATAAACTCGACATAACGTGGACGTTTATAACCGGTCAGGTTTTCTTTAGCGAATGCTAAAACTTCTTCTGTGGTTAAAGACGGATCTTTTTTCACGACAAACAGTTTTGGCACTTCACCCGATTTTTCATCTGGCACACCAATCGCAGCCACTTCCAGTACTTTTGGATGAGTTGCTACAACTTCTTCAATTTCAGATGGATAGACGTTAAAACCAGACACTAAAATCATGTCTTTCTTACGGTCTACAATTTTCACATAACCACGTGAATCCATGACACCGATATCACCGGTACGGAAGAAGCCATTCACCATGACTTTTTCAGTTTCATCCGGACGGTTCCAATAGCCTTTCATGACCTGAGGACCACGGATTGAAATTTCACCTTGCTCACCCAGTGGAACTTCATTGCCTTCATCATCCAGAATAGCCACTTCAGTCAATGGTAATGGAATACCAATAGTGCCACTGAATTCTTCAGACGCAGGTGGGTTTGCTGTTGCCACCGGAGAAGTTTCAGACAAACCATAGCCTTCAACGATATTGGTTCCGGTAACTTTCTTCCATGCTGCTGCAGTAGAAGGAAGTACGGCCATACCGCCGCCCATCGCCATTTTCAGTTTACTATGATCAAGTTGCTTAAACTCTTCATTGTTTACCAGCGCATTGAACAGTGTATTCACTGCCGGGAAGAAAGTCGGTTGATATTTACGTAGTTCTTTCATCACCGCAGGTAAATCACGCGGGTTTGGAATCAGAACGTTCGCCTGACCTTTGTACATACCGTAAAGTGCGCATACCATGAATGCAAAGATATGATAAAGCGGCAAGGCACAGAAAATACGGTCATCTGGCTGACCATCTTGCGCACCAAATTTACTCTGGAAGATGCCGTCACACTGCAACATGTTCGCAACCAGGTTACGATGTGTCAGTTCAGCACCTTTAGATACACCCGTCGTACCACCTGTGTATTGAAGAACTGCTGTATCACTAAGGGTCAATTCAGGGCGTTTATAGTTACTTGGATTAACTTTAGATAACGCCGCATTAAATCTCACATGGCCTGGAATATCCCAAGCTGGAATTTGCTTGCGCACAGAACGCAAGACAAAATTTACCAAAGTTCCTTTCAAGGCACCCAGCATGTCACCGACAGAAGCGACCACGACATGCTTCACTGGTGTTTTACCAATAATCGCTTGATAAACAGAAGCAAAGTTCTCAATAATCACCAGCACTTCAGCGCCAGAGTCATTTAATTGATGCTCAAGTTCACGCGATGTGTAGAGTGGATTCACGTTGACCAGTACCAAACCTGCGCGGAACACCCCAAGTGCCACAACCGGATACTGAAGAACGTTTGGCATCATCACTGCCACACGTGAACCTTTTGCCAACCCCAAGCTTTGTAGATAAGTTGCAAACTTACGGCTCGCCTCTTCCAATTCATTGAAAGTCATGGCCTTATCCATAAAGATAAAGGCATCACGCGAGCCGAATTTTTGGAAATTACGCTCAAAAATATCTACTAGAGAAGTATTTTCTGCTGGTAATTCTACTGTTTCTGGAATCCCTGTTTTTTGGTATTCAGCAAACCAAATTTTTTCCATAATGGCCATCTCTCCAATCATAATCCTTAGTATTTCAACTGTTTTTTTCAATATCACACGCCATTTTTAGACTTGTATATGTGCGATATTGCATCCATCTTGTTGAATCGTTGTTCATATATAACGTATTTCGCAAGATGGATGCTAGTCTTATCTTTGAATCAACAGTTTATTTGCTTTTTGATATCCGCGTGGTAAAAGCTGTCCTTTTGCACCGCGCTTACCGATATATTTGCGCAAATCATCCCCTTTTAATTTTAACTGCTGTTGTCCTGCAAGCACTTGAATTATTTCATCAAGCTTGAATATTGTCATGGACAAAACTTGATCACCATCTTCAAGTTGTATCAATTTATTTCCTTTACCTTTGTTCAATACAGGTAATTCTGCTAAATCGATAATCAACAGGCGTCCTGCTGAACTGAGCAGTGCAACATGCGTGACATCATCGAGTGGCTGCAGGTTCATGACCTCTGCCCCTTCAGATAAATTCAAGAAAGCTTTCCCGGCTTTGGCACTGGTATCCAGCTGCTTGGCCTGGGTTTTAAAGCCATAACCTTTGTTGCTTGCTGCTAGAATTTCAGTTTCATCCTCTGCCACCAGAACCTGTTTAAAACCCACCCCGCTGCCAGGAGACAGTTTTGAACTGAGCGGCTCACCGAGACCACGTGCGGATGGCAATGTGTTGATGGCCAAGGCATAGCTACGGCCAGTGTCATCTAATACATAAACGCGTTGATTGGATTTGCCCTGTGCATGACTCAAGTACTGATCACCCGCACGGAAATTCAGATTTTCTGCATCGACTTCATGACCTTTGGCACAGCGAATCCAGCCAGCTTCTGATAACACCACCGTTACCGGATCGGCCGGCAACATTTCAGTTTCATTAATTGCAGCAGCTTCGGCACGTTGTACGATTGGCGAACGGCGATCATCACCAAATTTCTTGGCATCGTCTTTCAGTTCAGAAATGATCAGGCTTTTTAAAGATTCTGGATTGGCCAGTTGTTCACGAATTACTGCCGCTTTTGCTTCCAGTTCTTCCTGCTCACGGCGCATTTCCATTTCTTCAAGCTTGGCTAAATGACGCAATTTTAGTTCTAGAATCGCTTCGGCCTGAATCTCGTCAATATTAAAACGCTGCATCAGTACCGGCTTGGGCTGATCTTCTTCACGAATAATCTGAATCACTTCGTCAATATTCAGATAAGCAATGATCAGACCGCCGAGAATATGTAGGCGTTTTTCGATCTTGTTCAGATGATATTGCAGACGGCGTGTTACCGTGGTTTTACGGATTTCAATCCATTCCAGCAAAATACGACGAATTGATTTCACCTGTGGACGGCCATCGGCACCAATCATGTTCATATTGACACGATAACTGGATTCCAGATCGGTGGTGGCAAACAAGTGACTCATCACCGATTCGGCATCAATACGATTCGAACGCAGAACAATGACTAAACGGGTTGGATTGGCATGATCCGATTCATCCCGTACATCACTGACCAGTGGCAGTTTTTTGGCCTGCATCTGATCGGCAATCTGGGTGATGATTTTGGAGCCTGAGACCTGATATGGCAGTTCGGTGATGATAATTTCGTTTTTATCGACGCTATAGACCGCACGCATGCGATAACTGCCACGACCTGTGGTCTGAATTTTTAACAGTTCAGCAGGCGGGGTGATAATTTCGGCTTTGGTCGGCAAGTCTGGCGCAGGAATATATTCTGCGATTTTTTCATCGGTCAGGTTCGGATTACGAATTAGCGCAATCGTCCCTTTGACCACTTCACGCAGGTTATGCGGTGGAATGTCTGTGGCCATACCGACAGCAATACCAGTGGTGCCATTCAGCAAGATGTTCGGTACACGTGCCGGCAAGTTCACCGGTTCTTTCATCGAACCGTCAAAGTTGTCCTGCCATTCACAGGTGCCCTGTCCCAGTTCAGACAGTAATAGTTCACTGTACTGGGAAAGCTTGGCTTCGGTATAACGCATCGCTGCGAAAGACTTTGGATCATCTGGTGAACCCCAGTTGCCCTGCCCTTCAATAAACGGGTAACGATAACTAAAGGGCTGTGCCATCAGCACCATGGCTTCATAACAGGCCGAGTCACCATGCGGATGGTATTTACCCAGTACGTCACCGACTGTACGTGCCGATTTCTTTGGTTTGCTGGTCCATTTCAGGCCCAGCTCACTCATGGCATAGACAATCCGGCGCTGTACCGGTTTCAGGCCATCGCTAATATGAGGGAGTGCCCGATCCATAATCACGTACATGGCGTAATTCAGATAAGCTTGTTCGGTAAATTCTGCTACGGAGCGGTTTTCTGTCGCATGATGCGCAAGGCTTGTCATAACAACCTATAGTCCTAAATAATTCGTTTTTGTATCAATGTTTCTTATGCTAAGTCGTGGCTGTAGATGACACAAGGGCATCAAATCGTTCAGCGCGACAATTTGTGTCTTATGGCCTAAAAATATCCACTTTATAGGCCCTAAGCAACTAAAAAATCATTCCCTTTATAAGCCCATCGATTCGAGGGTCTTGCCTTTGGTTTCTTCACCCAGGACCAGAATCACAATCGCGACAGCGACCAGAACTGCCGTAAACATGGTAAAGACATAGCTAAAGCCATTCGGCATACCCATCAGATGGGTTACAGCAAAAGGTGCCGCGATACCGCCAATCCGGCCAACAGCCCCGGCCCAGCCTGAACCAAAGGCACGGATATTGGTCGGATATTGTTCCGGCGTATAAGTATAGAGTACGCCCCAGGCACCCAGATTAAAGAAGGACATCAGACAGCCCCAAATCACGATTTCAGTAACACTACCCGACTGACCAAAGAAATAAGCAGAAATCGCGCACATGCCAATAAAGCCGGCCAGAGTCGGCTTACGACCGAGTTTTTCGACCAGCCATGCCGCCACCAGATAACCGGGCAACTGCGCCAGAATCATAATCAGCACATATTCAAAAGACTGGACAATGCTATAGCCTTCTTTGACCAGTAAACTTGGCAACCAGGTAAAGATGCCATAATAGGAAAAGATAATACCGAACCAGATCAGCCAGAGCATAAGCGTACGGCGCGCAAAGATACCCGACCATAACTGGGAAAATGAAATATTCTGCTTCTCTGCGACCGGTTTCACTTCAAAAATTTCATAGACTTGAACGCCACATTGACGCTCAATCTTTTTCACCAGTGCCGAAGCTTCCTCTATACGGCCACGGTTAATCAGGAAAGGAATAGATTCCGGCACCATTTTCCAGATCACGATGGCATACAGCGCAGGCAGGCCACCAATCATGAAAGCGGTTTGCCAGCCAAAATCAGGAATGACAAAGCGCGATACCAGCGCCGCGACCAGCCAGCCCAGCCCCCAAAAACTTTCCAGCAAGACAATAAAACGGCCACGTACATGCGCAGGAATATATTCACTGACCAGCGTTACGGCCACGGGTAGCTGACCACCCAAGCCCAAACCGACGATAAAACGGAATACCAGCAGCCAGGTCAGATCCGGTGCAAAAGCACAAGCTGCAGTGGCCAGGCTATAAATGACCAGGGTCGCAGCAAAGACTGTTTTACGGCCAAAACGGTCTGCCAGGCCACCTGAACAAATCGCCCCGATCGCCATGCCGACAAAACCGATCGACACCACCCAGCTTTTTTGATCGGCAGTCATCTGCCAGTCTTCAGCCATTTTTGCCAGGATAAAGGAAATCAATCCGGTATCCATCGCATCAAACATCCAGCCCAGTCCAATCACCACCAGCAAGGTGTAGTGAAACCTACCAATCGGTAAGCGTTGTATGCGAGAAACTAAATCCATAACAAAAATCTCTGATCAGGTGGAACGGGAGATGCTGCTTTCTCAACAGGTGGGCTGCTTTATATTTTTTATACTACGAATTGAGCTGAATGCGGCTATTTTTATTGCCGCACTTTATACATTTAAAAATCAAGATTCGTCTTTGGAAGATGCCGAGTGCTCATCATCATCTTTATAAATGAATTTTGGCATTTCCAGACCAAAATAGATGGCGATTAGACGTAAGCTAAAACCAAAAATCAGGGTAGACAAAATGGTCAGATCCTGCGACAAGCCGTAGTGGCTACAGAGCCAGTAAAAGATCACTGAAACAAAGGCAATACTGGCATACAGTTCACGGCGGAACACCAGCGGCACGTCATTACATAAAATGTCACGCAAAATCCCGCCAGACACACCGGTCAAGACACCCGCAACGGCGCTGACCACAAAACCATGTCCCATTTCCAGGGCAATCTGACAGCCAATAATGGTAAAGCCAATCAGGCCCAAGGCATCCAGCACCAGGAAGACATTACGTAACTGTCGCATCCATTTGGCAATCAGGATAGTGACGAAGGCTGCGCAACAGGTCAGCACCAGATATTCGGGATGTTTGACCCAGGTCAGGGGATAATGTCCGAGCAGAACATCGCGGACCGAACCACCACCCAGTGCAGTAACACAGGCAATAATCATCACGCCAAACCAGTCCATGCTGCGCCGGCCAGCGGACAGTGCCCCGGTCATGGCTTCAGCGGTAATTGCAATAATATAGATGACGGTCAGTAACATCGCCCTGCTTCCACCTGAGGCTTTGAGATGGCGGCTATTCTAAGCTAAATCTGTGTGAAAGTTATAAGAATCCGGCACAACATTGCTTAAATTTTTTACCTGAACCACAAATACAGGGCTGTTTCATGCCGAGGGTCTGATCCGTGGTCGGATCCAGGAAATACCAGCGACCTTCCAGCTTCACAAAATGTGAAACTTCATGATGTATCTGTGCCTGCTTACCATCATGATAATGAGCCTTGAACTCAACCAATGCATGATTTTTATCTAATTTTTCATCGGCTTGAACTATCTCAAGCTTTAACCACTGATTGGCTTTGCTCCAATCGCTAATCGCCTGCAGGTCCAGTGCCTGTTGCTGACCCAGCGCGGTGGTGGTTTTGATGTAATCGATTTCATGCTTCGCGAAGGCACTATAACGGGAACGCATGAGTTGCTGCGCAGTCTCTGCGACCCGTTGTCCTGCATGTAAGGGCTGACAACAGCTGTGATATTCACCTTGTCCACATGGACATGCTTCTGACATTTCAGTTCCATAAAAATAGCCCGACAATGCGGGCTATTTTAGCAAATTTTTGCGTCCGAACCTTCGCTATAGTCTATTCCTGCACAGGAAGCGGAATGATATGCACTTTATCGATCTTATGGCCGTCCATGGTGACCACTTCAAAGATATGTCCATCTGCTTCAAATTTTTCACCACTATGCGGTAAACGTGCTATATGGAATAATACATAACCGGACAGGGTGGAATATTCTTCAGTTTCATTGACCAGATCACGATCCAGCAATAAGGAAACATGACGGATGTCGGTCGAACCATCCAGAATCAGGCTGCCATCTTCCAGACTTTCTGCAGCAGCTTGCAGCTCATCTTCATCCGGGAATTCACCGGCAATTGCTTCAAGAATATCAATTGGGGTGGCAATCCCTTCAATTGAACCATATTCATTCAGGACAATTGCCATCTGCAATGGAGCCTGACGCAACTGTTCCATCACCATCAAGACCTGGGCATTTTCATGCACAATCACCGGTTCACGTAAGTGCTTTTCAAAATCCAGCACCCCGGTTTCAATGTATTCGTTGAGGACTTTATGGGTCAGTACCACACCGGCAATATTATCCAGTTCACCCCGGGCGATAATCAGACGCGAGTGGCTCATCTGCAATAACTGTTCTTTGATACTGTCAGCGTCATTGTCCAGATCAATCCATTCCAGTTCAGGACGTGGCGTCATTACCGACTTGACCGGACGTTCAGACAGACCCAGTACCCCCTGCACCATGACACTATGATAGATGCCATTGTCATCATTAAAGACTTCATCGGCAAAGGCACGTGTCGCCAGAACATCTTCCGGCTCAGAAGAATCATTGTCCTGAGCAGGTTTGCCGCCGAGCATGCGCATCACTGCTGAAGCAGTACGGTAGCGCATGTCGGTGGTGGTCACCATTTTTTCCTGATTGCGTTTCATGGTCTGGTTAATAAATTCGACAATCACCGAGAAGCCAATTGCAGCATACAGGTAACCTTTCGGAATATGGAAACCGAAGCCTTCGACCACCAGCGAGAAGCCGATCATCATCAGGAAGCCCAGACACAGAATCACCACGGTCGGATGTCTGTTGACGAAATCCATCAGAGCTTTGGATGCCCAGAGCATAATCCCGATGGCAATAATCACGGCAATCATCATCACTGACAGGTCTTTGACCATACCAACCGCAGTAATCACGCTGTCTAATGAGAATACGGCGTCCAGCACCACGATCTGGACAATCACCATCCAGAATACCGCATGGACCGGATTTTCTTCTTTGATGACGGGTTTGGCTTCCAGACGCTCATGCAGTTCCATGGTGCCTTTAAACAGCAGGAACACCCCACCAAACAATAGAATCAGATCGCGGCCCGAGAAAGCATGATCAAAGATGTGGAATAGTGGATCAGTGAGGGTCACTACCCAGGCAATCGAGGCCAGTAAGATCAAACGCATCAGCAGGGCCAGCATCAAGCCGACAATCCGCGCCGTATTACGTTGTTCTGGTGGCAGTTTCTCCGCCAAAATAGCAATGAAAACCAGATTGTCGATCCCGAGTACAATCTCAAGAACAATTAACGTGAGTAAACCGACCCAGGCTGAAGGGTCTGACATCCATTCAAAGATCATACGCTTGGCTCCTGAAGCTCAGGACTGCAGCATGGAATCACCTGACGCTGTGACACAGTAAAACAGAATTTTTTATATTGAATAAGATCAATTATTTGGCGTAGATTTATAAAGTTAAACGGCCAACTACCACTACCCATCGTCGTTCTATTGTTGTGAAACCAATTTTCAGTATATCAAGATCAATTTGAAATTCACCTGTTTTCATAGCTGTTTATCGATGAATTTTGCTGAGCCCTATTGCAGTGAAAATGTCCCTGCTCACAGAATTGTCATATTTGTTAATTAAGCTATAGTCACAAGAAAGAAAAATGATAAGGTGAAGAAAATAAATGCAAAGCGTAATTCAAATGACAGATTATTTTAAAGAAAACTCCCCAAAAACAACACGCCCTCTAGTGGCTCTCTATTGTGGTTCACGTGCAGGCAACAAACCAGTTTATTTAGAAAAAGCCATTCATCTCTCGCAAGGACTGGCAGAACATGGTTTCGGGCTGGTTTACGGTGGCGCCAGTATTGGCTTGATGGGACAGGTCGCGGATGCCATGATCCAGCATGGCGGTGAAGCTGTAGGGGTGATTCCTGAATTTATGCTGGATTATGAAATTGCCCATAACCAGCTCACCGAATTACATGTGGTGACCAGCATGCATCAACGCAAGGCTATGATGGCCGAGCGGGCCTGTGCCTTTGTGGCATTACCGGGTGGACTGGGCACGTTTGAGGAAATTCTGGAAATTGCCACTTGGGGTCAGCTAAACCAGCACCAGAAACCGATGATGCTCTATAACGTGAATGGCTTCTATGATGCCTTGATTGCGCAGCTGGACCGCGCCGTTGAAGATGGTTTTTTACCGCCACAGCATCGTGCCAAACTGATCATTTGTGAACACGAAGAAGAAATTTATACGACTTTAACCAATTTAGGCCATCCGCAAAGATTTGTAGTCTAAGCTTCTCAAGCAATAAAAAAGCGAGCACCTAGCTCGCTTTTTTATTGGATTTTTAATATCAGGTCTTATTGACCATAATTCGTCACAAACTCATAAAACATCGGCAAAGTCGTTGCCAGAATGACCGACATAGCCAGACCGAACATCAGTTTCATGGCATCTGCACTGACATTGCGTGACGTACGATGTTTATTGACTTCATCCAGAATCATCGACATGGCAAATTCACGACCTGCAAGTAATCCCAGGAATACCCAAGTGGTACTCATTGGAATATTGCTCCACTCTTTGAAGATCAACAGGATAATGGCATACAGGAAGTCGATAATCGTCGCAGCACGAATGTCGGTCACACCGGTTTTGGTATCGACAATTTTCTGGATGGCCCCACCACGTTGATACAGAATCACGCCCAGCAACACTACGAATACCGCAATCGCAAACATCAGGAATTCAAACGGTACCTGACGCGGCACATACACGAAGATGTTGGCCAGATCCTGAATCAGCCATTGGCTCCACAGGAAACCGGTAGATACCCACTGCAAGCCCATCCAGACCTTGGAGTGTTCCTGATGACGTGTCTTGGCAAAATGGCGTGCCAGCTGCTTGACCACAAAACGATAGATGACAATCGCCACCACAAAGGCCACCGCATAGCCCATCATCGATTTGACCATCATCGAGCCTAAGCTGGCGGGAGAGAAAATCGTAAGCACCAGGAAAGTGGTACTGACTGGAATCCCGTATTTGGTCAGCATCAACAGCAGAATTGGCGGCACAATGTACAGCCAGGTAATGCCACCTTCAGGGAAAGGAATCGTTTCTAAACGACCGTATGAGGCATCACCCACCCCAGATGCATACCAACCATAGACCAATACGACAATTAAAATTGAGCTGATATAAATCCACAATACCCACCATGGGCGATGTGAATTCGAAGAAATAAATGTCCCTAAGGTTTGAGGTACATCATTTCCGACAATAGAGTAAGCGGCCAAACAGAAGCCGATCACCATCAAAATCTCGATTGTCATAAAAACAAACCTATACGCGAGGAGATTTCAGCAGTGCTGAAAAGTTGGCCCAAGATTATGACGGTTTTATTTCATTTTAATGACAAGACTGTCATATATATGGTCACCTTACAAAAAAGAGCACCGAAGTGCCCTGAATTTAAAAGCTTTTGACTACTTGAGATTTACTTGATAAATCGTGGTACTGCCACTGACTTCATGGCCGACCACCAGGAGGGGTTTCTTATTCGGGGAGTCTTTGGCGGGGATAAATACCAAACCTTCCGGTCCTAAATCACCGGCTTGTCCCATTTCAATCTGCGCTGTAGTCGCTTTAAAATCACGTGAATTAATATATTGCACAAAGACTGGTGATGCAGGTGTAGACACATCATATACCATGATGCCACCGACACGCTCCAGCCCAATAAAGGCAAAGGTTTTTTGACCAATCTGCCCCAAGGTCACCCCTTCAGGTTCCGGCCCTTTATTGTCACTGCGATTATCCAGTCCGGCTTCTTCATGATTAAAGTTGAAAATCTCAGGATGATGTTTGGCAATATACTGCTCAAACTGATCGCCCGAATCCCATACCAGTTCTAAACCGGTCTGCTGATCATTTTCCACCCAGATACTGACCGAGCGTGTACCAAAGCTATATAAATGATCATAGACCAGATTGCCCCGTTCATTCAGTTTGGCTGTACCATCGGCATTTTTTTGATAGCCTTCGGTCCACGTAATATTTAAACGGCCCAACAGATGATCTTCACGGCAGTCTTTGGCATCCCCTACAATAGCACCGCAGTAGGCAAAGTTAGTTGGATTGAGTTCTGCACCTTTGGCCAATACCCGAAGATGAGCTGGTAAATCATCACCCAGACGGCGGTCAAAGCCTTTAGCATGCACCAAGTGTTTCACCCGCCATTCTTCTACAAAGCCTTGGCTGGTATCGTTATTGAAATATGCAGGATTGTTTTCACCCCAGGCACGGGCATCGCCTTCATTGGCAGACACAATATAGGTTTTACCCGCGACCTCGAAACTTGCAATCGCATCTGGCATATACAAGCCACGGACATTGGCCCAAGTTTGAATATCGATTTTGCCTTTACCCTCGACACCATCCGCATCGCTGACATCCATACCATGACCCTTCATGCCATGATCTTTAAAGCCAAATGGATAAACAGCGAGCACCTTGGCAGAAGCCACATCAATTTTGGCCAAGGCATTGTTTTCCTGTAAGGCAACCCAAGCAGTTTTTCCATCTTTTGAAACAGTGATGTACTCAGGTTCAAAATCCTGAGCTGTGCTGGCCTTTGGTCCGAAAATGCGGATGCCCTGTTCACGCAATGCTGCTTCCCATCCATTAAAGGCCTTAAAGTCTGCTGTACGAACGATCGGGGCTTTTAAATTGGCCAGACTAATGACAGACACTGAACCTTCTGGATCGACCTGATAATCATCAGAAGGCTCGCCTTCATTGGCCACCAGCAAGCTTTCACCATCCGGTGTGAAAGTCAACATGTCCGGCAAGGCACCCACCTGTACGTGGGCCAGCTTACTCAGGTCTTTGGCCTGATATAAGGCCACATAGCCAGGATCGGTTTTCACAGCAGCCTGAATCGCAATGGCGACAATGCCATTATGTACCGCGACACTGTTGACCTCAGCCTCTGGCGCAATGTCATCGACCGTGATAGATGTTATTTTTTTCGGCTGATCAGGTCGACTTAAATCCAGTACATCCAATACGCCTTCTTTGGCATTGACCACGAATAGGCGTTGACTCTCGGCATCAAAGGCCGGAATTTCTGCTGCACTTTGCGCAAACATACCCGATTCATAAGCAGCTAATTTGCTTAACTCGATCGAGTTCGGTGTAGCCTCGACGATTGGAACCGGTGTTTCATTTTCATTCTCACTTCCACATGCCACCATCCCCACAGCCAGCATGGCCACTATCAAAGACTTTAATTTTAATTTCATTTTTTTGTTGATCTATCATGAAGAATTCGTGACCAATTTATAACCAGAGCATTGCAGTGCCATGACAGATCGGTTGCAGTTCCTTGACACAACACTGCTATAAAAGTTGAAACGCTTTATATACGACAGACTCGGCTGATTCCTTTAAACTATTCAAAATTTTCAGTTTTCCAGAATTATGAATGCCACGCCTACGCATCAAGCCTTAGATCCCGAGTTTAGATTGTTGGTCTTGTTGGTCTCGATTGGCTTTTTCATGCAGGGGCTGGATACCACCATTATTAATACCGCCTTACCTGCAATTGCCCAAAATTTGCAGGAAGATCCGCTACGCATGCACAGTGTGGTCGTGGCTTATGTGCTGTCTGTGGCGGCCTGCATTCCCTTAAGTGGCTGGCTGGCAGACCGGTTCGGGGTCAGAAATACCTATTTTGCTGCGATTATTATTTTCTCTTTGGCCTCTTTGGGCTGTGCCTGGTCAAGTAGCCTGAATGAATTATTGGTGTACCGGATCTTTCAAGGGATCGGTGGTGCATTATTGCTGCCGGTCGGCCGTTTGGCGATGCTGAAGATCATTCCCCGTACCCAATTTCTGGCCGCCATGAGTCTGATGAGTCTGGCCGGTCTGATTGGTCCGTTGATTGGCCCGACCCTAGGTGGCTGGATGGTCGAATATCTGTCCTGGCACTGGATTTTCCTGATCAATCTGCCGATTGGCTTGCTGGGCGCACTGATTACCTTTAAGGCCATGCCGAATGTACTTGAACCTACAGTCGCCCATTTTGATTATTGGGGCTTTATCTTGCTGGTCGTGGCCATGGTGGGCCTCTGTCTCGGAATTGAAAATTTTGCCAGTCCACACAACTCGCTGTGGTGGAGCCTCAGCCTGATTCTGGCCGGTTTATTGGCCACCCTGATTTATGCCTATCATTCACATACGCATAGCAACGCGCTGTTTCGCAGCCAGCTGTTTAAAAATAAAATTTATGCGATTGGCATTTTGGGTAATTTCTTTGCCCGTCTCGGCGGCAACTCGATTCCGTTTTTATTGCCTCTGATGTTGCAAGTCGCATTCGGTTTTGAACCTTTTATTACCGGTTTATTGATGATTCCGACTGTGCTCGGTTCGCTGGCCTCCAAACCGATTATCCGCAACATCATTCAGCGTTTTGGCTATCGCCGTGTCTTGCTGGTCAATACTTTGCTGGTGGGTCTGTGTATTGCCAGTTTTGCCCTAACCACAGCGGAAACCCCTATCTGGCTCCGTGCGATTCATTTCTTTATCTTCGGCATTTTAAATTCACTGCAATTCGTGTCGATGAATACCCTGACCTTAAAGGACTTAAGCCAGCAGGATGCCAGTAGCGGCAACAGTTTCCTGTCGATGATCATGATGCTGTCGATGAGTATCGGGGTGGCACTGGCAGGAACACTGGTGAACATGCTGAGTGCCTATTACGGCGCTGACAATCTGGTGGCTGCTTTTCATGTATCACTGATCTGTTTAGGCTGCATCAATATTATTGCGGCCTATATTTTCTGGCATATTCCTAAAAATACCCCGGTTTGATGCGCTATATTCACTTTGGGCTGATTGTAAGTTTTAGGCTAAATCACATATAGGCAAGGACTGAAAATGCAAAAAAATCAGGCTCCGAACAGAGTTCATAAATCGCTCTTGATTGGGCTGGGCATACTGATCACTGTGATTACGATCGCCATGGTCTATCTCTGCCTGATGAAAGCACCGTCTGCCCATGCAGCCGATTATCCTATTCAGGGTTTTGATGTATCGCATCATCAAAAAGAGATTCAGTGGCAGCAGATTTCGCCTGAAAAATACCGTTTTGTTTATCTGAAAGCCACTGAAGGCGGCGACTTTAAAGATACCCGTTTTCAGGAAAATTGGTTGAAAGCACGTGAACGCGGCTTTCTGGTCGGTGCCTATCATTTTTACCGGCTCTGCCGCGATGGCAGCATTCAAGCCCAGAATTTTATTGACTCCGTACCCAATAAACCGGATGCCTTACCGCCAGTAATTGATCTGGAATATGACAGCAAATGCATCAATACCTATTCTAAAGAGCAGCTTTTAAACGAAATTCAGGTGATGCACGATGCCCTGAAAAAGCATTATGGCAAGCAGCCGATTTTCTATATTTCTAAAGCTTTTTATAATATTGTACTGGCAGGACACTTTCCTAACGTACCACTCTGGGTACGTGAATACAAAGGTCTGCCTGATTTAAAAGATCAGCCTAAATGGACGTTTTGGCAACATACCAGTCAGGGGAAAATTCCCGGTATTACCACACCGGTAGACCTGAATGTTTTTTATGGCTCAGAACAGCAATGGCTGGATTTTCTCAAAAAGAATGCGATTGTAGTACCTTCATCTGAGAATAAAGCGAAATAAAGCTGATCGCCTGAAAACAAGTTCTTTATAAAAACAACAAGGAAATAAAAAGATTGAAATGGATAAAAGGCATTTTACTCGGTCTGGTGATTCTACTCCTACTCATCGCGGGTATGCTGGCTTATCTGTTGCAAGCTTCGGGCAAGGTTAGTGACTTTCAAGCGTGGCAGCCGCAAACCGGTATATCCGTTCACGGGCTTACAGTCAAATTTTTTGGTGTGTCCACCCTGTTACTCGATGATGGCCACGATCAGATCCTGATCGATGGTTTCTTTAGCCGGCCATCTTTGCGGCAAGTAATCACTCGACCTATTCAAAGTGATAAGCTGCTCTTAGAACAACTGGTACAATGCCATGAATTGAGCAGAACCCAAGCCATTCTGGTCAGTCATTCTCATTATGATCATGTTCTGGATGTCCCGGCTTTACTAGAGATGCTTCCCGAAACTGCTGTGGTCGGTTCGCCGAGCACCCTGAATATCGCCCGGGCAAATCCCAAAGTTACTCCACAGCAATTACAGCCGATTAAGCCTGGGCAAGTACAGCAATGGGGACATTTCCAGACCACGGCAATTCCCTCATAACATACCCCGCCCACAGCGATAAATGATGATTTAGGCGAAGAGCTGCTGCGGCCTTTAACTCTTCCGGCTAAATTTTCCGAATTTAAAGAAGGTGGCAGTTTCGATTACCTGATTGAGCATGCGAGATATAAAATTCTGGTCAAGACCAGTACCGGATTTATCCCGGATCAATTTAAAAACCTACAGGTCGATACTTTATTTTTAGGCATTGCCCAGCTTTCCAGACAATCTTCTGCCTATCAGCAACAATATCTAGCTGAAACCCTGAACATGCTCAAGCCCAAAGTGGTGATTCCAATGCATTGGGATGATTTTTTTCAGCCTTTAAACCAGCCGCTGCAATTTTTACCTCGTCTTGCCGATGACACCCCAAAAAGTTTGCAACTTCTGATTCAGGCTGCCGAGACACAAGGGACCAAAGTCGTTCTGCTCAGTGGACCGCAACCCTATTTACTCAACTCAGCCTTCGCTTCCCAATCCGATTAAAGCCCCTTAAGATAGCGGATATGCGCAAAATTATTCATATTGATATGGATGCGTTTTATGCCTCGGTAGAGCTGCGTGAACGTCCAGAACTGAAAGACTTACCTGTGGTGATAGCCTCGCATCATCCTCGGGCGGTGGTCGCGGCTGCCTCCTATCCGGCACGGTTTTATGGCCTGCGTTCTGCCATGTCCATGGGGCAGGCGCGCAAACTGTGTCCTCAAGTTATCGTGATTGAGCCAGATTTTGCCAAATACCGGCAGGTATCGGCACAGATTCATCAGATCTTCCAACAATATACTTCCCTGATTGAACCACTGTCTCTGGATGAAGCCTTTCTGGATGTCACAGAAAATTTAAAACAAATCCCAAGTGCTACCGAAGTCGCCATGCGAATTCGCGAGGATATTTTTCAAGCCACCGGATTAACTGCTTCTGCTGGTGTAGCGCCCAACAAGTTTCTCGCTAAAATTGCTTCGGACTGGCACAAACCGAATGGGATCTGTGTGATTAAGCCATCACAAGTTCAGGGATTCATCCAGGATCTGCCACTGAAAAAAATTCCTGGTGTCGGTAAAGTCACCCAGGAAAAACTGAAAAGCCTGAATCTAGAAACTTTAGGCGATTTACAGCAAATTGATGAAGCCTTACTGATTCAACATTTCGGCAAATATGGACGGCGGCTATTTTTGTATGCTCAAGGCATTGATGAACGACCGGTCGAAGTGGAACGGGAACGCCAGCAAATTTCCAAAGAAACCACTTTTGATGATGACCTGCATCTGAACCAATGTCGCCCCTATTGGGAGCCTTTACTTGGACAAGTATGGCAAAGCCTGCAAAAGAAACAGCTTTCTGCTCGCGGCGTTACGGTCAAATTAAAACTCAAGAATTTTCAGGTGATGCAACACAGTAAAAGTTTTAAACAGGTGCTGCGTAGCCCACAGGAATTAGCCCAAGCCTTGGACTTACTGCTCGACGACCTGCATATTGCTCCGCAGATGCAATTTCGGCTGATCGGCGTCGGCGTGTATCAGCTCAGCGTCCCCGAAACTGAAACCCAGTTATTGCTACTCTAAACCTTTTTTGATCATGTTTTAGGCATCAGTTTAAAAATACGGCAACTTTGTTTTTACATTTTGATTTTTTAGAGTACTCTATCTGCGCAATGCATTATCCATGTATGTGCCGAGATGCTGAAAATCACCTTTACTTTCAGCATGATGTCCTGTGATTAGCGTGACGATCAAATCCGAATATTGCAGGGCAACTCTGATGTAACTCATGGAATCCCCTCCTGCATGTCTTCTGTAAATTCTTCTGTTGTTCAAGAACAACGCGCACGTAAAGCTGCGCTGTCTAGTTTTGTTGGTGCTGTTGTCGATTGGTATGATTTTCTCCTTTATGGCATTGTTGCAGCCTTAATTTTTAAAGATCAGTTTTTCCCCAGTATTGGCGAGAACATGGGTACCCTTGCGGCTCTGGCCACCTTTGGGGTCGGCTTCCTGTTTCGTCCTTTAGGTGGTGTGGTATTTGGTCACTTTGGTGACAAGCTCGGCCGTAAAAAAATGCTGGTACTTACGGTAATCCTGATGGGAATTTCCACGGTCGGGATTGGTCTGCTGCCAAATTTTGAAGCAATTGGCTGGTGGGCTCCGGTGCTGTTGGTGTTTTGCCGTGCCTTGCAAGGCTTTGCCGTGGGTGGTGAATGGGGCGGTGCAGCACTCATGGCCGTAGAAAATGCGCCAAAAGGAAAAAAAGCCTTTTATAGCAGTGGGGTTCAGGTCGGTTATGGCGTCGGTCTGGTCCTGGCGACCGGTGCAGTGTCGATTATTATTGCAACACTGGGTGAAGAAGCCTTTGCTGAATGGGCATGGCGTATTCCCTTTCTGGCCAGCATCGTACTGTTAGCTGTAGCGATGTGGATCCGACGTGATCAGGATGAATCGCAAGAGTTTGTGGAAAAGGTGGTGAAAGCTGATCATAAACCAGAAAAACTGCCGATCTTGCAGGCGATCAGCAAACATCCAAAAGCTTTCTTTTATATTATTGCCTTACGTTTGACTGAATTGCTGACCATGTATCTGGTCACCAATTTCGCCCTGAACTATTCCACCAGCAACCTAGGCATGGACAAACAGTTCTTCCTGAATATCACCCTGATGGTCGGAGCTATTAGCTGTTTCAGTATTCCATTTTTTGCCTGGCTGGCGGATAAATTCAATCATCAGAAAATGTGTGTCTGGGGTGGTTTGATTGGTGCGCTTTCAGCCTTTCCCTTCTTTATGGCACTCGATGCACAAAACACCTGGATGATTATCGTCGGGGCAATTTTACTGGCGAACATCGCACACGATATGGTGGTTAGTGTCCATCAACCGATTTTCACCTCCTTGTTTGGCACAGAATACCGCTACAGCGGTGCCGGAGTTGGTTATCAGGTGGCGAGTATCATTGGTGGGGGTTTTACCCCATTTATTGCAGCGGCACTGGTGATTTGGGCGGATGGTTCATGGCATTATGTAGCCATCTATCTGGCGGTGGGTTGTCTGCTGACTGCATTGGTCGCAGCCCTGATGCCCAAAACTCAGGATGAACAACATGACAGTTGAACGTTTACACGTATCGAAACGCTTTTCGGAAATTGCTATTGCCGGTAATCTGGTACATCTTGCCGGCCAGCTGGCCACAGATGTCGAACTGGATATTAAAGGGCAAACCCAACAGACTTTAGATATTATTGACCAGTTTCTGACAGATGCCGGTACCGATAAAAGTCACATCATGTCGGTGACCATCTATTTGAAAGACATTGAAAAAAATTATGCAGCCTTCAATGAAGTCTGGGATGCCTGGGTCGCTGATATCGAAGCCCTGCCTCGTACCTGTGTCGAAGCAAAACTCTATGATCCACGGGTATTGGTCGAACTGACTGTCGTGGCGGTTAAACCGGAATAATGTTTCAAGATCGATATTCATAAAAAAAAGCATGCTTCTGGCATGCCTTTTTGTTTTAACCGACTGCTTTGATTTTACTGCGCTCTAAATCCGAATATAAATAATATTTTTTCAGATCATTGCTAACTGTATATTTGGGCATTTTCTGCATTTGCGCTTGCTCCTGCAAGAAGTCCTGGCGCAACTGATAATATTCCGGCACATCATCGTAACGGATCACCCGATAACCAGCCATGGTCAGTAATGCATCCTGGAATCCTGTCTGTTGTGGACGCTTAAGGATTAATGGGTCGTCTACCGCTACAACTGCCAGAATCTGATATTGCTGATCCAGAATTACAAAATCTGCAGTCAGGTTGCGGTACTTATGTCGAGTCCGGTTAAATTTAGTCGTCATTAAGGCATCATAGGAAACATGTGCCAAAATGATGTATTCAGGTAATACTTCCCTCAAACGGGTGAAGGTCAATTGCTCATTCAGGTTAAAAATAGCACGTTGCTTTAACGCACTGTCTTGTGGTTTGGAATTATTTCCGAGCTTTTTCCATGCCATGAGCACGACACAGAAGAGCAGGAAACTCCCAATCATAATATAGGTGGTCATGCCTAAATCCTTGAATTCTTATAATCATTTTTGTTTTATTGTTGTGCAGTATAAACCCACGCTTTATTTTAAATAGATATAACAACCAATCTGTTTAAATACCCATACAACTGGTATCAAAACTCGATTCTGTGTTACCTAAAGTGACATCTCTCTAGATGCCAATGAAAGTGGATTTAAAGTACTGATAATGCACTCTAAAACATCCATGGAATTGACCGCAATACATATCTGCCCAACTGTAGGACAATTCCGACAAAGTGTTATTTTTATATCACTTTTTTAAAGAATTTAATTCAAATAATATATTCTTTTACACTTTCAACTGACAAGCTCAGGCTACGTTACTTTACCCAAGAGCTAAAAAAAGACACCGAAGTGTCTTTTTATTAAATTAATTATGCACGTGATTTGGGCTTCGCTTTAGGCTTTGGCCCACCAAACGGTTTTTTGGCATCGCCTGTTTCACGTGGTGGCAAACCGGTGTGCTGGGTCAGAATTTGCCCACGTTCAGGACGTTTCTTGGTATTTGAAGGACGTGACTGAGCTTGTGCAGCCTTGCTACGATTCCCTTGCTCACCGGTACGTTTTTGCGAATCACCTGCAACCGTCGAGTTTTTCTTACGCGCCGATTGATACTGACCGTCTGTACTGCCTGCAGGCTGATAAGTCGGAATCAAATGCTGTTTCGAGTTACCAATCAAATCCTGACGGCCCATTTCTTTCAGGGCTTCACGCAATAACGGCCAGTTGTTTGAATCATGATAACGCAAGAAAGCTTTGTGCAGACGACGACGTTTCTCACCTTTCACAATGTCGACATTTTCAGTATAACGCGCCACTTTCGCCAGCGGGTTTTTACCAGTGTAGTACATGGTAGTTGCAGTCGCCATTGGTGAAGGATAGAAGGTCTGTACCTGATCGGCACGGAAACCATTCTTCTTCAACCAAATCGCCAAATTCATCATGTCGTAATCGGTAGTTCCCGGATGCGCCGCGATGAAGTAAGGAATCAAGTATTGTTCCTTACCGGCTTCTTTACTGTAACGATCAAACATTTGCTTGAAGCGGTCATAGGTACCAATACCCGGCTTCATCATTTTATTGAGTGGACCTTTCTCGGTATGTTCAGGCGCAATTTTTAAGTAACCACCGACATGATGGGTGACAAGTTCTTTGACATATTCAGGGTTTAAAACCGCAAGATCATAACGTAGGCCTGAACCAATCAGAATCTTTTTAATACCCGGTAAGCTACGTGCCTTACGGTATAACTGCGTCAATTGCGCATGGTCGGTATGCAGGTTTTGGCAAACCCCCGGGAATACGCAAGATGGTTTACGACAGTTCTTTTCAATCTCAGGATCTTTGCAGGCCAAACGGTACATGTTGGCTGTTGGGCCACCCAAGTCCGAGATAATACCGGTAAAACCCGGTGCGGTATCACGGATTTTTTCCACTTCTCGTAGAATCGATTCTTCTGAACGATTCTGGATAATACGACCTTCATGTTCCGTAATCGAACAGAAAGTACAACCACCGAAACAGCCACGCATGATATTCACAGAGAACTTGATCATGTCGAATGCCGGGAAACGTGCATTGCCATAAGCAGGATGCGGCAGACGTGCATAAGGCAGGTCAAACACATAGTCCATTTCTTCGGTAGTCAACGGAATTGGCGGTGCATTCAACCAGACATCACGTTCACCATGCTTTTGTACCATAGCACGCGCATTTCCCGGATTGGTTTCCAGATGCAGAATACGGTTGGCATGTGCATAGAGCACTGGATCAGCAGCAACTTCTTCAAAAGCAGGCAAACGGATTACGGCCAATTCGCGCGGCGGTAACTTATGTTTAATCGCTTTAGAAGCCGGTTGCAGTTGCACAATTTGCGTATCAGGATCTAAGTCATCCCCTGCTCGCACAATCGGATTGGCTACATGTTCTTTTTGGAAACCCTGGTACTGGCTAGAATCTTTCCCTTGTTCAATCTCACAACCGTCGATATCTTCAGTCATGACATAAGGGTTAATAATTGGATCCACACGGCCAATCGCATCCACATCATTCGATGCGATTTCAACAAATTTGGCTTTAGAGGCACGGTTGTGTTTATTCACAATAAACGCTGTACCGCGAACATCAGTAATCTCGTGAATTTTCTCGCCACGCGCCAGACGATGCATAATTTCAGTGATTGAGCGTTCACCATTGCCGTACATCAAAAGATCGGCTTTTGAATCCATCAAGACTGAACGACGGACTTTGTCTGACCAGTAATCATAATGCGCAATACGACGTAACGATGCTTCAATACCGCCGAGCAATACCGGTACATCCGGATAAGCTTCACGGACACGCTGACAATACACGGTTGCCGCACGGTCTGGACGTTTGTTTGGCTGGTTGTCTGGTGAATAGGCGTCATCAGAACGGATTTTACGGTCAGCCGTATAACGGTTGATCATAGAATCCATATTCCCTGCTGTTACACCCCAAGCAATATTCGGTTTACCCAGAACGCGGAACGCATCCACGCTGGTCCAGTCTGGCTGTGCAATAATGCCGACACGGAAGCCTTGTGCTTCTAGGGTACGGCCAATAATGCCTGAACAGAAAGATGGATGATCGATATAAGCATCGCCACAAACTAAAATAAAATCACAGCTGTCCCAGCCGAGTTGATCCATTTCCTCGCGTGACATCGGCAAAAATGGCGCAGGGTCAAAACAAGACGCCCAATATTTGTCGTAATCAAACAACGCTTTTGGCGCAGTCTGCATGGTATAAGCAGTAGACATGGCTAGCAATTCTCGGCTGGCAGATGATAGGAGATCTAAAAATAAGATCAAAGATGAAAGCCGATTATTTTACCATGAATCAGCTCTAGCTTGCTTGATTATAATTTATACAAAATCAGAGACTAACTGAATCACGCTTTATTTATCACTTGAATCTAAAGTTTAAATATATCAAAAAAGAAATTTATTTTATTTATGAGGAGAAAAGCTTGGAAATAATCTCTAATTTGAACGGAGTTTTAAACTAAATGACAAACCAGTCAATAATAATGCGGCAATAAACACAGTTAATCCTATCCAGCCATAGTTCTCCCACACCAATCCGCTTGAGCTCCCCCACACACTTGAACCCAGGTAATAGCAAAATAAATACAGCGACGAACCGACTGCCCGATACTGTAAGGACTGGATCGACACCCAGCTACTGGCAGTCGAATGGGCAGCGAAAAAAGAAAAAGTAAAAATCAGCAATCCGATAAAAACAATAACCAACTGATTGATCAGCATCAGCGCCAAGCCCACAAGCATCATCAGGATCATGGCTGCCAATATATTGAATTTGCCATAATGCCGTCCCCAATGTGCTGCTCGAGGGGAGCTATAAATACCAGCCAAATAAGTAATTGAAATCACGCCAATCCAGACATGAGATAACTCAAATGGCGCTTGGATCAAGCGATAACTCAGATAATTAAATACCGAGACAAAGCAGCCCATCAAGATAAAACCTTGCAGGAATAAAACCCGAAGTTTTGGATCAGCGAGATTCTGCCTAAATGAGTTTTTAAAACGATTCAGCTTGATTGGATAGGCTTTAAAATGTTGCGAAGCGGGTAATAGGTAAGAAAATAATCCAGCGATACAAAGATTTAAGATACCGATAATCAAAGTGGCAGATTGCCAGGAGATAAAATCCACTAAAACTCCGGCAATTAAACGCCCTCCCATACCACCTATCGCTGTGCCAGAAATATATAAGCCCATGGCAAAACCGATATCTTTTTCTGCAATTTCTTCTCCGATATAAGTCATCGCGACCGCAGCGACACCACTGACTGTCAATCCAATCATTACTCGTGTGGTCAGAAACACGGACCAGATCGGCAATATTGCACTTAATAGTAATAATACTGAGACTGAAAATAGAGACCAGACCATAATCGGCTTACGACCGAATCGGTCTGATATTAGTCCAGTAAAAATCAGGCCAACTGCCAAGGCAATGGTAGAAAAAGATAAAGGGAAACTGCTTTGAGTCGGGCTGACCTGGAAATAATCAGCCAGAATCGGCATCATCGGCTGTACGCAATACAGTGATGAAAAAATGGCAAAGCCAGCAAGGAATAAGGAAAAAAGCACTGCTTTAAAAGCAGAAGAGCCATATTCAATATGGCTTGAAGATGAATTTGAGGACATATCCGCTCCATAGACCGGTTCAGTATACGCCTCTCAATTTTATTTTTATGTGATGTTTCAGTCGAAATAGCACATAAATAACATTTATTTGACTAAATTCCACGCATAAAAAAATCCCCCTCTGCCTTGGCGGAGGGGGATTTTGGAATAATGAGCTGGCGATGACTTACTCTCACATGGGTAATCCCACACTACCATCAGCGCTAAGAGGTTTCACTTCTGAGTTCGGGAAGGGATCAGGTGGTTCACTCTTGCTATGGTC